>NZ_JAVDPW010000013.1:0-198869 GCF_031453975.1 Inquilinus ginsengisoli
CCGGACCGGGGCATCCCGCTCTCGCGGAATGATCCTTTCTACCCTCTTTCCAACAGACAATTGCGAGGAGGCGAAGCCGACGAAGCAATCCATGGCGCCGGTATGAGCAGCCCCATGGATTGCTTCGCTGCGCTCGCAATGACGGGTGAGGAAAGCCCTCGCGGGAGAGCTCCCACCTGATCAGCCGGTCTGAAGGTCCTCGCCCTGCCCCTTGAGCCTCGCGGCCAGCGACGCCTCGAGGAACTGGTCGATGTCGCCGTCCAGCACCGCCGAGGAGGCGCTGGTTTCGACCCCGGTGCGCAAATCCTTCACCATCTGGTATGGCTGCAGCACGTAGCTTCGGATCTGGTGGCCCCAGCCGATCTCGGACTTCTCGGCGTTCAGCGCATCGGCCTGGGCCTCGCGGATCTTCAGCTCGCGCTCGTAGAGCCGGGCCCGCAGCATGTCCATCGCCATGGCCCGGTTGCGGTGCTGCGACCGGTCGTTCTGGCAGGCGACGATGACGCCGGTCGGCATATGGGTGATGCGGATCGCCGAATCCGTCTTGTTCACATGCTGGCCGCCGGCGCCGGAGGCCCGGTAGGTGTCGACCTTCAGATCCTTGTCCAGGATCGTGATCTCGATCGTGTCATCGACCACCGGCGACACCGAGGCCGAGGCGAAGCTGGTGTGGCGCCGCGCCGCGCTGTCATAGGGGCTGATCCGGACCAGGCGGTGCACGCCCGATTCGGTCTTCAGCCAGCCATAGGCGTTGTGGCCCTTGATCAGCACCGTGGCCGACTTGATCCCGGCCTCTTCGCCCGGGCTTTCCTCCAGCCACTCGACCTTGAAGCCGTGCTGTTCGGCCCAGCGCACATACATGCGCAGCAGCATCTGGCCCCAGTCCTGGGCCTCGGTGCCGCCGGCGCCGGCATTGACCTCGAGATAGCAGTCGTTGCCGTCGGCTTCGCCGGACAGCAGGCTTTCCAGCTGCTTCTTCGCCACTCGCTGGGCCAGCTGGCCCAGCTCCGCCTCGGCGCCGGCCAGCACTTCGGCGTCGCCTTCGGCCTCGGCCAGCTCGATCAGGCCGAGCGTGTCCTCGAACTCGCCGGCCATCGCCTTGTAGGCGCCGATGGCGTCATCGAGATGGGTGCGTTCGCGCAGCAGCGTCTGCGCCTTGTCGGGGCTGTCCCAGAGCTTGGGGTCCTCGGCGAGGGTGTTCAGTTCGTCCAGGCGTCTGACGGAGTTATCCCAGTCAAAGAGACCTCCTCAGCAGCGCGAGCGACTGCTTGATGTCATTGGCCATGGCTTCGGTCTCGGCACGCATCGGCGCGTTCCTCTCGAAAATCCGTTCGTGTCGGGCGGCTCGCCTGCCGGCGATCCGTCCGTTCAGCTTCGGGATGTATGATGGATCGGCGGCAAGGTAAAGGCCACGAGCCGGAAAAGACCCCACTGCCCCGCCTCCTCCTTCCCGTCATCCCGCGAATCTTTCCCGTCATCCCCGCGAAAGCGGGGATCTCGTCGCAGCCCGATCAGCGAGAGATTCCCGCTTTCGCGGGAATGACGACCCGTGGAAAGGGGGAATGCGCACCCTCAATCCAGCCCCTCGGCGAAGGCGTCGAGCAGGATCCGGGTCGGCACCAGCCGCGCGGGGCGGCCGGGGGCGAACCAGACGACGGCGTTCTGCCCGAAGCTCTCGGCCAGCTCCAGCAGGTCGTCGAGCGGCATATTGAGCACCAACAGGCCATGCTCCCACCAGGCGGCGTCCAGACCGGCGCCGGTGTGCGGCACGGCGTCGAAGCCGTGGGCCCGCACCGCCGCCGCCAGCCGCACCCGCGCCGCCGCGTTCTCGGCCTCGGTCAGCCGGCGGCTGCGCGGGTTGTCGGCGGTGATGAAGCCGGCATGGGTCGACCCGCGGCCCGCCAGCCACGCCTCGGCGGCCGGGTTGCGCCGGTCGACCCGCACGTCGTGTTCGATCCCGTCGGCGACGAAGAGGTAGCGGGTGTCCCGGTAGGCTTCGAGCAGCCGGATGAAGCCCCCGAGATCCATATCCCTCTCCTGCGCCGACGGGCGACGGCTAAGGCGTCAGGCCGCCCGCTCGGTCGTCGGGTCGATCATCTTGCGGATTTCGGTGATCTTGGTCGCCGGAAAGCCGCTGATCTCGGCATGCTTGCGGATCACGCCCTCATCCTTGGCGAGGTAGACGCAGAAGGTCTTGTTGTCGGCGACATAGCTCTCGACCCACTGGATGTCGGGGCCGATCTGGCGCAGGGCGTCGTTGGACTTGGCCGCGGCGCCGCGCAGCTGGTCGCGCTCCAGGGAGCCGACGGCCGGGATATCACGTTCGATGATGAATTTACGAAGGGACATGATCACTCTTCCTGGGTTGGTACGATGGTGCCTCGTTCCCCCATTGCTTTCGTCTGATCCGGGTTGCGGCGGGCGTCAGTACAGCCCGCCGGTCCCGGTCGTCGCCTCCGGCACGGTGTCGCCGAAGCCGGTGGTGTCTCCTTCGGGCGCCGCCGCGCCCGAACCGGACAGCCGGTCGAGCGCGTAGCCGGTGCCGGGCTCGGTGCCCGGGCGGAACGCCTCCCAGATCGTGCTGCCGTCGTTGCCATAGGCGGGCTGGCCGGTCTGGCGGTCGATCTTGACCAGGCTGACGCCGGGCGGGATGCGGAAGGGCGGCACGTCCTTGCCCGTGAGGGCGGCGGACATGAAATCGCCGAAGATCGGCAGCGCCGCGGTCGACCCCCATTCCCGGGCACCCAGCGTCTTCGGGTCGTCGAAGCCGACATAGATCGCCACCACCAGGTCGGGGGCGAAGCCGACGAACCAGGCGTCCTTGGCATCGTTGGTGGTGCCGGTCTTGCCGGCCAGGGTGAAGCCCAGCTTGTTCAGCGCCGCGCCGGTGCCGCGCTGGATCACGCCCTGCAGGATCGAGGTCATCTGGTAGGCCGAGACCGGATCGGCGATCTGCTCGCGCGTGTCCGGGATCACCGGCGTCGCCTGGTCGGCCCAGGGCTGGGCGCAGGTGTCGCAGGGCCGGTCGTCATGCCGGTAGATGGTCTTGCCGTTGCGGTCCTGGATCCGGTCGATGAAGGTCGGGATGATCTTCTTGCCGCCATTGGCGATCTGGCCGTACCCCGCCGCCATCTGCAGCGGCGTGGTCTCGCCGGCGCCGAGCGCCATGGAATAGAGCAGCGGCATGTCCTTGTAGACGCCGAAGCGCTGGGCCGTGTCGCGCACCTTGTCCAGCCCGAGGACCTGCAGCAGGCGCACCGTCATCGCGTTGCGCGACTTCTCCACGCCGACCCGCAGCGGCATCGGACCCAGGAAGGTGTGGTCGTCATTCTCCGGCTCCCAGGTCGAGGTGCCGGTGTCGATCGAGATCGGCGCGTCGTCGATGATGGTGGTCGGGGTGTAGCCGGCCTCGAGCGCGGTCAGGTAGACGAAGGGCTTGAAGCTGGACCCCGGCTGCCGCACCGCCTGGGTGCCGCGGTCGAATTCGCTCATCGCATAGTCGTAGCCGCCGGCGATCGCCATCACCCGCCCGGTGTTGGGGTCGAGCGCCACCAGGGCGCCCTGCACGTCGGGGATCTGGCGCAGGCCGAATTCCTGCGGGATCGCCTTGTCCTCCGGCACCGGGCCGGTCGGCTCGACCAGCACCACGTCGCCCTTGGCCAGCACATCGGCCGGCTTGCGCGGTTCGGCCCCGACATTCTGGTTCGACCGCCACGGCCGGGCCCATTTCATCCCGGCGAAGGGGATGGTGCCGCGGCTCTTGTCGGAGAAGCCGATGGCGGCGGATTTGGCGTCGACGTCCAGCACCACCGCCAGCTGCCAGTCGCCGGCGCCGGCCGGGCGCACGATCGCGGCCAGCTGCCCGGCCCAGTCTTCGAAGCCTTCGATCTTCTTCAGCGGCCCGCGCCAGCCATGCCGGGTGTCGTAGTTGCGCAGCCCGCTGCGCAGCGCCTGGTCGGCCAGGTCCTGCAGATGCGGGTCGAGCGAGGTGCGCACCGACAGCCCGCCCTGGTACAGCGCGTCGTTGCCGTACAGGCGCTGCAGCTCACGCCGCACTTCCTCGGCAAAGTAGTTGGCGCTGACGAACTCGACCTGCCGGCGGTCCTTGGCCACCAGCGGCTCGGCCAGGGCCGCGTCGGCCTGGGCCTTGGTGATCGCGCCGTCCTCCAGCAGCCGGCCGATGACGTAGTTGCGGCGATTCACCGCAGCTTCCGGCTTGCTCTTGGGATCGTAGTTGCTCGGCGCCTTCGGCAGCCCGGCCAGGAAGGCGGCCTCGGACACCGTCAGGTCCTGCAGCGGCTTGTTGAAATAGGCCAGCCCCGCCGCCGCCACGCCATAGGCGCCGCGGCCGAGATAGATCTGGTTCAGGTACAGCTCGAGGATCTGCTGCTTGGTGAAGGTGCTTTCGATCCGCAGCGCCAGCAGCACCTCGCGGATCTTGCGGCTGATCGCCCGGTCCGGGGTCAGGAAGAAGTTGCGCGCGACCTGCTGGGTGATGGTCGAGGCGCCTTCGACGCGCTTGCCCGAGAGGTAGTTCTGCACGCCGCTGATCGCGGCCCGGGCGATGCCCTGCGGGTCGATGCCCGGATGGTCGTAGAAGCGCTGGTCCTCGGCCGAGACGAAGGCCTGCGCCACCAGGGGCGGGATCGCCGCAAAGGGGACGAACAACCGGTTCTGGTTGGCGTATTCAGCCATCAGCCGGCCGTCGGCCGCATGCAGCCGGGTGGTGATCGGCGGCGCGTAGTTGGCCAGCTGCGCCGTGTCCGGCAGGTCGCGGCCGAAATAGCTCGCGGCCGCGAAGACGCCGACCGCGGCGACGGCCAGCAGCAGGATGAGGGAGGACAGGAGCCAGCCGATCAGGCGCATCGGACCACGGGAGCAGTGATGGGGCGGCGGCCAGCCGCCCCGGAACGGCGGGGTTGACCCGGCAGGCCGGCCTCGACGCAGAAGCGGATAGTCCGCGATTGTGTTCCGGAGATGACCGGCACGGCGTCGGATCCTGCAGGGGCGGCCTCTGTTACCACGACGCCGCCCGCGAGTCAGGCCTTTGCCGCGGGCCGCCCGTTACCGCTGAAATCTACCATTGTCGAGACCGCACCGCCCCGGTATCGTGGCCACGCGACAGTCTGTCCGATCGGCCGATGCGAGGCCCGGTTCACCGGGGCTCCGAGTCGGTTGCGTGGATGTGCATCGATTTCCGCCGTGGAACGCCAGTCGAACGGCCGGCCACGATGTGCATTTGCGGGCGTCGGACGACATTGAGGATCAACTCGAGGCCGTGCCCCGGCGCATGCCGTGCCGGACCCGGTGGTCGCGAACCCCCCCGTCTGGCCTGCTGCGAAGCGCCGTTCTCGGGTGATCACGGTTCGCGACTCCGGCGGCCTCCGCAGGACAAGGACGCGCCGCGGCCCCGTCGGTCGCGCGGGGTCGCCGGCAGCGTCGCCAGGGTTTGTACATGGCCAAAAGAATGTTGGTGGACGCCACCCATGCGGAAGAAACGCGGGTGGTGGTGTTGGACGGCAACCGTCTCGAGGAGTTCGATTTCGAGACCGAAGCCAAGAAGCAGCTCAAGGGCAATATCTATCTGGCCAAGGTGACGCGGGTCGAACCCTCGCTCCAGGCCGCCTTCGTCGAGTATGGCGGGAACCGGCACGGCTTCCTCGCCTTCTCCGAAATCCACCCCGACTACTACCGCATCCCGATCGCCGACCGCGACGCCATCCTGGCGCGCCAGGCGGCGGAGGCCGACGAGGCCGAGGCCCCGGCGGCCGAGGCCCCCTCGGCCGAACCGGCGCCGCGCCGCCGCCGCGGCCGCGGCGACCGCCGCCCGGCCCGCGCCGAGACGGCCGAGGCCGGCCCGAGCGAGGCCGCCCCAGGCGAGGCCACCGACAGCTTCGGCGGATCGAGCAGCGAGACCCCGGGCGAGGACGTGTTCGGCGAGACCGTGTCGTCCGAGGGCGACAGCGGCCCGGTCGGCCTGGCCCCGGCCACCGAGGCGCCGCAGGGCGACGACCCGACCCCCGCCGGGGGCGAGGACGGCAACGGTCACGACGGCCACCGCGAGACCAGCGTCGAGGTGATGGGCGGCGACGAGGCCGAGGAGGCCCGCGACCGCCGCTCGAAGCTGCCGAACTACCGCAACTACAAGATCCAGGAGGTCATCAAGCGCCGGCAGATCATGCTGGTGCAGGTGACCAAGGAGGAGCGCGGCAACAAGGGCGCCGCGCTGACCACCTACCTGTCGCTCGCCGGCCGCTACTGCGTGCTGATGCCGAACACGCCGCGCGGCGGCGGCATCAGCCGGAAGATCGCCAATCCCAAGGATCGCAAGAAGATGAAGGCGATCATGGATGATCTGGACGTGCCGGAAGGCATGGCCGTCATCCTGCGGACGGCGGGGCTGGAGCGCACCAAGCTGGAGATCCGGCGCGACCTCGACTACCTGCTGCGCCTGTGGGATTCGATCCGCCAGACCACGCTGCAGTCGACCGCGCCCTGCGCCATCCATGAGGAGGCGAACCTCATCAAGCGGGCGATCCGCGACCTCTATTCCAAGGACATCGACGACGTCCAGGTCGCCGGCGAGGAGGGCTACCGCACCGCCAAGGACTTCATGCGCATGCTCATGCCGAGCCATGCCAAGAAGGTGCAGCCCTACCTGGACCAGGACGTCCCGCTCTTCCACCGCTTCAACGTGGAAGGCCAGATCGATGCGATGCACAGCCCGGTGGTGCAGCTGCGCTCCGGCGGCTACATCGTCATCAACCCGACCGAGGCGCTGGTCTCGATCGACGTCAACTCCGGCCGCTCGACCCGCGAGCGGAACATCGAGGAGACGGCGTACAAGACCAACCTCGAGGCCGCCGACGAGGTGGCCCGCCAGCTGCGCCTGCGCGACCTGGCCGGGCTGATCGTCATCGACTTCATCGACATGGAGGACGACCGCCACAACAAGGCGGTCGAGCATCGGCTGAAGGAGGCGATGCGGCAGGACCGCGCCCGCATCCAGCTCGGCCGGATCAGCGCCTTCGGCCTGTTGGAGCTGTCGCGCCAGCGGCTGCGCCCGAGCCTGATGGAGACGCATTTCGAGACCTGCGCCCATTGCGGGGGCCTGGGCATGACCCGGACCACCGGCTCCGCGGCGCTGTCCGTCCTGCGCGCGATCGAGGAGGAGGGCATCCGCAAGCGCGCCTCCGAGGTCACGGTGCATGTCGCCACCGCCATGGCGCTGTACCTGCTCAACCAGAAGCGCGACGCCCTGGCCGACATCGAGCGGCGCTACGCCGTGCGGGTGCTGATCGAGGCCGATGACAGCCTGATCCCGCCGGCCCACCGGATCGAGCGCACCCGCGCCCGGGTCGAGGAACTGCCGGGCCAGATGGTGGTGCCGATCGACAACACCGCCCGGATCATGGCCGAGACCGACGCCGCGTTCGAGAACGAGGTCGAGGAAGACGAGGTCGAGGTCGAGGAGGCGGAGGAGCCGGTGCAGGAGCAGCGCCAGCCGGCGCCGCAGCAGGGCCGCCAGCAGCAGCAGGGCCGCCCGCCGCAGCCGCGCCCCGAGCAGAGCCATCCTCGGGCTGCCGAGGGCGATGGCGAGGGCCGTGGCGGAAAACGCCGCCGCCGTCGTCGCGGTCGCCGGCGTGGCGACGAGGGCCATCGCGCCGACCAGCCCGCCGCCGTCGCCGCCGATGGCAGCTTCGGCTACGACCCGCGCGACGGCGAGGCCGATGACGGCCGCGGCATCGAGCCGTTCACGGTCGAGGCCGGCGACGCCGCGGCGCATGCCGAGCCGGAGACCGAAGCGGTCACCGCCGAGGTCAGTGCGACCGACGTCGCCGTGGCCGAAGTGACCGTCGCCGAGGCCCCCGTGGCCGAGGCTGCGGCGCCCGAGCCGGTCCCGGCCGATATCGACGCCGCCGCTGCCGCCCAGGCCGAGGACGACAAGGCCCGCCGTCGCGGTCGCCGCGGCGGCCGTCGCCGGAAGGCGGACGATGCCGAGACGGTGGTCGAGGCCCAGGCCGGGGCCGTGACCGAAGCACCCGCCGAGCCGGTGGCCGCCGTGGTCGAGGCCCCGGTGGTGGAAGCGGTCGTGGCGGAGGCCGCACCGGCCGAAGCCGAGGCGCCGAAGCCGAAGCGTCGCGCCCCGCGCCGCAAGAAGACCGACCCGGTGGTCGAGGTCGCGGCCGAACCGGCACCGGAGCCGGTCGCCGAGGAAGCGGCGGCAGAGCCGGCCGCCGCGGCACCAGTCAATGGCGCCGCGCCGGTCGAGCCGGCGGCTGCACCCGAACCGGAGCCGGTGCCGGAGAATCTGGCGGTCGAGGCCAATCAGGTGGTCAACCAGCCGCCCGAGGCTCCGAAGCGCGGCTGGTGGCGGCGCAGCGAAGGCTGACCCTCCTTCCGTCCTGTAGAACGCGAGAAGCCCGCCCGGTCCCACCGGGCGGGCTTTTTCGTTGCCGGCCGTGAGGCGGCGTTGCCGGCGACCTGCCTCGCCCTCTCTCCGTCATTGCGGGCGCAGCGAAGCAATCCATGCCCCGGCGTGAGACAGTGTTTCACGTGAAACAAAACGGGTACACGGGACCCGACGCCTTGCCCGCGGCGCGATGGATCGCCCGTCGGCTTCGCCTCCTCGCGATGACGAAGAATAAACAGCACAATGCATATGTTGTTTTTTTATTATTGACACAACCTCGCGTATGTTCGAGGTTCGCATCGGTCTTCGGGCCCGCGGGATTTTGACGGAAGCAGCTTGCGCCGCGTCATCAAACGCTAAAGCGCCACGACGTGAGTTCGTGGTTCCGGCACGTGATGCTGAGGAGCCGATCATGAGTTCGACCCTGACCTTCCTCTCCGCCGCCGCACCGGGCCAAGCCCCGCTGCGCCGGATGTGTTGCGCCTGTCCCGGGTGTTGATCGCGGGCCCCGTCCCGCCGCCTTCCGCCACGACCAGACGCAGCGCCCCCTCCGGGCGCCCCCCGAGAGGATCTTCCGATGGCTGACGCCTTCATCATCGTCGCCGGCGGCCTGACCGCCGGCATCATCACCCGCGAGCCCCGCGGCTTCCGCTTCTACGCCTCCGACGCGGCCTTCACGCCGCTCGAAGGCCGCCTGTTCCGCTCCACCCGGGCGGCCGGGCGAGCGGCCCATGCGGCGCTGACCACGATCAGCCGCCGCCAGCGCCGGCCGGAACAGGCCCGCGCCTAAGCCTAACCATAGCAGGACGCGGCGGCACCGCCGCCGGCCTCATCTTTCGAATGCAGGAGCACACCATGTCCCTTTCCCCGCTGAAGCGCGGCCTGTTCGGCCTGGCGCTGGGGCTCGCCCTGAGCGCCGCCACCGCCGGCAGCGCCTTCGCCGCCAGCATCAAGCTCGGCGTCATGGGCGGCAGCGAGGAGGAGATCGCCGAGGTCGCCAAGCAGGTCGCCGCCAAGCACGGCCTCGACGTCCAGCTGGTCACCTTCTCCGACTACGCCATCCCGAACGAGGCGCTGGAGAACGGCGACCTCGACGCCAACGCCTTCCAGCACAAGCCCTATCTCGACGCCCAGATCGCCGCCCGCGGCTATCACATCGTCCCGATCGGCTTCACCATCGTCGAGCCGATCGGCCTGTACTCGAAGAAGTTCGACAAGCTGGAGAAGCTGCCGGACGGCGCCAAGATCGGCATCCCGAACGACCCCAGCAACGGCGGCCGGGCGCTGAACCTGCTGGCCGCGCATGGGCTGATCAAGCTGTCGGCCGGCAAGGGCCTGAACCCGTCGCTGCTCGACGTCGCCGAGAACCCGCACAAATTCGCGTTCTCCGAGCTCGACGCGGCGCAGCTGGCCCTGGCCCTGCCCGACCTCGACGGCGCCATCATCAACACCGACTACGCGCTGAACGCCGGGCTGGACCCGCGCAAGGACGCGCTGATCGCCGAGAGCCGCACCGACAACCCCTACGGCAACTTCGTCGCCGCCCGCGCCGCCGACAAGGACCGGGCCGACCTGAAGACCCTGGTCGAGGCCTACCAGTCGCCCGAGGTGAAGCAGTTCCTGGAGACCCGGTTCAAGGGCGCCATCCTTCCCGCTTGGTGAGATCGTCCGATAACGCGCCCGGCGCGGCCGTCTGATGGCGGTTTCTCCGCTTCCGGTGCTCACGGACCAACGTCCGCTGCGCTCCGGTTCTCGAAACCACCGCCAGCCGACTCACGCCGAGCGCATTCTCGAACGATCTCCCGGCACTTGACAGGCGGGGGCGGCATGCCGGCCCCGCCGTTGCGCGGCGGGGCCATTTCTGGTAGACGACCGCGCTTGCGTGACAGTCATCACGCCGTAACGACGCCGGCACCCCTGGAGGCCGGCGTCTCCATTCGAGGAGAGACCTATGGCCGAAACCATCAAGATCACGGCCGAGGCGCGCGACCGAGCCGGTAAGGGGGCAGCACGGGCAGCGCGTCGGGCCGGGATGATCCCGGGCGTCATTTACGGCGACAACAAGCCGCCGGTTCTGTTCAGCGTCAACGCCCAGTCGCTGCTGAAGATCCTGCGCGACCCCGCCGCGCTGACCCATATCTACGACATCGAGATCGGCAAGGAGCGTCACCACGTTCTGGCGCGCGACATCGCGCTGGACCCGGTGAGCGACAAGGCGATCCACCTGGACTTCCTGCGCGTCAGCGACAAGACCCGGGTGCATGCCGATGTGCCGGTGCACTTCATCAATGAAGAGGCGTCGCCGGGCCTCAAGCGCGGCGGCGTGCTGAACATCGTGCGCCACGATGTCGAGCTGGTCTGCAGCGCCGAGGCGATCCCCGAGTTCCTGTCGCTGGACCTGTCCGGCGCCGAGATCGGCGATTCGCTGCGCATGAGCGCGATCAAGCTGCCGGACGGTGTCCAGGTGGCGGTCAAGGATCGCGACTTCGTGATCGCCACCGTTGCGGCGCCGTCGGCGGTCCGCGCCGAGGCGGCCGAGGCGGCCGCGGCCGCCGCGACGGGGGAAACCCCGGCGGCCGAAGAGCCGGCGGCGAAGGCCTGATCCGAAAGGATCCTGGCTGCTGCGCGCCTGGGAGGGTTCGATGCTGCTGTTCGTCGGCCTCGGCAATCCCGGCGCGCAATACGCCTACCACCGGCACAATGTCGGCTTCATGGCGCTCGACGACATCGTCGAGCGCCATTCCTTTTCGCCCTGGAAGCTGAAGTTCCAGGGCCGGCTGGCCGAGGGCCGCCTGGGGCCTGAGCGCGTGCTGGCGCTGGAGCCGATGACCTACATGAACGAGAGCGGCCGGTCGGTCGGCGAGGCGATGCGCTTCTACAAGCTGACGCCCGCCGACGTCGTGGTCTTCCATGACGAGCTCGACCTCGCCCCCGGCAAGCTGCGGGTCAAGAAGGGCGGCGGCACCGCCGGCCACAACGGCCTGCGTTCGCTCGACGCCCATATCGGCCCCGATTTCTGGCGCGTGCGCATCGGCATCGGCCATCCCGGCCACAAGGACCGGGTGCATGGCTGGGTGCTGAGCAACTTCGCCAAATCCGACGAGCCCTGGCTGGATCCGCTGGTCGACGCCATCGCCGAGGCGGCGCCGCTGCTGGCCGAAAGGGCGGCGGAGAAGTTCATGACCAAGGTCGCCCAGACCACCCAGTCGGCGTAGCCGCGGCCGTCCGAGCGCTGGGCCCTGGACAGCCAAGCTGACCTTTGCTGCAGTGCACGACGACCCCCTTGATCCGATCGTTCCGGGCGCGCATCCTTTTCCCACGTGGTCGGCACAGCCGGTAACGCGTATTGGCCAGCCGCAACGCCCTTGCGGCGACCTCCGCCAGAATGGCAACCCGGCATCGTCGGGTGAGCCTGCGGACAAGAGAGCACAACGAGGAGCCGCCTTTGCGCGGCTCCTCTACTTTTTTGGCCCAAGCCCGCGTTTCTCACTAGTCCGAAGACGGCTCCGACCGCGCGGGGATCGGCGTCTGGGCCACCACCGTGCTGGCCGGAACGATGCATTGGAAGCCGATGTAGTTCCACTGCCGGTCGGTCGCCAGGGCGACGCGCCCGGTCTTGCCGCAATAGAAGTCCGCCGTGGCCTGGGCGCCCAGGGCGTCGCGCTCGTTGACCGTGCTCACTACGACGAAGTTCTTGGGAACCGGCTGCGGCACGCAGGCGCCGGCCAGCAGCGCGGCGAAGGCAAGGCAGATCGATCGCATCCGCGGGCTCCCAAAAGGTGTTTGAAATCGGATCGCTGATATCGGTGAGAATCGAACACCATCAGGGTTCCAAAGTTCCAATCCGTTGCCAAGCCCTTCCGATTGAGGATCCACAGAAATCGAGTGAAACGGAAGGGATTGTCGTCCTTTCATCCAGTCTGGACTTGACCGACGGCGGTGGCGGGTCGGCCTGGTATTTTACGGGTATTTTAATTGCCATGCCCGGACTTGAGCCGAGGGCATGTTCGGCGATGGCGGACGATAAACCTCACCGCGCCGATCCGCCCGGCAGCGGCATCGAGCAAGGCCGATGGGGTCCTACCCCGCCACGGCCAGCCGGCGATAGGACAGGGCCTCGGCGATCTGGGCCCGGCCGATGCCTTCGGCGCCCGCCAGGTCGGCCAGGGTGCGGGCGACGCGCAGCACGCGGTGGTAGCCGCGGGCGGACAGGCGCAGCCGCTCCGCCGCCTGGGTCAGCAGCACGGCGCCGGCCGGATCGGGGGCTGCCACCCGCTCCAGCACCGCCCCGTCGGCCTCGGCGTTGGTGGTGATGCCGTCGGCGGCATAGCGCGCCACCTGCAGCTGCCGCGCGGCGGCCACCCGCGCCGCCACCTCCGCCGTGCCCTCGGCCGGCGGCGGCAGCGACAGGTCGGCGGCCGACACGGCGGGCACGTCGACATGCAGGTCGATGCGGTCGAGCAGCGGGCCGGACAGCCGCGCCTGATAGTCCTGGCCGCAGCGCGGGGCCCGGCCGCAGCCCAGGCCGGGGTCGCCGAGATAGCCGCAGCGGCACGGGTTCATCGCCGCCACCAGCAGCACCCGGGCGGGGTAGGTGATATGGGAGTTGGCGCGCGCGATCACCGCCCGGCCGCTCTCCATCGGCTGGCGCAGCGCCTCCAGCGTGGCACGGGCGAATTCCGGCAGCTCGTCGAGGAACAGCACGCCGCGATGCGCCAGCGAGATCTCGCCCGGCCGGGCCCGCATCCCGCCGCCGATCAGGGCGGGCAGCGAGGCCGAATGGTGCGGGTCGCGGAACGGCCGGCGGCGCATCAGCCGGCCGCCTTCCAGCAGCCCGGCCACCGAATGGATCATCGAGACCTCGAGCGCCTCGGCCGGCGACAGCGGCGGCAGCAGGTCGGGCAGCCGCGCCGCCAGCATCGACTTGCCGGATCCGGGCGGCCCGATCATCAAGAGGTTGTGATTTCCCGCCGCCGCGATCTCCAGCGCCCGCTTCGCCGTCTCCTGCCCCTTGACCTCGCGCAGGTCGAGGCCGGGCCCGTCCAGCGCCGCCAGCAGCGGCTGCGGCGCGGCCAGCACCTGGGTGCCCTTGAAGTGGTTGATCAGGGCCAGCAGGGTGGGCGCCGCCAGCACGTCGATCCGGCCGTCGGCATCGGCCGCCCAGGCCGCCTCCGGCCCCGAGGCGGCGGGACAGATCAGGCCGAGGCCGCGTTCGGCCGCGCCCAGCGCTGCCGGCAGCACGCCCGCGACCGGGGTCAGCGCCCCGTCCAGCGCCAGTTCGCCCAACGCCATGTACTGGCCGATCTCCTGCACCGGCAGCACGTCGAGCGCGGTGAGCAGGCCGAGCGCGATCGGCAGGTCGAAATGGCTGCCCTCCTTGAGCATGTCCGCCGGGGCCAGGTTGACGGTGATGCGCTTGGGCGGAAGGGCGAGGCCCAGGGCATGCAGCGCCGCCCGCACCCGTTCCCGGCTTTCCGCCACCGCCTTGTCCGGCAGGCCGACCACGGTGATGCCGGGAAACCCGCCGGACACCTGGACCTGGACGTCGACGGGCGCGACGTCGATGCCCTGGAAGGCGACCGTGGCGATGCGGGCGACCATCTAGGTCGGGGCCGCAAGATGTGGGGCCGATGGCATCGACATATCTAAAGTTGTGCCTGTATCGGGAACACAACCAATAATCCGGGCAGCGCCCACACTTGTCAATGGCGCCGCCCGGCGCAGCCCGAGGCGGCATCGGCCGGCCGCTCCCGGGTCACAGCGTCAGATCGAAGACCTGCAGGCTGCCGACGCTCTGATGGATCGGCTGCAGATGACACCTGGTACGGGATCGAGGGCGCCCCGACCCCGCCGCCGCTCAGGCTGCCGGCGCCGCGCAGCCAAGACCCGGTTCTCGCAGATCGTCGATCGGACGAGCAAAGGAGAACACTTCGTCATCGCCAAATCAGGCAGGCCGTTGGCCAAGGTGGCGCCGCTGGATGACGGCAAGCCGGCCGGGATCCGGTTCGGCCTCATGAAGGGCCAGATCCATATCGAACCCGACTTCGACACTCCACTCGACGCCTTCGAACTAAGCCCCTCGTCCTCCGCCCCGGAGCCTGTCCGAGACTGCGCTGGCGTGAGTCGGCTGGCGGTGGTTTCGAGAACCGGCGTGCAGCGGACATGGTCGTCCGTGAGCACCGGAAGCCGAGAGGCCGCCGTCAGACGGCCACGCCAGCAGCGGTATCGGGCAGGCTCTCAGGGCGCCTTGGCGATGCGCCAGATGGTGCCGCCCTCGTCGTCGGAGACCAGGATCGACCCGTCGGGCAGCGTCGCGATCCCGGCCGGGCGGCCCCAGACCTGGGCGGCTTCGTTGCCCCGGTTCAGCCGGAACCCGGTCGCCAGCGCCTCGTAGCCGCCCTGCGGCTTGCCGTCCCGGAACGGCACCCGGGCGACCATGTAGCCGATCGGGTCGGCCCGGTTCCACGAGCCGTGCAGCGTCACCAGCGCGTCGCCGCGCCAGTCGGGGAACATCGCGCCCTCGTAGAACACCAGGTCGAGCGGCGCCGAATGCGATTCGAACAGGAGGTCGGGCACGATCGCCTTCTGCACCAAATCGGGCCGCTTGGTCGCGAGGTCCGGCTGCGGGTTGTGGCCGATATAGGAGTAGGGCCAGCCATAGAAGCCGCCGTCCTGCACCGAGGTCAGGTAGTCCGGCACCAGCCCGTTGCCCAGGCCGTCGCGCTCGTTGACCACGGTGTAGAGCTTGCCGGTGCCCGGCTGCAGCGCCATGGCCACCGGGTTGCGCAGGCCGGAGGCGTAGGTGCGGCCGCCCGAGCCGTCGGGCGCGAAGACCTGGATGGTGGCGCGCGGCGCCGCCTCCTCCGCGATGTTGCTGCGGCTGCCGATGGCGACGAAGAAGCGGTCGGAGGCCGGGTCCCACAGCACGTTGCGGCTGCTGTGGCCCCGGCCGCCGTCGAAGGCCCCGTCCGGGGTGATGCGCTGCGGCTTGGCCTGCGCCTTGGCGTCGCCCGAGGCATAGGGCAGGCGCCACAGCCCGTCGAGATCGGCGATATAGAGCGCGTCCTGGCGCAGGGCCATGCCGTAGGGCTGGTCCAGCCCGGCCACGAACGGCGCGGCCTGGGCCTTGCCGCCGCCCGCAGCGGGAACCAGCCGGGAGATACGGCCGGCCTCCGGCTCCGACACCAGCACCGACCCGTCGGGCAGCACGAACAACTCGCGCGGCCCGGACAGGCCGTCGGCGAACAGCGTGGCGGTCAGCCCCTTCGGCACCTGCGGCCGCATCGCAGGCGTGCGGGCCACGGTCTCGGAGCTGTTGGCCACGGCGTCGGTGGCATAGGGCTTGGGCAGCGCGTCGGGCCGGACCTCGAACCGGGTGCCGGGCGCGATGTCCTGGGCCACAGCGGGCAGGGTGAGGAACGGGATGGCGGCGAGCAGGGCAGCGGCGAGCACAGCTGGGGCCGCGAAAGGGCTTCGCATCGGCGTCTCCTCCACATCTCTTTCCATGAACATGTGGGGCGGATGTCCCGAGGAAAAGCCCTGATGGGATAATTGTCCGACAAGGTTCATCTTGCGGCGTGCGGGCGCGAAACAAACAGCCGGCTGCGGGGTTGCAGAGGGGCAATTGCCCGCCCGGCCGTCGGCGCCGGGCCGTATCGAGGAGACTGCCATGACCCGCCGCCTGACCCTGATCCCCTGCGCGCTGGCGCTCGCCGCGCTGGCCGCCTGCGGCGACGACACCCCGAACCCGAGCGCGAAGACCGAAGCGATCGCGAGCCAGACCGTCGGCTACCGCTGCGCCGACGGCACCCGCCTGTCCGCCGGCTTCACCGGCGACGCGCTGGTGCTGGCCGATGGCGGCAACACGGTGACGCTGCAGCGCGCGATCTCGGGCAGCGGTGCGCGCTACACCAACCCCTACGGCGCCGAGTTCTGGGACAAGGGCGGCCAGGCCACCTACAGCCGCATCGCCGGCGCCGCCAGCACCACCTGCACGGCGGGCTGACCCGGCCCATTCGAGTCACCCATCGTCATCCCGTGTCTGCGGCGCGGAGTGCCGCGCCGCAGACACGGGATCTCGGCGGGGATGGGGCTGGACTTAAACGTTGAAGCGGAAGTGGAAGATGTCGCCGTCGCGGACGACGTAGTCCTTGCCTTCCTGGCGCATCTTGCCGGCGTCCTTCGCCCCTTGCTCGCCGCCGAGTGCTACGAAGCTGTCGTAGTCGATGGTCTCGGCCTTGATGAAGCCGCGCTGGATGTCGCTGTGGATCTCCGCCGCCGCCTCCGGCGCCGCGGCCCCGGCGCGCACGGTCCAGGCCCGCGCCTCCTTCGGCCCGACGGTGAAGAAGGTGAGCAGGCCGAGCAGCTTGTAGCCGGCGCGGATCACCTTGTTCAGCCCCGGCTCCTCCAGCCCGATCGAGGCCAGGAACTCCTGCTTCTCCTCGGCCGAGAGCTGGGCCAGCTCGGATTCGATCGCGGCCGAGATCACCACCGCCTCGGCGCCCTGGGCCTTCGCCATCTCGGCCACCCGCGCCGAATGGGCGTTGCCGGTCGCAGCCTCGTCCTCGGCCACGTTGCAGACATAGAGCACCGGCTTGGAGGTCAAGAGCGCCAGGCGCCGGAACGGCTCGCGCTCATCGGCCGAGAGCGCGACGGTGCGGGCCGGCTTGCCCTCGCGCAGCACCACCAGCGCCCGCTCCATCAGCTCGATCTCGGCCTTGGCGTCCTTGTCGCCGCCCTTGGCGCGCTTGGCCGCGGTCTGCACCCGCCGCTCCAGCCCCTCGAGGTCGGCCAGCATCAGCTCGGTGTCGACGATCTCGGCGTCGCGCACCGGGTCGACCGAGCCCTCGACATGGGTGACCTCGCCCTCGAAGCAGCGCAGCACATGCAGCACCGCATCGGTCTCGCGGATGTTGGCCAGGAACTGGTTGCCCAGGCCCTCGCCCTTGGAGGCGCCGCGCACCAGCCCGGCGATGTCGACGAACTCGAGCTGGGTCGCCACCACCTTGGCCGACCCCGCGATCGCCGCCAGCCTGTCCAGCCGCGGATCGGGCACGCCGACCCGGCCGGTGTTCGGCTCGATGGTGCAGAATGGATAGTTCGCCGCTTCCGCCGCCTGGGTGGAGGTGAGCGCGTTGAACAGCGTCGACTTGCCGACATTGGGCAGGCCGACGATGCCGCAATTGAATCCCATGGGTCTCGTCCGATCTTCGAATCGGCGCCCATCTAGCACGGTTGTCGCGGCGAGGGGGAGTCGCAGCGGACCTGCCGGGCCGTCATGGCCGCACCCCGCCCTTGACGCCGGCTCGGCGACGATGGCACCTGATGGGGCATCGTCGACACGCGCCGCCACCATGGTCCGCAGATCCGACCGGGCCGGATCGCCCTGGTCCACGCCGCAAATCCCGTATCCCAGCAGTGCCTTAGGCTCGGAGACCCGCCCATGACCCCGACCCTGCCCCGAGTCATCGGCCATCGCGGCGCCGCGGCGCACGCGCCCGAGAACACCCTGGCCTCGTTCCGCAAGGCGGCCCAGCTGGGCGTGCAGATGGTCGAGTTCGACGTCAAGCTGACCCGCAACCGGGTGCCGGTGGTGATCCATGACGACACGCTGGACCGCACCACCGACGGCAGCGGCCCGGTCGCCAATTCCGACTTCGCGGCGGTGCGGATGCTCGACGCCGGCCGCAAATTCGCCCCGGAGTTCCGCGGCGAGCGCATCCCGACCCTGGACGAGGTGCTGACCCTGGCGCTGGAGCTGAATCTCGCCGTCAACATCGAGATCAAGCCCTGCCCCGGCCGCGAGGTCGAGACCGCCGAGGTGGCGCTGGCCGCGGCGCTGAAGCTGTGGCCGGCCGACCGCCCGGCGCCGCTGGTCTCCAGCTTCGCCATCGAGAGCCTGCTGAAGGCGCGCGAGATCGCGCCGGACTGGCCGCGCGGCTACCTGATCTGGGAGCGGCCGGCGGTGTGGGCCGCCAATGCCGACGCCGTCGGCGCCGCCACCATCAACATCTCCCATGAGAAGGAGACGGCGGAGACCATCGCCGAATACCGCGCCACCGGCCGGCCGGTGCTGGCCTACACCGTGAACGAGGCCGAGCGGGCGAAGCAGCTGTTCGATCTCGGCGTCGCCGGCGTGTTCTCCGACGCGCCGGACCGCATCCTCGCCCTCTGATTGCCGCTTTTCCCGCCGACATAGGGCGCGATCACGGCGTAGGAGCACAGGAGAGTACGGGCGCGTGCAGGGTTTCATCGATCAGGCGGTCGCCTTCATCGGCGCGAATGCCGCCTGGGCCGGGCCGATCATCCTGGTCTTCGCCTTCGGCGAATCCTTTGCGGTGATCAGCCTCCTGCTGCCCGCCACCGCGGTGCTGGTCGCCGCCGGCACGCTGATCCAGGCGGGCACGCTGAGCCCGTGGAACGTGATCCCCTGGGCCATCGCCGGCGCGGTGCTGGGCGACGCCATCTCGTACTGGATCGGGGTCTGGCTGAAGGACCGGACGGAGCGGATCTGGCCGTTCACCCGCTATCCCCGGATGCTGCGGACAGGCCGCGACTTCTTCACCCGCTACGGCGGCATCAGCGTCTTCCTCGGCCGCTTCCTGGGGCCGATCCGCGCGGTGATCCCGCTGGTCGCCGGCATGATGGGCATGCGCCAGGGGCCGTTCCAGGTCGCCAACGTGGCCTCCGGCATCGTCTGGGCGCCGGTCTGGGTCGGCATCGGCTGGTTCGCCGGCGAGGCGCTCAAACGAATCTTCGGGATTGAAGATGCCGCGCCGGTTCTGATCATACTCATTGTCGTCGCGACGCTGGTCGGCGCCGCGGCGGCGTTCCGCCTGGTCACGCGCAAGAGCAAGAGCCCGCATGAGGATCGCCCGGATCGTTCCTAGCCTAGCTGCCGCCGTCGCGGCGCTGGTCCTTGCCGTGCCGGCGACGGCGCGGGCGGACGGGCTGGACGACTTCTTCAGCGGCATCCGCCGCCAGTTCGAGGAGCCGGCCAGGCCGAGCCGGTCGCAGACCTGCGCCCAGACCGAGGGCGAGGCCCATGTGCTGGCAACCACGGCGGAGAGCGACCTCGGCCGGGTGCGGGCGCGGATCGACCGGATCGAGCGCGACGCCGGCGCCGGCACCGCCCGCGACCCGATCGACCAGGCGACCCAGACCGCGCGCCAGGCCCTGGGCCTGTCGGCCAAGCTGCGCCGGGCCCGGGCGGCCTACACCACCATCATCGGCCAATGCGGCCGCCCCGACCTGCAGAGCGAGCGGCTGGGCAACCTGGCCAACCGGCTCGACGCCGAGGCGCGGCGCGCCAGCCGCCTGGCCGACCGCATCGCCTCGACCCCGACCGGCGCGCTGCCCGGCGGCCCGCAGGCCTGCCCGGCCCTGGTCGACGACGCCCAGTCGGTGCAGTCCGACACCGCCGCCTTCCTCGAGCGCACCGGCCAGCGGCTGCATGAGCTGGAGCGGGCCGAGCCGATGGCGGCGCGCACCGGCGCCCTGGCCGTGGCCGACACCATCGCGGCGCAGCGCGAGCGCGTCGACACCATCGACGCCCGCGCCGCCACCCAGGGGCCGGACTGCACCGAGGCCCCGGCGATCCGCGACCGCGCCGCGATCGACCGCCAGACCCTGCAGGCGCTGCAGAACCATGCCGACACGCTGATCGGCCCGCCGGCGCCGGAGGGGGCCGAGCCGCGGCTGAGCACTGCCGACCGCCGCCGGATCCAGCAGCGCCTGACCGCGCTGGGCCAGTACCGCAGCCCCATCGACGGCCAGTTCGGCGACGGCACCCGGCTGGCGATCGCCCGCTATCAGAACGCGACCGGGGCCGCGGCCACCGGCCGGCTGACCCGGGCCCAGGCCGATGCGCTGCTGGCCGACCCGGCCACCACGGCGCCGCGGCCGCTGGTCCCGGCGCTGCAATCTGCGGAGTCGGCCGAGGCCGTGGCGGCGGCCGTTCCGGCGCCCCAGGCCGCGGAACCGGCCGCGGTCGAGCCGGCAGCGCCGGCCGCGGTTGAACCGCCGCCTGCGGTCTCGGACGCCCCTGCAGTGGCAGAGGCGGCCCCTGCCGCACCGGCGACGGCCCCAGCCGCACCGGGGGTGACGGCCGACCCGGTGCCGGCCGTGTCACCCCTGGCCACCGAAGCGCTGGCGCAGGCGGCGGCGGCCGCAGCCGCGGCGACGGTTCCGACCGCCGCCCCCGATGCCGTGCCGGCCCCGGTCGCCGAAGCACCTGTCGCGGCACCCGCACCGGCAACCACCGCGAACGCCACGCCGCCGACCCCCGAGGCGGCAGCATCGGCCGCTGCAGCGCCGCCCGCTGCAACGCCACCAGCGCCGGAGCCGCCCGTCGCCGTGGCCTCGAACGCGGCGCCCGCCGCGCCCGCCCCGAACCCGCCGGCTCCGGCGGCGATCGCCCCGACCCAGCCGGACCCGGCGGCCGACCCGCGCACCGCGGCATCGGCCCGGATCACCGCCCGGCTGGTCGAGGCGCTGCGCGGCTGGTCGCAGCCGCCGGTGGTCACCATGCCGGCCGCGCCTGGGGCCGCCCCGGCCGCGGACCAGGATCCCTTCACCGCGCTCTACGCCCAGATGCGGAGCCATGCCGCCAAGGGCGAGATGGACCAGGTCCGCACCGGCCGCTACCAGCTGGTCGGCATGGCGCTGCTCGAGCACGGCGCCGAATCGGCCCAGATGCTGGACGCCGACCTGCTGCTGGTGCAGGCCGCCCAGGCGCTGGACGCCCGCACCGAGGCCCGGCGCTACCTGGTCGCGGCGGCGCCGCTGATCGGCCGGCTGGGCAGCGGCGAAAGCCGCCGGTCGCGCCAGTCGCTGGAGGCGGCGACGGCCTGGCTGGGCCTGCGCATCGTCGCCGCCGACTTGCTGGAGGCGATCGAGGCCGCCGGGACCAAGCCGCTGGACGGCGGCACCGCCGACCGCATGGCCGAGCGGCTGGACCAGATCGAGCAGGTCATGGCCCAGGCCCAGGACGGCGTTGACGAGCTGTCGGCCCAGTCGCTGTTCCTGCGCGCCGCCGTGCTGGCCGCCGCCGGCCGCATGCCGGACGCGCCGGAGCTGAAGGCGCAGATCAACCACCTGCTGCACTGATCCCCTGCCGCGCCGCTCACCTCACCGCGAGTTCATCTTCGGGACAGGCTGTCGCAAGCCGCCGCCGTCTAGGCTGCGGGGAAGCGGACATGCGCCAGCACCACCGGACAGGGATTTGTGGCCGGCCGGCGTCATCGGCGCCCGGCCAGCCGAGGAGGAACCGGATGAAATCGCGCATCTTGGCGGGGGTCGCCATGGCGGCCCTGCTCGGCGCGTCATTCGCCCGGGCGGATGATGCCCCGGCAAACGACCCGCCGGCCCGCGTCGGCCGGCTCGCCGACCTCTCGGGCGCGGTGTCGCTGCGCAGCGACCCGACCCAGCCCTGGGCCGTCGCCGCCCGCAACCAGCCGGTGACCTCCGGCATGTCGTTCTGGACCGAGCCGCAGGCCCGCGCCGAGCTGCAGGTCGGCCCCACCGAGCTGCATCTCGGTGACCAGAGCGAACTCGACATCCAGCAGCTGGACGACCAGACTTTCGCGGCCCAGCTGGCCCAGGGGTCGGTCAATCTCGACATCGCCGACATGCAGCCGGGCGAGACCTACACCGTCGACACGCCGCGCGGCACGGTCACGCTGCAGCGGCCGGGGGAATACCGCATCGACGCCGGCACCACCCAGGACCCCACCGAGGTCGTGGTGTTCTCGGGCGAGGCGCAGATCGCCGGCGGGCCGGACGGCCCGGTCGACGTCCAGGGTGGCGAGACCGGCATCGCCAACGGCGCCGACCCCTTCGCCTACACCCTGGCCCGCTCGGCCGACCGCAGCCCGCTGGACGACTGGGCCGACGGCCGGCTGCATGCCGCGGCTGCGGCGCCGCGCTACGTCTCGCGGTCGATGACCGGCTACCAGGACCTCGACGGCGCCGGCACCTGGCACGAGACCCCGAGCTACGGCACCGTCTGGTACCCGACCACGGTGCCCGCCGGCTGGGTGCCGTACCGCGACGGCCGCTGGGAGTATGACGGCCGCTGGGGCTGGACCTGGGTCGACGACCAGCCCTGGGGCTTCGCCCCGTTCCATTACGGCCGCTGGGCCTATGTCGACGACCGCTGGGGCTGGCTGCCCGGCCCGGTCGAGGTGCGGCCGGTCTACGCCCCGGCTCTGGTCAGCTTCTTCGCCGGCGCCGCCGTCGGCGCGGCGATCGGCGTCGCCATCGACAGCCATTCCGGGCATGGGGGGCCGATCGGCTGGTACCCGCTGGGCCCGGGCGAGATCTACCGCCCGTCCTACCGGGTCAGCGACACCTATGTCCGGAACGTCAACGTCACCAACATCCGCAATGTCAACGTCAACCAGATCAACATCCACAACGGCCCGACCATCGTCGAGAACGGCGCCAACCGCCGCTTCGCCACCGAGGTGCCGGAGCGGGTGCTGGCCGAACGCCAGCCGGTCGCCCGGGCGGCGCTGCAGGTCCCGCCGGACCAGCTGGCCAAGGGGCCGCTGACGCCGGTCTCGACCTTGCCGCGCCCGGCCGCACCGACCGTCGGCGAGCCCCAGGCGCCGCACCCGGCGGTGGCCCGCGCCCCGAACGGCCGGCTGCCGCTGGCCGCCGGAGACCCGAACCGGCCGCACGCCCCGATCGCCGGCCAGCCGGCCGAGCCGGCGGGGGCAGGCCGCCCGCCGGTGGCCCAGGGCCAGCCGGGGACACCCGGAGCGCCAGGCACCGCCCAGGCCCAGCCGGGCCGGCCGCCCCTGCCCGGCCCGGACCAGCATGGTCCGGCGGCGCCGGGCGTGCCGGGAACAGCCCAGGCCCAGCCAGGGCGGCCGCCGCTGCCCGGCCCAGACCAGCATGGTCCGGTTGCGCCGACCGCACCGGGGACAGCCCAGGCGACTCCCGGACAGCCCGTCCCTCCGCCGGGGGCAAGGCCCGCCGCTCCCGGCGCGGCCCAGACCGTGCCGGGCCATCCCCCGCTGCCGGAGCGCGGCCAGCGCCCGGGCGGCCCCGGCACACCGGGCAGCGCGCCCGGAACCCCGGCGACGGCGCAGACGGCGCCCGGTCAGCCCGGTACCCGGCCGGGCGCCGTCCCGACCGCCCCCGGCGCGGCCGGTCCGGGAACGGCCCAGGTCCAGCAAGGCCACCCGCCGCTGCCGGAGCGCGGCCAGCGCCCCGGCGGCCCCACCGCTCCCGCCGCCAAGCCGCTGGTGACCGCCCCGACGCCGGCCGCGCCGACCCGGCCGGCCGCCGGCGCCGCACTGCCGCCGCAGGCGGCAGCCCCCGCCCCTCAGGCCGCGGCCGCCCATCCCGCGGTGGCGGCAAGCCATCCGCCGGTGGCGCCGAGCCGTCCCGCGGTGGCGGCGAGCCATCCGCCGGTGGCGGCGAGCCATCCGCCGGTGATCGCCCAGGCCCCGGCGCGCCAGCCGGTGGCGGCCGCCCGGCAGGCCCCGCCCCGTCCGGTCCAGGCGGAGCGGGCGGCCCGGCCACCGGTCCATGTGGCGCAGCCGCAGCACCGGCCGCCGCCCCAGCCCGAACGCCGCCCGCTCCCGCCGCCGGAGCAGCGCAAGCCGGGCGACCCGCTCCAGAACTGACGCGTTGCCTCCAGCCCCCCAATCGTCATTGCGAGGAGGCAAAGCCGACGAAGCAATCCATCGCGCCGCACGAACGGCCCGATGGATTGCTTCGCTGCGCTCGCAATGACGGGGTTGGGAATGCCGCAAAAGTCCCCGCCGGCGGGAACACGGCCCCGCCCGGTTTCGGCCGGCTTTCCCGGCCTGCGGGCGGCGACATTGCGCCGGGCGGTCCGGGCCCTTATGTTCCGGGCCGATCAAGGCTTCAGGCGCACCGATGAGCTCTCCCCAGGACCATATCCGCAACTTCTCGATCATCGCCCATATCGACCACGGCAAATCGACCCTTGCCGACCGGTTGATCGAGCGCTGCGGCGGGATGGAAATGCGCGAGATGAAGGCGCAGATGCTGGATTCGATGGACATCGAGCGCGAGCGCGGCATCACCATCAAGGCGCAGACCGTGCGCCTGGGCTACACCGCCAAGAACGGCGAATCCTATCAGCTGAACCTGATGGACACGCCCGGCCATGTCGACTTCGCCTATGAGGTCAGCCGGTCGCTCGCCGCCTGCGAGGGTTCGCTGCTGATCGTCGACGCCTCGCAAGGCGTCGAGGCGCAGACCCTGGCCAATGTCTACCAGGCGATCGACGCCAACCACGAGGTCGTGCCGGTCCTCAACAAGATCGACCTGCCCGCGGCGGAGCCGGAGCGGATCCGCCAGCAGATCGAGGACGTCATCGGCATCGACGCCTCCGACGCCGTGCTGATCTCGGCCAAGACCGGCATCGGCATCGACGACGTGCTGGAGGCCATCGTCCACCGCCTGCCGGCGCCGAAGCACGCCGACCCCGAGGCGCCGCTGAAGGCGCTGCTGATCGACAGCTGGTACGACCCCTATCTCGGCGTCGTCATCCTGGTGCGGGTGGTCGAGGGCACGCTGAAGGTCGGCCAGAAGGTGCGCTTCATGGCGACGGGTGCGGCGCGCGAGCTGGACCGCGTCGGCTATTTCACGCCCAAGGCGATACAGGTGCGCGAACTCGGCCCCGGCGAGGTCGGCTTCATCACTGCCGGGATCAAGGAGATCGCCGAGACCAAGGTCGGCGACACCCTCACCGAGGACCGCCGCCCGGCCGCGGCGCCGCTGCCGGGCTTCAAGCCCTCGGTCCCCGTGGTGTGGTGCGGCCTGTTCCCGACCGACGCCAACGACTTCGAGCGGCTGCGCGATTCCTTGGGCAAGCTGGCCCTCAACGACGCCAGCTTCCATTTCGAGGCCGAGACCTCGGCGGCGCTGGGCTTCGGCTTCCGCTGCGGCTTCCTGGGCCTGCTGCATCTCGAGATCATCCAGGAGCGGCTGGAGCGGGAGTTCGACCTCGACCTGATCACCACCGCGCCGTCGGTGGTCTACAAGCTGCAGATGACCGACGGGTCGGTGATGGACCTGCACAACCCGTCCGACATGCCCGACGTGATGAAGATCGACCGGATCGACGAGCCCTGGATCAAGGCCACGATCATGCTGCCGGACGAGTATCTCGGCGGCATCCTGCAGCTGTGCACCGAGCGGCGCGGCGAGCAGATCGAGCTGACCTATGTCGGCGGCCGCGCCATGCTGGTCTACCGCCTGCCGCTGAACGAGGTGGTGTTCGACTTCTACGACCGGCTGAAGTCGATCAGCCGCGGCTATGCCAGCTTCGACTACCAGATCGACAGCTACCGCGAGGGCGACCTGGTGAAGCTGTCGATCCTGGTGAACCAGGAGCCGGTCGACGCCCTGGCCATGATCGTCCACCGCAGCCAGGCCGACCGCCGCGGCCGGCACCTGTGCGAGCGGCTGAAGGACCTGATCCCGAAGCAGCTGTTCAAGATCGCCATCCAGGCGGCGATCGGCGGCAAGGTGATCGCCCGCGAATCGCTGGCCGCGCTGCGCAAGGACGTGCTGGCCAAGTGCTATGGCGGCGACATCAGCCGCAAGCGCAAGCTGCTGGACAAGCAGAAGGAAGGCAAGAAGCGGATGCGCCAGTTCGGCGAGGTCGAGATCCCGCAGAGCGCCTTCATCGCCGCCCTGAAAATGGGTGATCAATAGTCGGCCTCGCACCGGCACCGGCCTTCTTGTCCAACGTCATTCCCGCGAAAGCGGGAATCTCGTCGAAGTGGCGAAGAGATCCCGTGTCTGCGCCGCAGCACTCCGTGCCGCGCCGCGCACGGGATGACGTCGGCCGGCTTGCCTACCAGAGCGCAGACAGTGCGGAACTTCGCGGCGATCGTCGATGTTGCGCATAGGCACCCGCGGCGATGCGGGCGCGATGCGAGGGAGGCTGTGCCATGACGACCGAGATCGAGCCGGTGATCGTCTATGAGGCGGATGGCAAGCAGAAGCTGCTCGGCCGCGCCGACGAACTGGTGGCCTGGCTGGGCTCGCTGTTCCAGACCGTCTCCGACGACCACAGCGTCGAGCATGAGCGGGCCGGGCTGAAGCGCGAGGAGATCCTGACCCAGATCGACGCGCTGCTGCGCGACGTGAAGGGCGACATCGCCGCCGGCAAGCCGGTGCTGAGCCCCGCGACCCGGGGCGAGGCGGTGGCGCTGATCGCCGCCTTCCACACCGTGCATCCCGCCACCGGCAAGCTGCCTTAGCGCAGGTTACATCGCGGTCGGGTCCAGCTCGCGCGGGACGTGGCCGAGCTGCTGCAGCAGGCCGAGCTTGTCCCACGCGTCCCAGATCCGCGTCGCCTTGCCGCCCTCGATCCGGGCGAAGGACAGGCCGCTGATGTCGACCGCCACCGGCCCGGACGGCCCGATGGCGGAGCCGCGGGCCCGCCAGCGCAGTGCGACGCGGTCGTCGTCGGCGACGGCGTCCTCGACCGTGAACTGCAGCTCCGGCATCCGCTCCTGCAGCCTGGCGTAGAGCTCCTTCAGCTCGCCCTTGGAGCGGCCGACGCCGCTGTGCATGTCGGTCGCGGCGCAGCTGTCGCACAGGATCCCGTCCGCCGCCTCGATCCGCCGTTCGTTCCACACCTCCTGGAACCAGCGGCGGCCCAGCACCTCGTTGGGATGCATGTCGTCCTCCCCTCGTGACCTCGCCAGTATAGGCCCGGGGCCGCATCGCCAGTCCGGCCGATCGGACAAGGCCCCGGCGGCCGCCCCGCGCCCGGCTCATGGCTGGCCGGGGCTGCGACTCATTGCGCGGTCCCGGCTGATACGCCGTGGCTGCATTGGTGCCCGCCGGCCGCTGCCGCGATGATGGCGGCTCCGGAGCGATGGGACCGAGATGGACGCGACGATCAAGCTGCCCGACCGCAAGGCCGTGCAGGCAGACGGGCTGCCGGTGCCGCGCCGCTACGGCGCCATGCTGGCGATGTCGATCGCCATCGCCGTGTCGGTGCTGGACATCGCCATCGCCAACACCGCGCTGCCCACCATCGCCATCGACCTGCAGGCCAGCCCGGCCGCCTCGGTCTGGGTGGTCAACGCCTACCAGCTGGCGCTGGTGGTCTCGCTGCTGCCGCTGGCGGCGCTGGGCGAGATCATCGGCTACCGCACCATCTACATGGCCGGGCTGGCGCTGTTCACCGTCGCCTCGGTGGCCTGCGCCCTGTCCTGGTCGCTGCCCAGCCTGACCGCGGCGCGGGTGCTGCAGGGCTTCGGCGCCAGCGGCATCATGAGCGTGAACGCGGCGCTGATCCGCTTCATCTACCCCAGCCGGCTGCTCGGCCGCGGGATCGGCTTCAACACCCTGATCGTGGCGATCTTCTCCGCCCTCGGTCCCACCGTCGCCGCCGGCATCCTGGCGGTCGCGTCCTGGCAGTGGCTGTTCGCCGTCAACCTGCCGCTCGGCATCATCGCGCTGGCCGTGGCGCTGCCAACCCTGCCCTACACCGCGCGGTCGACCCACCGCTTCGACCTGATCAGCGCCGCCCTGAACGCCGGCGCCTTCGGCCTGCTGATCGTGGCGATCGGCGAGGGCGCACACCGGGCGTCGGCGCTCGAGGTCGGGCTGGAGCTCGCCGGGGCGGTGCTGTTCGGCGTGCTGCTGGTGCGCCGGCAGGCGGAGCATCCGGCGCCGCTGCTGCCGCTCGACCTGTTCCGCCGGCCGATCTTCGCCCTGTCGGCGCTGACCGCCGCCTGCTCCTTCGCCACCCAGGGCCTGGCCTTCGTCGCCCTGCCCTTCTACTTCCAGGGCACGCTGGGCCGCAGCGCGGTCGAGACCGGCCTGCTGATGACGCCATGGCCGGTGGTGGTGGCGATCATGGCGCCGATCGCCGGCCGGCTGTCGGACCGCTATTCCGCCGGGGTGCTGGGCGGCATCGGCCTGGCCATCCTATGCCTGGGCATGGTGCTGATGGCCCTGCTGCCGCCGGAGCCGAGCGTCTTGGACATCTGCTGGCGCATGGCGCTGTGCGGCTGGGGCTTCGGCTTCTTCCAGGCGCCGAACCAGAAGGCGCTGATCGCCAGCGCCCCGCCGCACCGCAGCGGCGGCGCCAGCGGCATCGTTGCCCAGGCGCGCCTGCTGGGCCAGACCATCGGCGCCGCCCTGGTGGCGCTGTGCTTCAGCCTGGCGGCGGTGCACGGGCCGGCCCTGGCCCTGGCGGTGGGCGCCGGCTTCGCCGGGGCGGCCAGCATCGCCAGCTTCCTGCGCCTGCTGCCGAACGACCCGGACCGCCGGCCGCGGCGGGTCGACCCGATCGACATCGACCCGATCGAGTGAGGATCTACTCCCTGCGACGAAGTCGTCAGGTCTCGGCGGCGAAGACGAAGGGCTGGGGCAGGCGCAGCGCCACCGCGTCGCCCACCGCCAGCGTCGGCAGGTCGGCGGCGTAGCGGTCGGCCTCGATCCGGATCGGGTCGGGCGACAGGCCGGTCTCGGCCTCGATCGTCACCGTGGTGGCGCTGTGCAGCACCCGCCGGGCGGTGCCGGCGACCACGCCGTCGCCCGCCGTTCCCGCCGGCACCAGCCGGATGGCGCGGGGCCGGATGTCGGCGATGGCCCGGCTGCCGTCGGCCAGCCCGCGGGTGTCGGCCGGCAGGCGCAGCCCGGCGATCTCCACCGTGCCCTGGCCGCTGACCGTGCAGGGCAGGCGGTTGACGTCGCCGAGGAAGCTGGAGACGAAGGCGGTGGCGGGATGGTCGACCAGCGCCGCCGGGTCGCCCTGCTGCTCGATCCGGCCGTCGCGCATCACCACCACCTGGTCGGCCAGCTCCAGCGCCTCCTCCTGGTCGTGGGTGACGAACAGGCTGGTCAGGCCGGAGCGGTCGTGCAGCTCGCGCAGCCACACCCGCAGCTCCTTCCGCACCTTGGCGTCGAGCGCGCCGAAGGGCTCGTCGAGCAGCAGCAGCTTGGGTTCGATCGCCAGGGCGCGGGCCAGGGCGACGCGCTGGCGCTGGCCGCCCGACAGCTGGCGCGGATAGCGCCCGCCGAGGCCGGGCAGGTGCACCAGGGCCAGCAGCTCCTCGACCCGGCGGGCGATCTCGCTCTTCGCCGGGCGGGTGGCGCCGGGGCGCACCTGCAGGCCGAAGGCGATGTTGCCGAACACCGTCATGTGCCGGAACAGGGCATAGTGCTGGAACACGAAGCCGATGCGGCGCTGGCGCGGCCGCACCGCGGCGATGTCGGTGCCGTCGACCCGGATCTGTCCGGCATCGGCCCGCTCCAGCCCGGCGATGATGCGCAAGAGCGTGGTCTTGCCCGAGCCGGAGGGGCCGAGCAGCGCGACGAAGGCGCGGTCCGGCACCTCCAGCTCGATGCCGTCGAGCGCGAAGACCGGGCCGAAGCGCTTGGTCAGGCCTTGAATGGCGATCGGCATACGGCTCAGCTCTCCGCGGAATCGAAGCGGTCCGAGCGGAACCGCCATTCGAGCAGGGTCTTCAGCACCAGGGTCACCAGCGCGAGGCCGGCGAGCAGCGAGGCGACGGCGAAGGCGCCGACGAAGTTGTACTCGTTGTAGAGGATCTCGACCTGCAGCGGCATGGTGTTGGTGACGCCGCGGATGTGGCCGGAGACCACCGAGACCGCGCCGAATTCGCCCATCGCCCGGGCGTTGCACAGCAGCACGCCGTACAAGAGCGCCCATTTGACGTTGGGCAGCGTCACCCGGAAGAAGGTCTGCCAGCCGCTGGCGCCCAGCAGCACCGCCGCCTCCTCCTCGTCGGTGCCCTGATCCTGCATCAGCGGGATCAGCTCGCGCGCCACGAAGGGCAGGGTGACGAAGATGGTGGCGATCACCAGGCCGGTGACGGTGAAGATCACCTGGATGCCGTGGTCCTTCAGGAACGGCCCGAACCAGCCATTGGCCCCGAACACCAGCACGTAGATCAGGCCCGAGATCACCGGCGAGACCGAGAAGGGCAGGTCGACCAGCGTGGTCAGCAGGCTCTTGCCCGGGAATTCGAACTTGGCGATGGCCCAGGCGGTGGCCAGGCCGAAGACGGTGTTCAGCGGCACGGCGATGGCCGCGACGATCAGGGTCAGCCGGATCGCCGCCAGCGAATCGGCGCTGCCGATGCCGGCGAGATAGGCGGCGAAGCCCTTGCGCATCGCCTCGGTCAGCACGACCGCCAGCGGCAGCACCAGGAAGATGCCGAGGAACAGGGCGGCGATCGCGATCAGCGCGACGCGGATGCCCAGCGGCTCTTCCCACGGCCGCTGCGCCGGCTTGAGGCGCTTGCGCGCCGCCGCCAGCGTGTTGGTCAATCCGCCCATTTGCGGCTCCAGCGCTGCAGCAGGTTGACCACCAGGATGATGACGAAGGACGCGGCCAGCATCATCGACCCGATGGTGGCGGCGCCGGCGTAGTCGTACTCCTCGAGCCGGATGACGATCAGCAGCGGTGCGATCTCTGACAGGCCGGGGATGTTGCCGGCGATGAAGATGACCGAGCCGTATTCGCCGACCGCGCGGGCGAAGGCCAGGATGAAGCCGGTGAGGATCGCAGGCAGCAGGGGCGGCAGCACCACCCGCCACACCACCTGCCAGCGCCGGGCGCCGAGGGTCGACGCCGCTTCCTCGATCTCGCGGTCGAGATCCTCCAGCACCGGCTCGACCGTGCGCACCACGAAGGGCAGGCCGATGAAGACCAGGGCGATGAAGATGCCGGGCGGGCCGAAGGCGGCCTTGATGCCGATGTCCATCAAGGGCCCGCCGAGCCAGCCCTTGGGCGAGTACAGCGACGCCAGGGCGATGCCCGCCACCGCTGTCGGCAGGGCGAAGGGCAGGTCGATCAGCGCGTTCATCAGCGGCCGGCCATAAAAGCGGTAGCGCACCACCACCCAGGCGACCAGCGTGCCGAACACGACGTTGACCGCCGCCGCGACCAGCGACAGGCCGAAGCTGAGCTTGAGCGCACCGAGCGTGCGCGGCGAGGAGACCACCCGCCACACGCCCTCGGCCCCGAGCTCCCAGGGCCGAATCACCAGCGCCGCCAGGGGCAGCAGCACCAGCAGCGCGAGATAGGTGAGGGAGAAGCCGAGGGTCAGCCCGAATCCCGGCAGCACGCCGACATGGCGCGATGCCGGGGGCGGGCTCTCTCTAGCCCTTTCGGTAGATCTGATCGAAGGTGCCGCCATCCGAGAAATGTGTCTTCTGTGCTTTCTGCCAGCCACCGAACAGGGGGTCGTCGATGGTGATCAGGTTGACCGCGGGAAAGGCGTCCTTGTACTTCGCCGCGACCTCGGGCGAACGCGGACGGTAGAAGTTCTTGGCCGCGATGTCCTGCCCTTCCGGCGAATACAGGAATTCGAGGTAGGCCTGGGCGACGGCGCGGGTGCCGTGGGCATCGACCACCTTGTCGACCACCGCGACCGAGGGTTCGGCCAGGATCGAGATCGACGGCACCACGATGTCGAACTCGTCGGGGCCGAGTTCCTTGACCGCGAGGAAGGCCTCGTTCTCCCACGCCAGCAGCACGTCGCCGATGCCGCGCTGGACGAAGGTGGTGGTGGAGCCGCGGGCGCCGGTGTCCAGCACCGGGACATTGGCGAAGATCTTCTGCACGAACTCCGCCGCCGTCTTGTCGTTGCCGCCGGGCTGCTTCAGGGCGTAGCCCCAGGCCGCGAGGTAGTTCCAGCGCGCCCCGCCCGAGGTCTTCGGGTTCGGGGTGATGACCTGGACGCCTTCCTTGGTCAGGTCCGGCCAGTCCTTGATGCCCTTTGGGTTGCCCTTGCGCACCAGGAACACGATGGTCGAGGTGTAGGGCGCGCTGTTGTCCGGCAGCTTCTTCAGCCAGTCCTTGTCGATCAGCCCCTTGGCGGCGATGGCGTCGACGTCATAGGCCAGGGCCAGGGTGACGACGTCGGCCTGCAGCCCGTCGATCACCGACCGCGCCTGGGCGCCGGACCCGCCATGCGAGGCCTCGATGGTCAGGGTGTCGCCGGTCTTGGCCTTCCACTGTTCGGCGAAGGCCGCGTTGATCTTCTGGTACAGCTCGCGCGTCGGATCGTAGGACACGTTGAGCAGCTTGATGTCGGCCGCATGCGCCGTGGCCGAGGCCAGCGCAATGGCCGCCGCGGCCAGCAGCCGAGTGGTCATGGTTCGCATGACTCGACCCTCCAATGTTCGTGTTGTGTGTCGACGCGGCGTCGCGGGACAGTAAGGCGGGGAAAAGCGACGAACGCAATCTCTATTTTACATCAAATGCAACGATCGGATGTAGATTATACGATCGAAGACAGTTATTTACACGTTCGCGTTTGCCCTTCGCTTTCGCACATGCACACGGCCGATCGGCCGTGATCTTGCGCAATCGGCGCGAATTCCGATTGCATCGGAAAGCAGGCCGATGCAGATTTTCGTTTGCGAATATCGAAAGCGGCGATGCCGCAAACAGAGGCAGGAAACGTGACTGAGGTGCTGTACGACCTCCTGGTCATCGGCGGCGGCGTCAACGGCGTCGGTATCGCACGCGATGCGGTGGGGCGCGGCCTGTCCGTCCTGCTGTGCGAGAAGAACGACCTGGCCGGCGCCACCTCCTCGGCCTCGACCAAGCTGATCCATGGCGGCCTGCGCTACCTCGAATACTACGAGTTCCGGCTGGTCCGCGAGGCGCTGATGGAGCGCGAGGTGCTGCTGCGCTCCGCCCCGCACATCATCCGGCCGCTGCGATTCGTGCTGCCGCACGACCGGTCGATGCGGCCGGCCTGGATGGTGCGGATCGGGCTGTTCCTCTACGACCATCTCGGCGGCCGCAAGATCCTGCCGGCCAGCCACGGGCTGAAGCTGCGCGGCGGCGCCATCGGCCGGGTGCTGCGGCCGGAGCTGACGCGCGGTTTCGAATATTCCGACTGCTCGGTCGACGACGCCCGGCTGGTGGCGCTGGCGGCGCTGGATGCGCGCGAGCGCGGCGCCGAGATCCTGACCCGCACCGCCTGCGTCGCGGCGAAACGCGAGGGCGACCGCTGGATCGCGACCCTGCGCGGCGACGACGGGACCGAGCGGCAGGTGGCGGCGCGCGGCCTAGTCAACGCCGGCGGCCCCTGGGTCAAGCATGTGCTGAACGACACGGTCGGCCTGCCGGGCGCCAGCAAGGTCCGGCTGGTCAAGGGCAGCCACATCGTGGTGCCGAAGCTGTATGACGGGCCCGAGGCCTTCATCCTGCAGAACGCCGACCGGCGCATCGTCTTCGTCATCCCCTATGAGGGGAAATTCTCGCTGATCGGCACCACCGACCTGGACTATCACGGCGACCCGACCGGCGCCGCGATCACGCCGGAGGAAACCGCCTATCTGTGCGAGGCGGTCGGCCGCTGCTTCACCGCCGGGCCGACGCCGGACGACGTGGTCTGGAGCTATGCCGGGGTGCGGCCGCTGTATGACGACGGGTCGTCCAGCGCGTCGGAGGCCACCCGCGACTATGTGCTGGAGCTGGACGCTCCCGCCGGCCAGGCGCCGGCGCTGTCGGTGTTCGGCGGCAAGATCACCACCTTCCGCCGGCTGTCCGAGCATGCGCTGGAGAAGCTGGCGCCGGTGATGGCGATCACGGGCAAGCCCTGGACCGCGACCGCGGCCCTGCCTGGCGGCGACATTCCGGACGCCGATTTCGAAGGCTTCCTGGCCAAGCTGCGCGCCGCCCGGCCCTGGCTGCCGGAGGCGCTGGCCCGCCGGCTGGCACGGGCCTACGGCACCCGGGTCGACCGGCTGCTGGGCACCGCCCAATCCCTGGAGGATCTCGGCCGCGACTTCGGCGCCGGGCTGACCGAGGCCGAGCTGGAGTACCTGGCCGACCAGGAATGGGCGCGGACCGCCGACGACGTGCTGTGGCGCCGGTCCAAGCTGGGCCTGCACATCCCGGCCGCGGCGCATGGCGCCATCGACGACTGGCTGCGGGCGCGGAACTCGCAGCCCCGGGAAAGGGCCGCATCGTGACCCTCGTGCTCGACGGCGTGACCAAGGAGGTGGGGGCCGAGCTGCACATCGCGCCGCTCGATCTGACCCTCGAACCCGGCACCCTGACCGTGCTGCTGGGCCGCACCCAGGCCGGCAAGACCACGCTGATGCGGCTGATGGCGGGCCTCGACCGGCCGACCCGCGGCAAGGTCCTGGCCGACGGCCGTGACGTCACCGGCGCCTCGGTGCGCAAGCGCGACGTCGCCATGGTCTACCAGCAGTTCATCAACTACCCCTCGAAGACGGTCTACGACAACATCGCCTCGCCGCTGCGGCTGCAGGGCCTCGGCCGCGCCGAGGTCGACCGCAAGGTGCGCGAGACCGCGGCGATGCTGCGGATCGACCGGTTCCTGGAGCGGCTGCCGGGCGAGCTGTCGGGCGGCCAGCAGCAGCGCACCGCGATTGCCCGCGCCCTGGTCAAGGATGCCGGCCTGCTGCTGCTGGACGAACCCTTGGTCAATCTCGACTACAAGCTGCGCGAGGAGCTGCGGGCCGAGCTGTCGGAGATCTTCCGCCGCGGCAAGGCGATCGTGGTCTACGCCACCACCGAGCCGGCCGAGGCGCTGATCCTGGGCGGCCGCACCGCGGTGCTGGACGAGGGAAGGCTGCTGCAGATCGGGCCGACGGTCGAGGTGTTCCAGCACCCGGCCTCGACCAAGGTGGCGGAGGTGTTCAGCGACCCGCCGATGAACATCGGCCCGGCCGAGGTGGCCGACGGCGCCTTGCGGCTGGCCGACGGCGTCGCCGTGCCGCTGGCCGGCCACCTCGCTGGGCTGGCGGCCGGCCCCTGCACCGTCGGGGTGCGGCCGAGCCATCTGCGCCTGGGCGACGCCGGGCCGGGCGAAGCGTCGGTCGCGACCGAGGTCCAGCTGGCCGAGATCAGCGGGTCGGAGACCTACATCCATTTCCACTTCGGCGACCGGCCCTGGGTGGCGCAGCAGACCGGGGTGCACAAGCACCCGCTGGGCACGCCGGTGACGATCGCGATCGACCCCCGCCGGATCTATGTGTTCGACGCGGCCGGACGGCTGGCGGCCGCCCCGCAGCGGGCCCCCGACGCCAGGCCCACACTAGCCAGGAACGGGTGAGGACATGGCCCGCATCGAGCTCAAAGCCCTCGCCCACAGCTACAAGCCGAACCCGACCGAGCCGTCGGACTATGCCTTGCGGCCGATGGACATGGTGTGGCAGAGCGGCCGCGCCTATGCGCTGCTGGGTCCGTCCGGCTGCGGCAAGACCACGCTGCTGAACATCATCTCCGGCCTGGTGACGCCGAGCCACGGCCAGGTGCTGTTCGACGGCACCGACGTCACCCGGGCGTCGCCGGAGCAGCGCAACATCGCCCAGGTGTTCCAGTTTCCGGTGGTCTACGACACCATGACGGTGGCCGAGAACCTGGCCTTCCCCTTGCGCAACCGGAAGCTGCCGAAGCCGGAGATCGCCACCCGCGTCGCCGAGGTGGCGGAGATGCTGGAGCTGACGCCGGTGCTGAAGCGCCGCGCCCGCGGCCTGGACGCCGACGAGAAGCAGAAGATCTCGCTGGGCCGCGGCCTGGTGCGCAAGGACGTCGCCGCGATCCTGTTCGACGAGCCGCTGACGGTGATCGACCCGCATCTGAAGTGGCAGCTCCGGCGCAAGCTGAAGGAGGTGCACGAGCAGGTGCGCACCAGCCTGATCTACGTCACCCACGACCAGGTCGAGGCACTGACCTTCGCCGATGAGGTGATCGTGATGTATGACGGCCAGGTGGTGCAGATCGGCACGCCGCAGGCCCTGTTCGAGCGGCCGGCCCACACCTTCGTCGGCTATTTCATCGGCAGCCCCGGCATCAACCTGCTGCCCTGCGTGGTCGACCAGGGCGACGCCGTGGTCGATGGCGGCCGCATCCCGCTGTCGGCCGCGATGCTGCAGGGGGTCGCGGGCTTCCTGCAGGGCGGCGCCGGCACGCTGGAGATCGGCATCCGGCCGGAATTCCTGGAGATCGCCGACAGCGGCGTGCCGGCGGCGGTGACCGCGGTCGACGACCTCGGCACCCATGCCATCGTCACCCTCCGGCTGGGCAGCGCCACGGTGAAGGCCAAGCTGGGCGAGGACCGCCGCCTGTCCGGCGACACCGCGTTCCTGCGCTTCCCGCCGGAGCGCACGCTGCTTTACGCCGACAGCAGGCTGGTGGGCTGAGATGGACAAGACCCCGAACAACGCCGCCTGGCTCCTGGTCCTCCCGGTCGTGCTGCTGGTGGCGTTCAGCGCCATCATCCCGCTGATGACCGTGGTGAACTATTCGGTGCAGGACATCTTCGGCCCCGGCCAGGGCGTCTTCGTCGGCACCGAATGGTTCGAGCAGGTGCTGCAGGACGACCGGCTGCAGGCCGCCCTGGGCCGCCAGCTGATCTTCAGCTTCTGCGTGCTGGCGATCGAGATCCCGCTCGGCGTGCTGGTGGCGCTGTGCATGCCCGCGCGGGGCTGGGCCGTGTCGGTCACCCTGGTGGTGCTGGCGCTGCCGCTGCTGATTCCCTGGAACGTGGTCGGCACCATCTGGCAGATCTTCGCCCGTCCCGACATCGGCCTGGCCGGGGTGCTGATCAACCGGCTGGGCATCGACTACAACTACACCGGCGATTCCTTCGATGCCTGGATCACCGTGCTGGTGATGGATGTCTGGCACTGGACCTCGCTGGTCGCCCTCCTGGGCTATGCCGGGCTGCGCTCGATCCCGGACGCCTTCTACCAGGCGGCGCGGATCGACGGCGCCTCGCGCTGGGCGGTGTTCCGCTACATCCAGCTGCCGAAGATGACCGGGGTGCTGCTGATCGCGCTGCTGCTGCGCTTCATGGACAGCTTCATGATCTACACCGAGCCCTTCGTCCTGACCGGCGGCGGGCCCGGCAACGCCACCACCTTCCTGAGCCAGGAGCTGACCAAGATGGCGGTCGGCCAGTTCGACCTGGGGCCGGCGGCGGCGTTCTCGATCATCTACTTCCTGATCATCCTGCTGTTCTCGTGGCTGTTCTACACGGTGATCACCAACCTCGGGAAAGGCGACGCGTCATGAGCCCGCGCACCCGCGCCGCCATCCTGGTCGTGTACATGGTCTTCCTGCTGCTGCCGATCTACTGGCTGGTGACCATGTCGCTGAAGGAGAACCAGGAGATCCTGTCGGGCTTCACCCTGTTCCCGCAGAAGCTGAGCATCGCCAACTACGTCACCATCTTCACCGACCAGTCCTGGTATTCCGGCTACATCCACTCGATCACCTATGTGCTGATGAACATGGTGATCTCGGTGCTGGTGGCGCTGCCGGCGGCCTATGCCTTCAGCCGCTACCGCTTCATCGGCGACACCCACATGTTCTTCTGGCTGCTGTCGAACCGGATGTCGCCGCCGGCGGTGTTCCTGCTGCCGTTCTTCCAGCTCTATTCCGCCATCGGGCTGATCGACACGCCCTACGCCGTGGCCCTGGCGCATTGCCTGTTCAACGTGCCGCTGGCGGTGTGGATCCTGGAAGGCTTCATGTCGGGCATCCCGAAGGAGATCGACGAGACCGCCTATATCGACGGCTACTCGTTCCCGCGCTTCTTCCTGACCATCTTCGTGCCGCTGATCCGCGGCGGCATCGGCGTCACCGCCTTCTTCTGCTTCATGTTCTCCTGGGTCGAGCTGCTGCTGGCCCGGACCCTGACCTCGGTCGAGGCCAAGCCGATCGCCGCCACCATGACCCGCACGGTCAGCGCCGCCGGCATGGACTGGTCGCTCTTGGCCGCCGCCGGCGTGCTGACCATCATCCCCGGCGCGATCGTGATCTGGTTCGTCCGCAACTACATCGCCAAGGGCTTCGCCCTGGGCCGGGTGTGAGGAGGCGACGCCATGACCCTGGAATGGATGTCCTGGACCGCGCCGACCGCCTGGTTCTTCTGCGGCATCGCGGCGCTCCTGGTCGGCATGACGGCGTGGCAGCTGGCCTCGCCCTCGGTGCCGCGGCGCGGCCTGCTGCCGCTGACCACCACCCGCGGCGACCGGCTGTTCATCGGCCTGCTGGGCGCCGCCTTCATCCACCTTGCCTGGATCGGGCTGGCCTCGGGCAGCCTGTGGTACGGCTCCGCGATCGCCGTCGTCTGGATGATCGCGCTGATGCGGTTCGGATGAGCTGACGCGATGAGCTGACGCTTGGCCGGACCAGGCCCCGGGACAGGGGTCGGAATGCTTGTTTCACGTGAAACACGGGGAGAGATCATGACCAAGATGCAGCACGACGCGCCGGGCGGATTCCCGGTCCATCGCCGGACCCTCCTGCGCGGCGCCTCGGCGCTGGGCCTGGCCGCCGCGGTGCCGGGCTTCGCCCGCCGCGCCTTCGCGGCCACGACGGAGGAGATGACCGCCGCCGCCAAGAAGTGGGTCGACACCGAATTCCAGCCCTCGACGCTGTCCAAGGACGCGCAGATGAAGGAGATGGAGTTCTTCATCAAGGCGGCCGAGCCGTTCCGCGGCATGGACATCAACGTGGTGTCCGAGACCCTGACCACCCACGAATACGAGTCGAAGACGCTGGCCCGCGCCTTCTCCGAGATCACCGGCATCAACCTGAAGCACGATTTGATTCAGGAAGGCGACGTGATCGAGAAGCTGCAGACCCAGATGCAGTCTGGCCAGAACATCTATGACGCGTATGTCAACGACAGCGACCTGATCGGCACCCATTTCCGCTACGGCCAGGCCGTGCCGCTGTCCGATTTCATGACCGGCGACGGCAAGGATTTCACCCTGCCGACGCTCGACGTCGACGACTTCATGGGCAAGAGCTTCACCACCGCGCCCGACGGCAAGCTGTACCAGATCCCGGACCAGCAGTTCGCCAATCTGTACTGGTTCCGCCATGACTGGTTCAGCGACCCGAAGCTGCAAGAGCAGTTCAAGGCCGCCTATGGCTACGATCTCGGCGTGCCGGTCAACTGGTCGGCCTATGAGGACATCGCCGACTTCTTCACCAACAAGGTGAAGGAGATCAACGGCGTCCGCGTCTGGGGCCACATGGATTACGGCAAGAAGGACCCGTCGCTGGGCTGGCGCTTCACCGACGCCTGGCTGTCGATGGCCGGCGCCGGCGACAAGGGCATCCCGAACGGCCTGCCGGTCGACGAATGGGGCATCCGGGTCGAGGGCTGCCGCCCGGCCGGGTCCAGCGTCACCCGCGGCGGCGACACCAACGGCCCGGCCGCGGTGTACGCCCTGGACAAGTACATCGAGTGGCTGAAGAAGTACGCCCCGCCCGAGGCGGCCGGCATGACCTTCTCCGAGGCCGGGCCGGTGCCGGGCCAGGGCAACATCGCCCAGCAGATCTTCTGGTACACCGCCTTCACCGCCGACCTGACCAAGCCGGGCCTGCCGGTCGTGAACGAGGACGGCACGCCGAAGTGGCGCATGGCGCCGTCGCCGCACGGCCCGTACTGGGAAGAGGGCATGAAGCTGGGCTACCAGGATTGCGGTTCCTGGACCCTCTTGAAAAGCACCCCGAAGGAGCGGCAGCAGGCGGCCTGGCTGTACGCCCAGTTCTGCATCTGCAAATCGACCTCGCTGAAGAAGCTGCAGGTCGGCCTGACCCCGATCCGCGACAGCGACATCCGCTCCAAGGCGATGGACGAGATGGCGCCGAAGCTGGGCGGTCTGGTCGAGTTCTACCGCAGTCCCGCCCGGGTGGCGTGGACTCCCACCGGCACCAACGTTCCGGACTATCCACGGCTGGCGCAGCTGTGGTGGCAGAACGTGGCCGAGGCGGTGACCGGCGAGGTCACGCCGCAGCAGGCGATGGACAACCTGGCCAAGCAGCAGGACCAGGTGCTGGCGCGGCTGGAGCGGGCCGGCAACCTCGGCGATTGCGGGCCGAAGCTGAACGAGGAGAAGGACGCGCAGTACTGGTACGACCAGCCCGGCGCGCCCAAGCCCAAGCTGGAGAACGAGAAGGAAAAGGGCCAGACCGTGGCCTATGACAGCCTGCTGCAGGCCTGGAAGGAAGGGAAAGTCCGCTAGGACAGCCGCCCGTTTCGTAGGTTGGGTTCGCTTCGGCGAACCCAACCTACGCTGGCCGCTAAATCCCCGGATCGAAACCGCGCCGCGGGACGGAACCCAAAGCGTCGGCGCCCGCCAGGAGCGCATCCGCCACCTCGGCGCATTGCCGGCGGATGTCGGGCACGGCGGTGATCTCCCAGAACGCGCCGCGGGTCGGCGGCCCGACAGCGTAGAGCCGCGGCGAGGCCACGCCGTCATGCCCGATCAGCCGCCCGGCGGCATCGATGTCGAGGCCGAGGCGCAGCCGGTCCGGCCGCGCCACGCCGCCGGCCAGCAGCGACCGCAGCAGCGGGTCGTCGCTGCGGCCGGGATCGGTCTCCGGCCCGCTGGCCAGGACCAGGCGGCAGATCGACCGGGTCTCGTCCGCCGCGGCGCCCCGCCGGCGCAGCGTCACGCTCAAGCCCTCCTCGATGGCCGTCACGGCACCAAGCCGGCCAGCCAGGACCTGCAGCTGGCCCGAGGCCATCATCGCCCCGACCGTGTCGGCGATGGCCGGCGCCACGCGGTGGCGGTGCACGTCCCACCACGGCCGGAGATGGCGCAGGAAGCGCCGCGCCTGGGTCTCGTCCCAGGCCTGCCACATCCGTTGGGTGAAGGGGCGCAGCCCGTCGATCACGGCGCGCCAGTCGCCGCCCGCCGCCTCGGCCTCGCGGCACAGCGCCCGCAGCCGGCGCAGCAGCGCCAACGCCGGCAGGCCGACGAAATCCGCCGCCGCCAGCGTTGCCGGCTTGCTGGCGACGCCGCGATGCGGCCGCGGCACCAGCCCGCGCCGCGACACGGCCAGCACCTTGCCGCGATGGTCCTGCGCCGCGAGCCCGGCGGCGATGTCGACCATGGTCAGCCCGGTGCCGAGAATCAGCACGGTCTCGTCGGGCAGGATCGAGGGCAGGCACGCATCCTCCGGCCCCACCAGGATCCGGCCCGGCACGTCCGGTAGGGGAATCGGCGCGGTCGGCGGCGCATTGCCGGTGCACAGCGCCACGGCGTCGATCCGTTCGGTCCGGCCGGAGGCCAGGCGCAGCGTTACCCCCGCCTCGTCGCGGTCCAGCGCCACCGCCGCATCCGCCAGCATGGTCAGGCCGCCGGGGAAGTCGCGCCCGGCGGCGGCCAGCGTGTCGGCGACATAGTCGCCGTAGAACCGGCGCGGCAGGTACGGCTCGTCGCCGGCGCCATGCGCCTGGGCCCAGCGCTGGAAATCCTCCGGCTCGTCCGGGAAGGCGCTCATATTCGCGGTGCGCACATTCAAGAGATGGGCGGGATGCGGCGTGCCATAGGCCATGCCCCGGCCGGGCGGGCCGCCGCGTTCGACCAGCACGACCTGCGCCGCGCCGGCGGACCGGCGCAGCAGCTGGACCGCGAGCAGGCATCCGGTGAAACCGGCGCCGATGATGGCGATGCGCATGATCCTCCAGCCGCAACTTCGACTCCGCATGGTAGCCGCGTCCTCCCCGATCCGGCCACTGATGGATCGCCGCGCCGGAGAACGGGCCGCCACGGCGCCATGCCGCCTCGCCGCCGCCATGGTGGAGCCCTATGCTGCCGGCCGATTCGGAGGCAGGGCGATGACCGGACGGTTCCTGGCGGCAATGGCGATGGCGGCGGTGCTGGCGGCGGGCTGCGTGCCGTCGCGCACCCCGGTGAAGCTGCCGGAATCGGTGCCGCTGGAGCGGCCGCTGTCGGCCGACATCCGCTATGTCTTCTTCGCCCCGGGCAAGGCTGCCATCACCCCGCCGGGCGACGCCGCCATCGCCGCCGCGGTGGTCGAGGATGCGCGGCGCCGGGCCAAGGGCCCCCTGCCCCGCCTGACCGTCACCGGGCACACCGATTCCAGTGGCCCCGGATCCGGCAACACCGCTGTGGCGCAGCGCCTGTCGCTGCGGCGGGCCGAGGCGGTGGCGCGGCGGCTGGCCGCTGCGGGGATCGCGCCGGACCGCATCGCCGTCAGCGGCGCCGGCGCCGCCGACCCGCTGCTGCCGGCCCCGGCCGGCACGCCGGAGCCGGCCAACGACCGGGTCGAGATCGGCTTCTAAGAGACCGTTTGGAAACGCGTTGGCGTGAGTCGGCTGGTGGTGGTTTCGAGAACCGGCGCGCAGCGGACATGGTCGTCCGTGAGCACCGGAAGCGCAGCAACCGCCATCAGGCGGCCACGCCGGCGCGTTTCCAGACGGTCTCGCGGGGGCCAGCCATGCCGGGCCGGCAGCCGTCGCAATTGGACGAGCGGGCCCGCGGCCCCATATAGTCTGCTCGGGATCGATGGCGCGGCTCGCGCCTGAAGCGGATCGAGGTTCATGTACACAGCGGAAACCCGGGCGATCGAAGTGTCGGTCGAACCGGTCTATCTCGAGGACGAATCCTCGCCCGACGAGCACCACTACGTCTGGGCCTACACCGTCCGCATCACCAATCGCGGGCTGGAGCGGGTGCAGCTGCGCAACCGCTACTGGCGCATCACCGACGATTTCGGCCGGGTGCAGGAAGTGCGCGGCAAGGGCGTGGTCGGGGTCGAGCCGGTGATCGAGCCGGGCAAGGACTTCCAGTACACCAGCGGCGCGCCGATCGCGACGCCGTCCGGCATCATGGTCGGCACCTATGAGATGGAGACGCCGGGCGGCGAGCGCTTCGACGTGGCGATCCCGGCCTTCTCGCTGGACAGCCCGCACCGCACGATGCGGCTGAACTGACGTGGCGCATCACGGATCACACCCCGAGGGCCCGGCGGACGACGCCGCCTCGTCCACGCCGCCGACCCCGTCCGGCATCGACACCCCGTCCCGAAAGGCCGGCCCCATGACCCGCATCCCCTTCTCGCCCGTGGCCGCCGCCAATGTCGCAGGCGTCGCGACGCCCGCCACCGAGGCCGCTTCGCGGCCGAGCCGGGCCGAGGCCGAGGACGCGGTGCGCGTGCTGCTGCGCTGGGCCGGCGAGGACGTCGCGCGCGAAGGCCTGCGCGACACGCCGAAGCGGGTGGTGAAGTCCTATGAGGAGTTCTTCCGCGGCTATCACGAGGACCCGGTCGAGCTCTTGTCCCGCACCTTCGAGGAGGTCGAGGGCTATGACGAGATGGTGCTGCTGCGCGACATCGACTTCGAGTCGCATTGCGAGCACCACATGGTGCCGATCATCGGCAAGGCGCATGTCGCCTACCTGCCGAGCCGGCGGGTGGTCGGCATCTCCAAGCTGGCGCGGGTGGTTGACGCCTATGCCAAGCGGCTGCAGATCCAGGAGCGGCTGACGGCGCAGGTGGCGACCGCGATCGACGAGGTGCTGAAGCCGCGCGGCGTGGCGGTGATGGTGTCGTCGCAGCACCACTGCATGACCACGCGCGGCGTGCACAAGCACGGCACCCAGATGATCACCAGCTACATGACCGGCGCCTTCCGCGAGGACTCCCAGCTGCGCCGCGAATTCCAGATGATGCTCGGGATGCCGGTTTAGGAACTGCGCCGGGTCCCCATCGTCACAGTTTGACGGTCAGATCCCGGCGGGACGGCGGCTGGCGAAGGGGTGAGGAATCGACCTTCCAGGCGTCGATCTCGTAGAGATCGCGCTGCTGGTCGAGGTTCAGGGCGAACGACACCATGACTCCATCCACGTCGACATAGGCAAGCTCGGCAACGCCGGCCGCCCCCAGCTTTCGCTTTGTCTCACCTTGCGGGGCGACGAACCGGATGGAGTCCATGCCGCCATCCAGCATGTCGCGGACGCGCAGCGCATCGAGCGCCTCCGGGCTCCTGAGCGCCGCATCCAACGAGGACGCCTCGATCAGTGCCGACAGGACCTGTCGCTCCCATTCATGCAGCGACCGAATCGGCTGCCAGGCAAGGCAGGCCTCGTAGTCCGTCGCGGCAAGGGGCGGCATCTTCTTCTCAGCTATCAGTATCTCATCAGGCACCATGGGCGATGCTATCACGGTGCCGGAGCCGGTGATGCGGGCATCTCAGTTCCGTGGCGCGTCGTGCAGCTCGATCCGGCCCGCTGCCTTGCTGCCGCAGCGGGTGCAGCGCAGGGTCTGCTCCAGCCGGAACAATCGGGCGTCGGGGCCGTAGCGCTTGACCAGCAGCGGGCGATTCAGCGCCCGGCTGCGGGCGCAGCGGCCGCATTTCGCGACGATGGCCGTGCCGGCCGAAAGGTCGCTCAGCCGCAGCGCGATATCCCAATTGTTCCTGATCTGTTCCCGCATTTGAGCAAAATACGACTCGATGCGGCCGATGGGGAGTCCTTTTCAACGGAGCGGCGTGGCTCTCAGGCCCCCAGAATCTCCGCCCGGGCCGCCCGGGTCAGCTTGGCCAGCACCAGGCGGTGGGCCTCGCCCAGATAGGCGCGGAGATCGTCGGCCGGCAGGGCGTCGAGGGCGGCCGCAACCCATTTCGCCCGGGCGAGATAGGGCGCCGGGCGGATGCCCGGCTGTTCGACCAGCAGGATGTAGGAGAATTCGGAGGCCTTGAACCAGGCTTCCGGCGCGCCGCGCGACAGGCCGGCCAGGATGGTGAAGATCTTGCCGCCGACCTTGAACACATGCGCCCCGCCCCATTGCACGCTCAGGCGCGCGCCGGGCAGGGACAGGCAGAATTCCTCGAGCGCGTCGGGCGTCATCGACGCATATGCCCAAAGCCCGTTCGAGAATGCGCTGATGTGAGTCGGCTGGCGGTGGTTTCGAGAACCGGCGCGCAGCGGACGTTTGGTCCGTGAGCACCGGAAGCGCAGAAACCGCCGTCAGACGGCCACAGCAGTAGCATTGTCGGATGGGCTTTCAATGGCCGTGGCGGTTGGCCTTCTTGACGAAGCGGCGGCCGCAATAGTTGCACACCACCTCGTGCCCATGCGCGATCGGGTAGTAGACCATGGGGTGGCCCAGCGGCGCGCCGCCGCCGTCGCACCCGACGGTCTCGACATCGCGGTCGACTTCGATGACCTCTGGCGACTGAAGGACGGGCTGCATGGCTGGGGCTTCCTGGCGAACAGTGGGCGGCAACACGGACGGCCGGGCATCATTGCCCGGATCACGGCCGGATGATACCCATGGCGCCCAACCGATCAACCATTTCGCACGGGATCATGGCCGCCGAGCCGTCGCTTACCTCGCAATCCGGCGCCGCACCGGAGAGCGCCATCCGGCTGCGCGGCCTGACCAAGACCTATCGCGGCCGCAACAAGCAGCCGGACAAGCTGGCCCTGCGGCCGACCGACCTCGACATCCCCGCCGGCTCGATCTTCGGCCTGCTCGGCCCCAACGGCGCCGGCAAGTCGACGCTGATCAACATCCTGGCCGGGCTGGTCACCAAGACCGCCGGCGACGCCTGGATCTGGGGCTACGACATCGCCCGGTCGCCGCGCCAGGCCCGCGCCGCGATCGGGGTGGTGCCGCAGGAGCTGAACATCGACCCGTTCTTCACCCCGCGCGAGCTGCTGGACCTGCAGGCCGGCCTCTACGGCGTGCCGAAGCGGGAGCGGATCACCACCGAGATCCTCGAGGCGGTGGGGCTGGCCGACAAGGCCGACAGCTACGCCCGCACCCTGTCCGGCGGCATGCGGCGGCGGCTGATGGTGGCCAAGGCCATGGTGCATTCGCCGCCGGTCCTGGTGCTGGACGAGCCGACCGCCGGCGTCGACATCGAGCTGCGGCGCAGCCTGTGGGCCCATGTCCGCGCCCTGAACCGGGCCGGCACCACCATCGTCCTCACCACCCACTATCTGGAGGAGGCGGAGGAGATGTGCGACCGGATCGCGATCATCGACCAGGGCCGCATCGTCGCCTGCGACAGCACCGCCAACCTGCTGTCCAGCGTCGACAGCAAGACCATGGTGGTGAGCCTGAGCGAGCCGCTGGCCGCCCTGCCCCCCGGCCTGGCCGGGCGCGGCATGGAGCTGGCCGCGCCGACCCGGCTGGTGGTGCGCTACCGCCCCAGCGAGACCCGGCTGGGCGACCTGTTGACCCTGATGGACCAGAACGGCGTGCGCATCGCCGATCTGAGCACGGAAGAGACCGACCTGGAGGACATCTTCCTGCAGCTGACCGGCGAAGCCGCCGCCGCTCGCCGACAGGCAGCGGGGGAGTAGGCGCCGCCGGCGTCCCTCGTACTCCCGGTCTCATCCCCGACCTGTCATGCCACGGCTTGACCGTGGCATCCAGGGGCGGCCAGAGCAGTTCTTGGTGGCCCCTGGATTGCCCGGTCAAGCCGGGCAATGACAGAAAAGGGACCACTCCCTAAACCCCGGCGTAAGCCTGACGTAGAACTCCGCGGCCTCCTCCGCCTGCCCCTCGAACCACAGGAATGGGGTGATCCGCTGCATGGGGCGGCTCCCGTCCCTGAGGTGACGGATCACTGCGCCGCATGCGCCGAGGCGAGCTGGCGCGACACCAGCTGGGCGTACAGCCCGCCGCGGGCGACCAGCGCCGCATGGGTGCCGGTCTCGGCCAGCCGGCCCTCGTCCAGCACCACGATCAGGTCGGCGTCGCGGATGGTCGACAGCCGATGGGCGATGACGATGGTGGTGCGGTCGGCCTGCAGCCGGTCCAGCGCCCGGCGCACCGCCTGCTCGTTCACCGTGTCGAGATGCGACGTCGCCTCGTCCAGGATCAGCACCGACGCGTTCTTCAGGAAGGCGCGGGCGATGGCGACGCGCTGGCGCTGGCCGCCGGACAGGGAGGTGCCGCGCTCGCCGACCGGCGAATCGAGGCCTTCCGGCAGGGTCGCCACCAGCTCGGCCAGCGAGGCGTGCTCGACCGCTTCCAGCAGCTCCGCCTCGGTCGCCTCCGGCCGGGCAATCATGATGTTGGCGCGCAAGCTGTCGTTGAACAGGTAGGTGTCCTGCGCCACCAGGGCGATGCGGCGGCGCAAATCGTCGAGGTCGTAGTCGCGCAGATCGGCGCCGTTCAGGGTGATCCGGCCCTCATCCGCGTCCCAGAACCGCATCAGCAGCTGGGCCGTGGTGGTCTTGCCGGCGCCGGAGGTGCCGACCAGCGCCACGGTCTTGCCGGCGGGGATCGCCACCGTCACCCCGGACAGGGCGCGACGGCCCTGGCCCGGATAGGTGAAGCCGACGCCCTCCAGGGTCAGCGCCGCCGCGCCGGGGTGGTCGGGCACGCCCCGCCCGTTCTCGACCGGCACCGGCTCGGCCTTCAGCCCGTAGATGCGGCGGGTGGCGCCCAGCGTGTCGGCCAGCTGGCGGCCGATCTGGGCGATTTCCGACACCGGCAGGAAGGCGGCCATCGCCAGGATGGTCAGCAGCGGCAGCAGGCCCGGGTCGAGGACGCCGCGGGCCGACAGGGCGGCGCCCGTCACCACCACCGCCAGGCCGCCGAGGCCGGTCAGGATCTCCAAGAGGCTCTGCTGCCGCGTCAGCTCGCCGAAGAAGGGCAGGCGCAGCCGGATGAAGCGGTCGGACAGGGCGTCCAGCCGGTCGCCGCGCGCCGTCTCCTGCTGGAAGGCGACGATCTCGCCCAAGCCCTGCACCGAATCGACCGCGAAGGCGCCGAGCTCGCCGGCCGCCTCGCGCGCCTCGGACCCCAGCCGGTCGACCCGGCCGCGGCCCAGCATCGGGCTCACCGCCACCGCCAGCAGGAAGGGCAGCAGCGCCAGCGCGATCCAGGGGCTGGCCCAGGCCAGCACCACCAGCACCGCGGCCGGCACCAAAGCGGCGACGAAGGCCGGCGCCACGGTGTGGGCGAAGAAGTACTCCACCAGCTCGATATCATGGGTGACCAGGGCCATCAGGTCGCCGGTGCGGCGGCGCACCAGATAGGCCGGGGCCAGGGCGTCGAGCTTGCGGAACACGTCCATCCGCATCTCGGCCAGCAGGCGGAACGCCATGTCGTGGGCGATCCAGGATTCCAGCCAGTGCAGCACGCCGGACAGCGGCGCCACCACGGCCAGGGCCCACAGCAGCCCGCCATAGGGCTCGCCGTTCTTCAGCGCGAGCAGGACCAGGGCGCTGAGCACGCCGACGCCGATGAAGGCCACCACGCGCAGCACGCCGAAGCCGAAGGTCAGGGCCAGCTTGCCCTTCCACGGCATGGCCAGCGTCATCAGCTCGGCCACCAGCCGGCCCCAGCCCAGCCCTTCGGCCTTGAGGATGCCCTCGGTCAGCGGCTTGGCCACGGCATCGTCCCCCATGGCGTCACTTGGGCCGGTGGCTTCCACGGCGCGGACGGCTACGGGCAAGTCGATGATGGTGCCGGCCGCCGATTCGCGCGCCTGCTCCGCCATCAGCCCGGCATAGACGCCGCCCTGCTGCATCAGCGCGGCATGCGGGCCGCTTTCCACCACCCGGCCGCCATCCAGCACCAGGATGCGGTCGCAGCCGATCACGCTGGACAGGCGGTGCGCCAGCACCAGGGTGGTGCGGCCCTGCATCAGCCGGTCCAGCGCCTCCTGGATCACCGCCTCGTTCTCGGCGTCGACCGCGGACAGCGCCTCGTCCAGCACCAGGATCGGGGTGTCGCGCAGCAGGGCGCGGGCGATGGCGACGCGCTGGCGCTGGCCGCCGGACAGCTTCACCCCCTTCTCGCCCACCACGCTGCGGTAGCCCTGCGGCAGCGACTGGATGAAGCCGTGGATGTTGGCGGCGCGGGCGGCGGCCTCGACCTCGGCCTCGGTCGCCTCCAGCCGGCCCATGCGGATGTTGTCCTCGACCGTGCCGTGGAACAGGAAGGTGTCCTGGTTCACTACCGAGATCATCGACCGGATCTGGTCGAAGGACAGGCCGCGCAGATCGTGCCCGCCGAGCCGGATCGTCCCCGCCTCAGGGTCGTAGAAGCGCAGCAGCAGGCGGACGATCGACGACTTGCCGCCGCCCGACGGGCCGACCAGACCGATGCGCTCGCCCGCCTTGGCCTCGAAGCTCAGCGCCTCATGGATGGTGCGGCGGGTGCCGGGATAGCGGAAGCGCACGCCGTCGAAGGCGATGGTGGGGGCCAGCGGCCGGGCCAGCGAAGCGGCCGGCGCATCCGCCACCTCCGGCTGGTCGTCCAGCACCTGATAGATGCCCTGGGCGGCGGACAGGCCGACCATGCCCTGGTGCAGCACCGACCGCAGCTCGCGCATCGGCCGGAAGATCTCGACCCCCAGCATCAGGATCACCAGCAGCGCCGGCAGGGCCATGGTGCCGCTGTCCACCCGCCAGGCGCCCAGCGCCAGGGCCGCGGCGGCGCCGCAGGCGACGGCGCTGTCGGTGATGCCGCGGGCCAGCACATTGGTCGCCAGCACCCGCATGGTGCTGCGGAACACCGACTGCGCCTCGCGCTCCAGCACATCGGCGCGGGCCTTGCTCTGGCCGAAGGCCTTCAGCGTGGCCAGGCCCTGGACCGAATCGAGGAACTCGGCGGCGAAGGTGGAGTAGACCTTGCGCAGCCCCTGGGCGCTGCCGGTCTCGTGCCGGTGCCACAGCGCCGGGGCGAACAGGGCGACCAGGGCGAAGGCCAGCATCACCGCCGCCACCGGCAGGTCGACGAAGGCGATCGCGGCGAAGATCAGGATCGGGGTCAGCAGCGCGATCAGGAACTGCGGCAGGAACTGGCCGAAATAGGTCTCCAGCTGCTCCACCCCGTCGATCAGCGACAGGGTCAGCGCGCCGGAGCGGCGGCGGCCGACCGTGCCGGGCCCGAGCGTCGCGATGCGGTCGTAGATCGTCCGCCGCAGCTTGGCCTGGACCCGCGACGCCGTCTCATGCGCCACCATCACCCTGAAATATTCGAACACGCCGCGCAGCAGCATGACGCCGGCGATCAGCGCGATCGACGGCACCAGCTCGGCCAGCGGCCGGCCGGCGAAGACCTGGCCGATCAGCCAGCCCAGCAGCGCCAGCCGGGCGACGCCGAGCCCGACCGAGACCAGCCCGATCGCGACCGACCAGAGGATGCGCAGGCGCACCCCTTGGGTAAAATTCCACAGGCGCGGTTCGAAATGCATCGCGCGGGCTCCATTGTACCGGTGAAGACGTTGGTCGGCCGCCGGTCGATGGATGGGTCGGGCCGCTCTTCACTGCACGATAATCTGAACGCTGACGTACGCCATTCGACAAATTCAAGAATGCCTTGTACGTTTTCGTTCAGAGCAGCTTTGCGGAGAAGGCCGGGCCATGGCCGCCGATTGGGACGATTTGCGGGTGTTCCTCACCCTTGCACGCGAAGGCAACCTGACCGCGGCGGCGCGGCGGCTGGAGGTCAGCCACCCCACCGTGGCGCGGCGGGTCAAGGCGCTGGAGGACGCCATCGGCGCCCGGCTGTTCGACCGGCTGCCCGACCGCTTCGTGCTGACCGCGGCCGGCGAGGAGCTGCTGGCCGACACCGAGGCGATGGAGCGTGCGGCCGAATCGATCCAGCGCCGCAGCGCCGGCCTGGGCGACACCGCCCATGGCACGGTGCGGCTGTCGGCCGGCGAGGGTACGGCCGGCTTCCTGGCGACGCATCTGCCGCGGCTGCGGCGCGGCCTGCAATGCATCGAGATCGAGCTGGTGGCCAGCCACATGCTGGCCAACCTGTCGCGCCGCGAAGCCGACCTGATGGTGCGCGAGCAGGTGCCCGACATCGCCAGCATCGTGGCCCGGCGACTGGGCCGGGTGGAATATGCGATCTACGCCGCCCGCGGCCGCGCGGGGCCGGATACCGGGCCGGAAGCGCTGCGCCGCCTGACCTGGGTCGGCTTCGACGAGGAGCACAGCTACATGCCGGGGCAGGCCTGGGTGGCCGAGCTGCTGGGGGGCGCCCGCCCGGCAGTCCGGGTCAACAACTGGCTGGTGCTGCAGGAGGTGGTGCGCAGCGGCGAGGCGGTGGCGCTGCTGCCCTGCCATCGAGGCGACCCCGACCCCGGCCTGCAGCGGCTGGGCCCGGTGATCGCGGAGGTCGGGGTCGACCAGTGGCTGCTGGTGCATCGCGACCTGCGCGCGCTGTCGCGGGTGCGCCGGGTGATGGATTCGCTGGTGGCCCTGTTCCGGGAGCAGCGCGACCTGCTGGAAGGCCGGCTACCCGAAGACGCCGTGACGCCTTGATCGTGCCGCCGTGATGGCGGATGACAATGGCAATGAGCGACAGATGCCCGTGATGAGAACCGTGCCCCGCGCCGCCATGCCCGAGTCCCGATTTCCTCTTCTGTGTCGCCTGTTTCCCGTCCTCGCCCTGCTCCTGCTCGCCGCCTGCGGGGGGATGACCCAGCCGATGGGCGGGCAGACCGCGGCGCCGCAGCTGGCGGCGGAGGCGATCGTCGCCGCCGACGGCTACCGCCTGCCGCTGCGGCATTGGGGGCCGGTGGACAAGCCCCGCGCGGTGATCCTGGCGCTGCACGGCTTCAACGAATACGGCAACGCCTTCGACGACCCGGCCCGGTTCTGGGGCCAGCTGGGCATCGCCACCTACGCCTATGACCAGCGCGGCTTCGGCGCCACCGCCCGGCGCGGCATCTGGCCGGGAACGAACACCCTGACGGCCGACGCCGCCGCGACGCTGCGGCTGCTGGAGGCTCGCCATCCCGGCGTGCCCCTCTACCTGCTGGGCGAAAGCATGGGCGGCGCCGTGGCGATCCTGACCGCGACCGCGCCCGGCCATCCGCCGATCGCCGGGCTGATCCTGTCGTCGCCGGCGACCTGGGGCCGGCAGACCATGGCCGCCCTGCCGCGGGCCACGCTGTGGCTGAGCCGCCTGCTGATCCCGGGCATGACCTTCACCGGCCGCGACCTGGGCATCCAGGCCAGCGACAACATCCCGATGCTGGTCGCGCTGGGCCGCGACCCGCTGTACATCCGCGCCACCCGGGTCGACACCATCGACGGGGTGGTCGACCTGATGGGCCGGGCCTCGGACGCGGTGGCGGAGATCGCCGAGCCGACCCTGGTGCTGATGGCGGAGCATGAGCAGGTGCTGGCGCCGGAATCGGTGGAGAGGCTGCTGCAGCGGCTGCCGCGACGGCCGGATGTCGTGGTCGCCTCCTACAGCCGCGGCTGGCACTGGCTGCTGCGCGACCTCGGCCGGCGGGCCCCGCAGCGCGACATCGCCGACTGGGTGCTGCACCCCGGGCCGGCCCTGCCCTCAGGGGCGGACCAGCGCGGTGCCGCCCGCCGGGACCTGGTTACGCCACCGGCTCCGGCACGGGCAGCTGCAGGGGGCTGAACACCTCCTGCTCCTCCGACACGCCGCGCAGGCTGAACCGGCCCATCGGCTCGGCCTCGACCTCCGCGATGGCGCGGAAGGCCTCGGTCATCAGCGGGCGGCGGCCGGTGATCCGGCACAGCGCCTCGACCCGGCTGGCCAGATTCACCGCCGGGCCGATCACCGTGAAGTCCAGCCGGTCGGCGGCGCCGATGTTGCCGTACATCACCTCGCCGATATGCAGCGACAGGCCGTAGTCGAGCGCCGGCAGCCCGTCGGCGGCGCGGCGCTCGTTCAGCGCGGCCATGCCGTGTTCCGCCATCGCCGAGGCCGCCAGGGCCTTCAGCGTGGCCGCCCGCGCGCCCTCGTCATCGACCGGGAAGATCGCCAGCATGGCGTCGCCGATGAACTTCAGGATCTCGCCGCCAGATTCCTGCACCGCGGCGGCCATGGTCTCGAAATAGCTGTCGAGCGAGGCGACGATCTGCTCGCGCCCGACCTTCTCGCTCATCGCGGTGAAGTCGCGCAGGTCGCAGTACCAGATCGCGGCGTTCAGCGATTCGGACATGCCGCGGCGGATCTGGCCGCTCAGGATCCGCGCCCCGGCATCGTGGCCGACATAGGTGTCGAGCAGGTTGACCGCGGTGGCGCGCAGCGAGTGGATCTCGATCAGCCGGGTCAGGATCGGCATCAGCCGGTCGATCTGGGCCAGCGCCTCCTCGGGGAAGCCGCCCTCCTCCCGGGTGGCGAAGGAGATGGCGGAGCGCCGGCCGCTGCTGAAGCTGAGGCCGAACAGGGCGTAGTCGGTCAGCCCTTCGTCGCGGAACTCGACCAGGACGGGGTAGTCGAGCTGGGCCTTGGGGCCGACCAGGCGGCGGCGCAGCGCGTCCGCGCCGTTGTCGATCACCTCGCGGATCGGGCTGTCCTGGTATTCCGGCGCATCCCGGTTCTCCCACAGGCCGCGGCGGCGCTCGATCGCGCCGGAGCCGCGCCAGATGTAGGCGGTGCCGAAATAGAGCGGATGCAGCGCCGGGATGATGGCGAGGCCGCGCGCCACCGGCACGCCCTGCGACTGCAGTCTTTCACAGAATTCCTGCAGCAGCAGGCCGGTGTCGCGGATGGCCGGCGCCTCATAGAGCAGCCAGTCCAGCGTGGGGGAGCCGGTACAGCTCGTCATCGTCTGGTCTTTCTCGATCACGATGCCCATTTTCCCGCCCCTCGCAGCACAACCCTCTTCATCTAGGCGCGCCACACCCGGATTTCGAGTCAGGCGCCCCTGCACTGCGCAAAATGGGCAGCAGACCCCGGCAACATGTCTGCGCAGCATGCCCGACATCGGCCGCGGTGGCGAGATGGCGCCGATGCCGCAGGGGGCGCGCCCTATGGTGCGAATCGGAGTTCATGAAGCCGTGGGGCGCGCAGGGGCGGTCAGCGCCGCCCGGCCGGCATCGCTGCGGCTGTCAGCCCCGCCTCGAACGGGCTCTCAGCCCCAGAGCGAGGGGTCCGGCGGCCAGACGGTGGCGCCGTCGTAGCGCAATGCCGGGTCGTGGTCCTGGGCCAGCAGCAGCGGGCCGTCGAGGTCCACCACCTCCGCCCCCTGGGCCACCAGCGTCGCCGGCGCCATGGCCAGCGACGAGGCGACCATGCAGCCGACCATCACGGTGAAGCCGCGCTCGCGCGCCGCGTCGCGCAGGCGCAGCGCCTCGGTCAGCCCGCCGGTCTTGTCGAGCTTGATGTTCACCATGGCGTATTTGCCGACGCAGTGCTCCAGGCTCGCGGTGTCGTGGCAGCTTTCGTCGGCGCAGAGCGGGATCGGGCTGCGGAACCCCTTCAGCGCGCCGTCCTCCGCCGCCTTCAGCGGCTGCTCGATCAGTTCCACCCCGAGCTCGGCGAAGGCGGAGCCGAAACGCTCAAGGTGCCCGATCGACCAGGCCTCGTTGGCGTCGACCACCAGCCGGCTGGCCGGCGCGTTCGCCCGCACCGCCTGAACCCGCTCCAGGTCGCCGTCGCCAGTCAGCTTCAGCTTGAGCAGCGGGTGATGCGCCGCCTCCCGCGCCGCCTGGCCCATGCTTTCGACGCTGCCGAGGCTGAGGGTGAAGACGGTGGTGACCGGGCTGGGTTCGGGCAGGCCGGCCAGGGCCCAGGCCGGCACCCCGGCCAGCTTGGCCTCGAGGTCCCACAGCGCGCAGTCGATGGCGTTGCGTGCGGCGCCGGCCGGCAGCAGTGCCTGCAGCGCCGGGCGGTCGGCCCCGGCGGCGATTTCCGAGGCCACCGATTCGATCTGCGCCCGGACGCTGTCGAGACTTTCGCCATAGCGGGCATAGGGCGTGCATTCGCCGCGGCCGACCAGGCCGCCGGCCGCGACCTCGGCGATCAGCGTCCGCGCCTCGGTGCGGCTGCCGCGCGAGATGGTGAAGACGCCGCGGATCGGCCAGACCGCCTCGCGGACCGACAGCTGCCGGCCCATCAGGCCAACCGGTCGACGATGGCGCCGACCCCGGTGCGCACCGGGTCGGCCGCCGGCAGGCCGTAGCGGTCCTCCGCCTCCTTCAGCGTCCGCTCCGCCGTCTGCGGGTCGAGCGCCGAGGTGTTGAAGGCGAGGCCGACGACCCTGGCGTTCGGGCTGGTCAGCCGGGCGCAGCGCTCGTTCAGGGCGATGCAGTCGGCGATGTCGGGCACCGGCGATTTCGGCAGGCCGCGCATGTGCGGCCGCCCCGGCTCGTGGCACATCACCAGCGCCTCGGCCTGGGCGCCGTGCAGCAGGCCGAGCGACACCCCGGCATAGGAGGCGTGGAACAGCGACCCCTGGCCCTCGATCAGGTCCCAATGGTCCGGGTCGTTGGCCGGCGACAGCCATTCGGTGGCGCCGGAGATGAAGTCGGCGACCACGGCATCGACCGAGACGCCGCCGCCAGCGATCAGGATGCCGGTCTGGCCGGTGGCGCGGAAGTCGGCCTTCAGGCCGCGGGCCCGCATCTCGCGCTCGAGCGCCAGCGAGGTGAACATCTTGCCGACCGAGCAGTCGGTGCCGACCGTCAGCAGGCGCCGGCCGCTTCTCGGCTCACCGGTGGCGACGTCGAAGTCGCGGTCGGGGTGGCGCACGTCGAACAGGCTGCGGCCGAGGGCCTGGGCCCGTTCGGCCACCGCGGGCAGGTCGGCGATGCGGTTGTGCAGGCCCGAGGCGATGTCCATGCCGAGGTCGAGCGCCCGCAGCATGGTGTCCTGCCACAGCTCCGAGACCCGGCCGCCGCGGTTGGCGACGCCGATGATCAGCGTCTGGGCGCCCTTGGCCGCCGCCTCCTCCAGGGTCAGGTCCGGCAGGCCGCAGGTGGCGCGGCAGCCCTCCAGCCGCAGCTGGCCGACGCAGCCGTCGCGGCGCCACTGCGCCACGCCATAGGCGGTCTTGGCGGCGAGCTGGTCCCCGGCGTCCCCCAGGAACAGCAGATACGGGCGCCTGATATCCACGATGCGAAGCTCCTCGGGCAACGGTCGCCGCGAGTGTACCGGGAATCGGCAGGCTGGCCAGGAACGCGGCATCCGCATGTCATAACCGGCGGTCACGGTCCGGCGGCGGTCGCGGGCGTGATGGATGGACGGCCCGTGCCCCTGTTTCTTGTCATGCCACGGCTTGACCGTGGCATCCAGGGGCGGCCAGAGCGGCTCTTCGTGGCCCCTGGATTGCCCGGTCAAGCCGGGCAATGACAATCAGGACGAGCCGCGTTCAGGGTGACAGCCGACGTCCCAAAACGAAAAGGCCCGGTCGAAACCGGGCCTGTCCGTGTCGTCGGGTCCGCCGCGGATCAGTGCAGCTTGCCGCCGAGATCCTCGATCGCCGCGTCGAGCAGGGCCGAGCCCTTGGCCGGGTCGGCCGCGAGCTGGCCGCCGACCAGGGTCCGCGCCGCCGAGACCGCGACGTTGACCGCGGTCGACCGCACCTCGGCCACGGCCTGGGCCTCGGCCTGGGCGATGCGCTCCAGCGCCATGACCTCGCGCCGCTTCATCGCCGCCTCGATGTCGACCGCCGCCTTCTCGCGCAGACGCACCGCGTCGTGCTTGGCGCGCTCGATGATCGCCGCAGCTTCCGCCGCCGCCTCGCGCTGGCGCGCCTGCGCCTTGGCGAGATAGGCCTCGGCCTCGCTGCGCAGCCGCTCCGCCTCGGCCAGATCCTCGCGGATCCGGTCGGTGCGTTTGTCGAGCACGCCGAGGATGGCCTTGCGGGCCTTCAGCGCCAGGATGACGAGGAGGACCAGCAGCGCCGCGGCGAGCACCAGCTCGACCGCGCTGTGCGTGTCCTCTTCGACATGCTCGACATGGGCGACCTCGCCCTGGGCGTAGGCGGCACCGATGAAGAGCTGGTTCGCGATGGTGTCGAGAACGCTCATCGCACTCCTCCCAGCGCGCCGTCGACCGCGGCAGACACCGCGGCCTTGTCGGGCGCGCCGCCGGTCAGCTTGGCGGCCAGCACCCCGGCCACCTCGGTCGCGATGTCGCGGGCGTCGGCCTTGAGATCGGCGCGGATCTTGCCGATCCGGACCTCGGCCTCGGTGGTCCGCGCCGCGAGCTCGGCGGCGAAGGCGGCCTGACGGCGCGCCGTCAGCTCCGCGATCTCCTGGTTCGCGGCGGCGACGGCGGCATGCGCCTCGCCCCGCGCCTTGGCGAGCGCGGCCTCATAGGCCTGGGCGACCGTTTCGGTCTCGCCGCGCGCGGCTTCCGCCCGCTCCAGATCGCCGGCGATCTTGGCGGCGCGCAGATCGAGCGTCTCGGCCAGCCGCGGCAGCAGCACGCGGGACAGCACGTAGTAGAGCGCGATGAAGACGACCGCCAGCCAGAAGATCTGGGAGGCGAACCATGCGGGATTAAACTGTGGCATCCGACTCCCCCTGCCGGGCCGACCGCCGTGGCCGGCCCATGACGGTTGGCAGTGAGACCGTCAGCCGAACAGCGAGATCAGCGCGACGATCAGGGCGAACAGCGCGATGGCTTCCGTCACGGCGAAGCCGATCCAGATGCTGGCGCCGATCTCTTCCTTGGCCGCCGGGTTCCGGGCCAGGGCGCCGATGTAGCTGGCCCACACATTGCCCACGCCGATGCCGGCGCCGATCATGCCGATCGCAGCGAGGCCCGCGCCGATGAACTTGGCAGCAGCGACGAGTTCCATGATGTCTTCCTTCGTGGATGGATACGGTTTGCTACGGACGTTTCGCGGGCTCGCGAAGCGTCAGTGGAGGTGCAGCGCGTCGTGCAGGTACACGCAGCTGAGGATGGCGAAGATGTAGGCCTGCAGCGCGGCGATGAAGAGTTCCAGCATCGTCAGCGGGACCAGGAAGGCGAAGGGCACGACGCCGGCGACGCCCATGGCGATGACGAAGCCGCCGATCACCTTCAGCAGCACGTGGCCGACCGTCATGTTGGCGAACAGTCGGACCGACAGGCTGATCGGCCGGGAGAGGTAGGAGATGATCTCGACCGGGATCAGGATCACCGCGGTCCACAGCGGCGCGCCGTGCGGGAAGAACATCCTGAAGTAGCCGGTGCCGTGCCGCGCGAAGCCGATCACCGTGACGCCGAGGAAGACCACGAAGGCCAGGGCGAAGGTGACGATGATGTGGCTGGTGAAGGTGAACGTGCCGGGAATGATCCCAATCACGTTGCCGAACAGGATGAAGATGAACAGCGTGAAGATGAAGGGGAAGTATTTCATCCCCTCCTTGCCGGCGTTCTCGCGGATCATGTTCGCCACGAGCTCGTACAGCATCTCGGCGAAGGACTGCAGGCGGCCCGGCACCAGGGCCCGGCGGCTGCCCCCGAGGAACAGCACCGCCGAAGCGGCCGCCGCGGCGATCACCATGAAGAGCGAGGAATTGGTGAAGGAGAGATCCAGACCGCCGATGTCGACGTGCAGGATCTTCTGGATCTCGAACTGCTCGATTGGCGACGCCACGCCTTATCTCCCGCCCCGGTTGCGCTCCGCCTGGTCGGCGATGCGCTTCGCCTTCGCCTCCCGGTCCAGCTCGACGCCGGTCCGGTAGACATTCATCATGCCGGCCACGGCCCCCAGGATGAAGAATAGAATCAACAACCAGGGCCGCGTGCCGAGCCATTGGTCGAGACCCCAGCCGATCCCGGCGCCGACCACGATCGCAGCGAGCAACTCGACTGCGATTCGCAGGCCGGCAGCCATGCCAGCACGGCCGACATCACGCCCCTCGTAGCCCTTTGCCTCGCGCCCCGCCCCAGGCAATCTCGCCTTCGCCTCTCTCAGGCGACGGTCGAGTTCCTCGGGCGAAGACGGCGGGTCTCGGTCATTCTGGGTCACAATGTCGGACACCCTTTCGGGCGGCGGCCACCCCCACCTCAAGCGGCGCGCACCTTAGTGTCGGCAGGGGGCTCCGTCAAGGCGACAAAACCGGCCGATTCCGGCGGCGTTGCGCCATGGCGCGATTTCCCGCCCGACCCCCGCGCGAGGGGCCCGCGAAAACGCCGTCCGAGGCACCGCCGGCGGCCCTGGCGGCAGCGCGCGCCGACAGGCTAGGATCGGGCCGGCCGCTGCCAGGGGATCACCATGCTCAGCCCGCTTCTCGCCGTTGCGGCGATCCTCGCCGGCATCACCATCGTCTCGCTCGGCCAGGGCGTGTTCGGCACCCTGGTGCCGATCCGGCTGACCGAGGCCGGGCTGTCGGCCGACCGGGTCGGTCTGGTGGTCTCGGCCAGCGCCTTCGGCTTCCTGATCGGCTGCCTGTTCGTCGCCCGGGTGATCCGGCTGGTCGGCCATATCAGGGCGTTCTCGGCCTTCGCCGCCGCCTCCTGCCTGGCCGGGCTGGCGCTGCCCTGGACCGTCGGCCTGCCCGGCTGGTTCGCGCTGCGCCTGGCCATGGGCTTCTGCTCCGCCGGGCTGTTCATGATCGCCGAGAGCTGGTTGAACGAGCTGACGCCGCGGCACCTGCGCGGCCGCATCCTGACCAGCTACGTCGTGGTGATCATGCTGGCGCTGGGCGCCGGCCAGGCGCTGCTGACCGTGGTCGACACCAGCGACATCCTGCCCTTCGTCCTGGCATCGGCCGCCTTCACCCTGGCCCTGATCCCGGTGACCCTGACCCGGTCGCGCTATCCCAGCGTGCCGCACGCGATCCGCCCGATCCTGCGCAAGGCCTACCGCAACTCGCCGGTCGGCGCGGTCGGCTGCGTCGTGGTCGGGCTGGTCGCGGCGACGCTGCAGGGCATCGCCCCGATCTGGGGGGTACAGCGCGGCTTCTCCACCGCCGAGATCGCGACCCTGATGGCGGCGACCCAGATCGGCGGCCTGCTGTGCCAATGGCCGCTGGGCTGGCTGTCCGACCGCATCGACCGGCGCTGGGTGATCCTGGGCGCCGCCCTGGCCACCATCGTCGCCGCGCTGGGCAGCATCGCCGCCGGCCAGCACACGCTGGCGCTGCTGATCGCGCTGTTCGCGCTGTGGGGCGGCATGGCCGAGGCGATCTACCCGCTGTCGGTCGCCCATGCCAACGACCACGCCAAGCCGCAGGACTATGTCTCGCTGGCCGGCACGCTGCTGATCCTGTGGTCGATCGGGTCCTCCGCCGGCCCGCTGATCGCCACCCTGGCGATGGACCGGTTCGGGCCGGACGCGCTGTTCGTCTATGTCGCGGTGCTGGTCGGCGCCTTCGCCGTCTTCGTGCTGTGGCGCATGGCCCGGCGCGGCCGCGTCGCCGCCGAGGAGGCCGAGCAGTTCGTCGGCCTGGCCGCCGCCGGCAGCCCGGCCCCGGCCGAGCTGGACCCCCGCATCCGGCCGGAGGACGAGGCCGCGCCCGGCGCCGACGACTGCGAGGACGTGCCGCCGCCGTGGTGAGGCGGTAGCCCGCCGCGCCGGTTCTGGTCAGGCGCGGCCGTCTGGTCAGCCGCGGCGGCCTCGGCTAGGGTCGCGGCCGCCCCTCGCTCAAGGATCCCGCATGCGCATCGCCACCTGGAACATCAACTCCGTCCGCCTGCGCCAGGAGCTGGTGCTGCGCCTGATCGACGAGACGGCGCCGGACATCGTCTGCCTGCAGGAGACCAAGACCCCCGACCACAGCTTCCCGCACCAGCCCTTCATCGACCGCGGCTATCCCCACATCGCGATCGCCGGGATGAAGGGCTACAACGGCGTCGCCGTGATCTCGCGCTTGGCCGTCGAGAGCCACGAGATTCGGCACTGGTGCGGCAAGGAGGATTGCCGCCACATCGCCGTCCGCCTGCCCGACGGCACCGAGGTCCACAACCTCTACATCCCCGCCGGCGGCGACATCCCCGACCCGGCGGTGAACGAGAAGTTCAAGCACAAGCTGCAGTTCCTGGACGAGATGACCGCCTGGTGGCCGGCCAACCGGCGGCCGGACCAGAAGATGATCCTGGTCGGCGACCTGAACATCGCGCCGCTGGAGCACGACGTGTGGTCGCACAAGCAGCTGCTGGACGTGGTCAGCCACACCCCGATCGAGGTCGCGAAGCTGGGGGCGATGCAGTCGACCCTGGGCTGGGTCGACAGCGCCCGCCAGTTCGTGCCGCCGGACCAGAAGCTGTACACGTGGTGGAGCTATCGCGCCGCCGACTGGCAGCTGTCGGACCGCGGCCGCCGGCTGGACCACATCTGGGTCACCCCGGCCCTGGCCGGCGGGCTGAAGGCCCACCGCACCCTGCGCGAGGCCCGCGGCTGGGAGCCGAAGCCGAGCGACCATGTGCCGGTCGTGGTCGACGTGGAGGTTTAAGCGGCCTGAGGCACCGCGTTACCGGACATAACCCGTCATCCCGTGCGCGCTGCGGCACGAGGTGCTGCTGCGCAGACACGGGATCTCCTCTCGATTCCGACGAGATTCCCGCTTTCGCGGGAATGACGGCTTGGGGTTGAGAACCCTCGCCCCTCAGGCCAGAGGCCGCCGGTACAGGTAGTACCGCCCGGCCGAGACCCCGTCGGGTTCCGGCAGTTCCTCCCAGCCCGGCGTGTCGAAGCCGATATTGGCGACGATGATGCCGCCCGGCGCCAGCACCGGGGCCAGCAGGGGCGCCAGCGCCGCCGCCAGGCCGCGGTTGGCGGCGTCGTCGCCGGTGCCGAGATCGGCATGTATCAGCGCGACGCCGTCGCGATGGGCGGCGGCGAAGACCGGCATGGTCTGCAGCACGTCGCCCAGCACCATGCGGTCGGTCGGCGGGATGCAGCCGGGATGGGCGGCGACGCGGCGGTCGAACACCCAGATCGCCCGGTCCGGCATCTTCTCGCGCAGATGGTCGTAGGTGCGGCCGTTGCCGAGGCCGAGTTCCAGCACGTCGCCGGGCAGGCCGGCGATGGCGCGGACCGCCCAGTCGAGGCAGGCGCGCTGCGCCTGCATCCGGCGGATGAAGCTGTCTAATCGACTCACGATTCGGATCAGGCCGCGGTCTGGCGGGCGCGGGCCGCTTCCTTGGTGGTCCGTTCGAGACGGAGCGCGAGCACGCGCATGATCTCGATCGCCATCTGGGGGAATTCGGTGATCATGCGGAAGAACTGGTCCTTTGCGATGACGAGCGCGGTGACGTCGGATCTGGCCTGCACCGTCGCGGTGCGGGGTACGTCGCACAGGATGGCGATCTCGCCGACGAAGTCGTTGCGGCCGACCCCCGCCACGGTCAGCGGACCGTTCGCGGTGTCGACGATCACATCGGCCTCGCCGTCGATGATGATGAAGGCGGCGCGGCCGATCTCCCCCTGCCGGCACAGCACCTGACCCGCGGGGAAGCGGACGCGTTCGCTGGTGAAGGCCAGCAGCTTCAGCTTCGACGTGTCGATATTCGCAAAAAGCGGTATCCGCTTCAGGAGTTCGACTTCTTCCGCAAGGCTCACCGATCCATCCTCCAGCTCCCTGTTCGCATTCTACTCCGCTTCCAGCAATTCGTGCAGCGCGCTGCCGTCGCTGTTGAGCGATTGGAATTCGCCGCGTTCGACGATCCGGCCGTGCCGCATCACCACCACGTCGGCGTATTCACGGGCCATGCTGGGCCGATGCACGCCCCAGATCAACCCGCGGCCTTCGCGCAGCTCGCGGATGGCGCGGTGTACCCGGCTCTGCGCCGCGCCGTCGAGGGCCGAGGTGGCCTCGTTCAGCAGCATCAGATCCGCGTTCTTCAAAAGCGCCCGACCGAGGCCGACCTTCTGCCGCTGCACCAACGACAGGCGGCTGCCAGCGACGCCGACCGAGAAGTCGAGCCCGACCGCGATCACGCTGTCGCGCAGCTCGACCTCGTCGACCACGGTCTGGATCAGGGTCTGCACCCGTTCCGCCGCGTCCGGCCGGCCGTAGCGGATCTTGCCGAACAGGATGTTGTCCTGCAGCGACGCCGCCTCGTTGAAGCGGTCGGCGTCGAAGAACTCGATGTGCCGGCGCAGATCCTCCGGCAGCTCGGCGGCGAAGACCTTGCGGGCCTGCAGCAGCCGCTCCTGCAGGTCGGCCTCGAACACGCCGAGGCGGTGGCGGGACGGCACCAGCTTGAACGGCAGCGACAGCAGCCGGGTGCGGTCGGCCGGCCGCAGCGTGGCGGTGCCCTCCTTCTTCACTCGCATCACGATCGGCTGGAACTCCGGCAGGTCCTCCGACCCGATGAAGCTGAACTGCTCGAAGAACTCGTGGCCGGGCGGCAGGTCGGCGAACAGCTCGACCATGGTCTCGGCCATCTGGGCGCCGACCTTGAGGAAATCCTCCATCAGGCCGGTGCGCTCGAGCACCCCGAGCACATACTCGTTCTCGGCCAGCGCGTCATAGGCGAAGACCGGCCCGACCGGGGTGCCGAACAGCAGGTTCTCGGCCACCGAGGCGGAGCTGTTGAAGCGGTCGGCGTCGTACAGCTCGACCAGGTCGCCGAGGTCGGATTCGGCCAGGGTCTTGCGCACCGAGACCCGCGCCGCCAGCACCCGGTCGGCGATCTCAGGGGCGCGGTCGGCATCGATCGTGCCGTTCAGGCCGATGCGGTAGACGTCCTGCTCCATGTCCACCGCCTGCAGGATCTCCAGCGCCCGGTCCTCCAGCGCCTCCGGCCCCTCGACGCCGGCAGCGGCGTAGTCGATCCAGTCGGCGTTGATGTCGTAGTCGGTGTTGCCGGCCACCCGCGCCTCGCTGGCCCGCCGCGCCCGGCGGCGCTTGGCCGCGTCGTCCTCGTATTCCTTCTCGCGCACCGGGCGGTGCGCGAGGCCGTAGTAGAGGTTCGAGCGCAGGGTGCCGGTGAACATGTAGCTGTGGGTGCCGACATAGGCGATGCGCCGGCCGACCACCGCCTCGCTCAGCGTCTCGAAGTCATAGTCGCCGAGGCGGATCTTGCCGCTGGTCGGCGCCAGCAGCCGGGCCATCATCAGCATCAGCTCGTCCTTGCCGACGCCGGCACCGACCACCGCGACATGGCCGTCGGTCGGGAAGGTGGCGGTCAGCCCCTCGATCACGGTCATGCCGCTGTCGTCGACCAGGGCGACGGCGGAGAAGCTGAGCTCCTTCGGCAGCGGCCCCTCGATCACCTCGTCGCTGGTGAGGCGCTCGACCGGCAGCAGCTCGGGCGGCTGGAACTGCTCCACCACCTGCTCGTACTTGATCCGGATGTCGGCCTGGTTCTGGTAGTAGTCGAGCAGGTCCTTCCACGGCGACGCCAGGTCCTTGTAGGCGGCCAGCACGGCCACCAGCGCGCCGAGCTGGATGCTGCCGCGGATCACCAGGTAGCCGCCGATCGCGTAGAAGAAGAACGGCGTCAGCTGGTTGATGAAGTTGTTCAGGAACTTGATGAAGAACTTGCGGTTGTAGATCTCGAACCGGATGTCGTAGATCGTCCCCAGCCGGTCGGAAAAATCCGCCAGATGCGTCGCGGTGGCGTCGTTGGCGTGCATGTCGGCGATGCCCGAGACGGACTCGCCGATGCGGTCGGCCAGCTTGCGCACCGTCCGCACCCGCTCCTTGCCCAGCTGGTTCACGCGCTTCTGCAGCCGCGGGATCAGCCACCCCTGCATGGGGTACAGCGAGACCGCCGCCGCCCCCAGGATGGGGTCCTGCACGAAGATGAAGTAGATGTAGACGATCAGCGTCCCGGCCGCCCAGATCGGCGCCACGAACGCATCGCCGATGAAGCCGCCGAGCGGCTCGACCTCGGAGGTGATCATCGGGATCATCTCGCCCTGCGAGGTCTTGCGGAAATGGGTCAGCGGGAAGCGCAGGATGCGGCAGTACAGCTCATAGCGCAGGCGGCGCAGCATGCGCTCGCCCAGCTTGCCCTTGTAGACGTTGATGTAGAGCTTGAACCCGCCGTTGACGAACACCAGAACCAGGAACATGAACGACAGCAGCAGCAGGTATTCGATCCGGTCGAACTGGAACCCGAGAAATAGTTTTGGAAAATCCTTCGCGCCCTTGTCGTCGATCGCGCCGTTGACGATCTGTTTCGGCAAGTCGAGGGAGTAGTAGACGAAGGGAAACGAAACCAGGGTGATGATCAGGATATAGATCTGTTCGCGTCTGCTGTGCCGCAGAACGAATTTAAAGATATTCGAGTCCATCGCGATCCAGGTCCAGCCTCGCACGGCAACGGCAGGACCATAGCCCGAACCGCCCGCGCCGCAAAGCCGCTGACATGGCCATGCCGGGGACATGCGGCAACCCCGCGCGGCGGCCTCCGCCCTCGCACCGTCATGGTCGGCGGCATGCGCCCCGCCCGCCATCCCGCCTCCCCAAATCCCGCCCCTGCGACGGCGTCGCGGGTGACGGGCCGGAAAGCTTCGTGTTAAAAGGCGCGCGGGGCGGCAGGGGTCGCCCGTGCCGGCCCGCTCCGGGTCCCCACGCGACAAGGCTTGCATGGCGAAGCGCACCGCTCAGGCCCGTATCCTGATCTACAGCCATGACAGCTTCGGCCTCGGACACCTGCGCCGGTGCCGCACCATCGCCCATTCCCTGGTGGCGCGGCACAGCGACCTGTCGGTGCTGATCCTGTCGGGATCGCCGATCATCGGCAGCTTCGATTTCCGCAGCCGGGTCGACTTCGTCCGCATCCCCGGGGTGATCAAGCTGCGCAACGGCGACTACACCTCGCTGTCGCTGCACATCGACATCGAGGAGACGCTGGCGATGCGCGCCTCGATCATCGAGCACACCGCGGCGATCTTCGACCCCGACCTGTTCATCGTCGACAAGGAGCCGCTGGGCCTGCGCGGCGAGGTCAAGCAGACGCTGGAGATGCTGCGCGACCGCGGCGCCCGCACCGTGCTGGGCCTGCGCGACGTGATGGACGAGCCGTCGCTGCTGGCCCCGGAATGGGAGCGCAAGAACGTCGTCCCCGCGCTGGAGAGCCTGTACGACCACATCTGGATCTACGGCCTGCCGGAGATCTGCGACCCGCTGGAGGAGATCGAGCTGCCCGATTCGGTGCGGGCCCGGATGACCTACACCGGCTATCTCAGGCGGCGGGCGCCGACCAACATGCCGGCCGACCTCCCGCTGCTGCGCGACCCCTACATCCTGGTCACCCCCGGCGGTGGCGGCGACGGCGAGGATCTGGTGGACTGGGTGCTGTCGGCCTACGAGCTGGACCGCACCATGCCCTGCGGCGCGCTGATCGTGCTGGGCCCCTTCATGCAGCGCGAGCGCCAGGCCGAGTTCATGGCCCGCGCCGCCAAGCTGGGCGACGTCACGGTCATCACCTTCGACGCCCATATCGAGAACCTGATGACCCGCGCCGCCGGCGTCGTCGCCATGGGCGGCTACAACACCTTCTGCGAGATCCTGTCCTTCGACAAACGGGCGCTGCTGGTGCCCCGGGTGCGGCCGCGGCTGGAGCAGCACATCCGGGCCGAGCGCGCCGCCGAGCTGGGCCTGGTCAGCATGCTCGACCAGGACGGGCCCGGCGATCCGGCGGTGATGGTGCGGGCCTTGCGCGCGTTGCCCGACCAGCCCTTGCCCTCGACCCGGTTCCCGCCCGGCCTGCTCGACGGGCTCGACGTCGTCGACCGGCTGGCGATGGCCGCGATCGCCCCGTCCTCCTCGATCCGGCAGAGCGCCTGAGTCCACAGCATGATCGAGCGGATGCAGAGTGAACCGGCCGGGCGCGGCCCGACCGCGCCGGCGGGGCGCGGCCTGACGGCCATCGTGGTGAAGGGCTATCCCCGGCTGTCGGAGACCTTCATCGCGCAGGAGATCCTGGGGCTGCAGCAGCTGGGCCAGCGCCAGCTGATCGTGTCGCTGCGCCACCCGACCGACACGCTGGTGCATGAGCTGAACCGCCAGATCACCGCGCCGGTGCTGTACCTGCCGGAATACCTGCATGACGAGCCGGAGCGGGTGGCGGCGGCGCGCGACTGGGCCCGCGCCCAGCCCGGCTACGCCGCCGCCTACGCCGCCTTCCGCCGCGACCTGCGGCGCGACCCGACCCCGAACCGCTGGCGCCGCTTCGGCCAGGCCTGCGTGCTGGCGCGCGAGCTGCCGCCGGAGACCAGCTGGATCTACGTCCATTACCTCCACACCCCGGCCTCGGTCGGCCGCTACGCCGCGCTGATCCGCGGCCTGCCCTGGAGCGTCTCGGCCCACGCCAAGGACATCTGGACCACGCCGGAATGGGAGCTGCGGGAGAAGCTGGCCGAGGCCCGCTGGGCGGCGACCTGCACCGCGGTGAACCACAGCTATCTCACCGGGCTGGCGCCCGAGACCGGCCGCGTGTCGCTGGTGCATCACGGCCTGGACTTCGCCCGCTTCCCCGATCCGATCGCCCGGCCGCGGCGTGACGGGCGCGACCCGGCCGACCCGGTGCGGCTGATTTCGGTCGGCCGCGCCGTCGAGAAGAAGGGCTTCGACCGGCTGCTCGACGCCTTCGCCGCCCTGCCGGCCGGCCTGGCCTGGCGCTGGACCCATATCGGCGGTGGCGCGCTGCTGGCCGACCTCAAGGCCCAGGCGGCGCGGCTGCACCTGGCCGACCGGATCGAATGGCGCGGCGCCCTGACCCAGGATTCGGTGCTGGCCGCGCTGCTCGACTCCGACCTGTTCGTGCTGACCGCGCGGATCGCCGAGGATGGCGACCGCGACGGCCTGCCCAATGTGCTGATGGAGGCCCAGGCCACCGGCCTGTGCTGCCTGGCCAGCGCCGTCTCGGCGATCCCGGAGCTGATCCGCGACCGCGAGACCGGGGTGCTGGTGCCGCCCGACGACGTGCCGGCGGCCGCCGACGCCCTGGCCGGGCTGATCGCCGACCCGGCCCGCCGCGCCCGGCTGGGCGCCGCCGGCGCCGCCCGGGTGCGCCGTGATTTCGGCTTCGCCATCGGCCTGGCCAAGCTGGCCCGCCGCTTCGGCCTGCCGGCGCCGGCCGCCGCCTCCGGATGAGGGTCGCCTTCTACGCGCCGATGAAGCCGCCGGGGCACCCGGTGCCCTCGGGCGACCGGCGCGTGGCACGGCTGCTGATCGAGGCGCTGCGGCGCGGCGGGCACGAGGTCCGCATCGCCAGCCGGCTGCGCAGCTGGGATCCGGGGCTGGACCCGGCCCGGCCGGCGCGGATCCAGGCGCTGGGCGGCCGCATCGCCGAGGCCCTGGTCCGGCGCTGGCGCGCGGCGGCGGACCGGCCCGATGTCTGGTTCACCTACCACCTCTACCACAAGGCGCCGGACTGGCTGGGCCCGCCGGTGGCGGTCGCGCTCGGCATCCCCTATGTCGCCGCCGAGGCCTCGCATGCGCCGCGCCGCGCCGAGGGGGCCTGGGCGGCCGGGCACCGGGCGGCGGCGGCGGCGATCCGCCAGGCCGCGGCGCTGCTGACCTTCAGCGCCCGGGACGCCGCCGGGCTGCAGGCCCTGGCGCCGGCCGGGCGGATCGTGCGGCTGCCGCCCTTCCTCGACACCACGCCCTTCGCCGCGATCGCGCGGCAGCCGGCGGAGCCGCCGCGGCTGCTGGCCGTCGGCATGATGCGGGAGGGCGACAAGGCCCGATCCTATGCCCTGCTGGCCGGGGCGCTGCGCCACCTGCAGGACCGGCCCTGGACCCTGACCGTGATCGGCGACGGACCGGCGCGGCCGCAGATCGAGCCGCTGTTCGACCCCGCCCGCACCCGCTTCCGCGGGGCGCTGCCGCCCGAGGCGATGCCCGCCGCCCTGGCCGAGGCCGACCTGCTGGTGTGGCCGGCGGTCAACGAGGCCTTCGGCATGGCGCTCTTGGAAGCCCAGGCCGCCGGGCTGCCGGTGGTGGCCGGGGCGGCCGGGGGCGCCGATGGCGGCGTGGCCGCGATCGTGCGCGACGGCGAGACCGGCCTCTTGGCCCCCGCCGGCGACGAGGCCGGCTTCGCCGCCGCCGTCGCCGCCCTGCTCGACGACCCGGCCCGGCGCCGGGCGATGGGCGACGCCGCCCGCGCCAACGCCGTGGCGGCGCATGGCATCGACCGTGCCGCCGCGATCCTGGACCGCACGCTGCACGAGGTGACCGGGCGCGAGGTGACGCCATGACCCGCCTCCTCGTCCTGCGCCACGGGCCAACCGAATGGAACGCGCAGCGCCGCATCCAGGGCCATGCCGACATCCCGCTGTCGGAGGCCGGCCGCGCGGCGGTGGCGCAGTGGCGCCTGCCCGGCTGGGCGGCCGGCTGGGACGTGCTGGCCAGCCCGCTGGCCCGGGCGCTGGAGACCGCCCGGCTGCTGGGCCTCGACCCGGTGCCGGAGCCGGCGCTGACCGAGCTGGACTGGGGCGAGTGGGAGGGCCTGCGCCTGTCCGACAAGACCCGCATCGACCCGGCGGAGCTGGCCGAGCGCGAGGCCCTGGGCGTCGACTTCCGTGCCCCCGGCGGCGAGTCCTACCGCGAGGTCCAGGACCGGCTGGCGCCGCTGCTGCTGCGGCGTGCCGCCACGGGTCGGGATACCGTCGCCGTCTGTCATCGCGGCGTCATCCTCGCGCTCTATGCCTGGGCCGCCGGATGGACCATGATCTCCGATGCGCCGGATGGGTTGCAGTGGGGCTGCGGACACTTGTTTCGGCTTGAGGGCACAGGGGCGCCGGTGATCGACCGGCTGAACATATCTTTGGCGGCATGAAGCTTCTGTTCCACGTCCAGCATCTGCTCGGCATCGGCCATGTCCGGCGCGCCGCGGTGATCACCCGTGCCCTGGTCGAGGCCGGCTTCGCCGTGACCGTGGCCCAGGGCGGCTTTGCCGTGCCCGGCACCGACTGGGGCGGCGCCGAGGTGGTGCCGCTGCCGCCGGTGCGGTCGGCCGACACCGGCTTCCGCACCCTGCTGGACGCCGAGGACCGGCCGATCGACACTGGCTGGAAGAAGCGCCGCGCCGCCGAGCTGCTGGCGCTGCACGCCCGGGTGCGGCCCGACATCCTGCTGATCGAGACCTTCCCCTTCGGCCGCCGCGCCTTCGCCTTCGAGCTGGTGCCGCTGCTGGAGATCGCCCGCCGCGCCGTGCCGCGGCCGCTGATCGCCAGCTCGGTCCGCGACATCCTGGTCGACAAGAACGACCCGGCCAAGGTCGAGGGCATGGCCGACACGGCACGGGCCCTGTTCGACCTGGTGCTGGTGCATGGCGACCCCGCGGTGATTCCGTTCGAGGCCAGCTTCCCGCCGGCGCCGCGCATCGCCGACCTGATCCGCTACACCGGCTATGTCGGCGCCCGGCCGACCCGCGAGGCGCCGCCGGGCGACGGCGTCGACGAGATCGTGGTCTCGGTCGGCGGCGGCGCGGTCGGCGCCGAGCTGCTGCGCGCCGCCCTGGGCGCCCGGGCGATCTCGGCCCAGCGCGACGCCCGCTGGCGCCTGCTGGCCGGCCCCGACCTGCCCGCCGGGACCATGGCCGAGCTGGCCGCCGTGGCGCCCAACGGGGTCGTGGTCGAACCGGCCCGGCCGGACTTCCCGAGCCTGCTGGCGCGCTGCCGGCTGTCGATCAGCCAAGCCGGCTACAACACCGTGATGGATGTGATGCGGGCCGGCTGCCGCGCCGTCTTCGTGCCCTTCGCCGCGGAAGGCGAGACCGAGCAGACCCGCCGGGCGGAACTTCTCGCCGCCCGCGGCCATTGCCTGGTGGTGCCGGAACAGGGACTGACATCGGAGCGGCTGGCCCGCGCGGTGGACGACGCGGTCGCAGCACCTCCGCCACCGCGCGCCACCCTGGCGCTGGACGGCGCCCAGGCCGCCGCCCGCCTGCTGCGCGACGCCGCGGCGGGAAAGCGGAGCGCCGCATGAGCGGAACCGGGGCGTGCGCATCGGCCGAAAGATCCGGGCTTTCCCCGGGCTGTGACGGCGGGGGGCTTGCCGCCCGGCCGCGCCCTGCGGCTATAGTGCCGCTTTCGCCCGGACCTTCCCTGTCGATGCCCGTGCCCTTGGAACCCCCTGCCCCGCCCGCCACGAACGACCCCTGGACGGACCTGCGCGCCGAGCTGGACCGCTGGTCCGCACTCGGCCGCCGGGCCAGCTTCTGGTGGCGCGACGACGATGCGGTGGCGCCGAGCCCGGAACTGGACCGGCTGCTGGCCCTGGCCGCGCGCCATGACCGCTGGGTCGCCCTTGCCGTCATCCCCGCCGAGGCCACCCCGGCGCTGGCCGCGCGCCTGGCCAGGACACCCACCGTGGTGATCCAGCATGGCTGGGCGCACCGGTCGCACGCCCCCGCCGGCGAGAAGACCGCCGAGCTGGGCGACCATCGGCCGGCCGAGGCGGTCCTGGCCGAGCTGATCGCCGGCCGGACCCGGCTGGCATCCCTGTTCGGCGACCGCTTCCGCCCGGCGCTGGCGCCGCCCTGGAACCGTATCGGACCGCACCTGAGCGCCCGGCTGGGCGAGGCCGGGCTGACCGTGCTGTCGGGCTTCGGCCGGCGCGAGGCCGGGGCCGGCCTCACGCGGCTGAACACCCATGCCGACCCGATCGACTGGCGCGGCGGCCGCGGCTTCGCCGGCGTCGACCGGGTGCTGGCGCCGATCCTGAAGCACCTGGCCGAACGCCGCACCGGCGGCGCCGACCCGGACGAGCCGACCGGCCTGCTGACCCACCACCTGGTGCACGACCCGGAGGGCTGGATCTTCCTCGACGCCCTGCTCAGCGCCCTCGGCCGCCACCCGGCCGCGGCGTGGCCCGATCCCGATGCCCTGTTCGGAGCCCGGCCATGACCGCCCACCGCTACGCCATGTCCGAGCTGGCCGGCGACTACGGCCGCGGCGCGGTCGGGCTGGTGCTGACCGCGGGCCCGCTGGTCGCGCTGCCGATGCACTGGATCGTGACCACGGCCTTCGCCGCCGCGGCGCTGGTCTTCCTGGCCTTCCTCGCCCGCACCTGGCTGCGCCACCGCAGCCTGATCGAGGCCGACGACCAGGGCATCGTCGCCCACGGGCCGCTCGGCACCCGCATCCTGTGGCGCGACCTGACCAGCTTCCGGATGCGCTACTTCTCGGTCCGGCGCGACCGGCAGCGCGGCTGGATGCAGCTGGAGCTGCGCGGCGGCGGCCGGCGGCTGAAGATCGAATCCAGCATCTCCGGCTTCGACGAGATCGCCTCCGCCGCCCATGACGCGGCGCTGGCCAAGGGGCTGGCGATCGACGATTCCAGCCAGGCCAACCTGATGTCGCTGGGTGTCGTCGCCCCCAGCGCCGGCTTGGCCGAGCGCTGGGGCGTGCGCCCGACGGTCAATGGGCCTGCTGCGAGCGGAACCGCCGCCGATGGGCCCGAAGAGTGAAGAGGCGGGGCCGGCACCGATGACCGATATCCTCCGCCTCAAGGACCTGCGCATCGGCTTCGCCGTGCCCGGCGGCATGCTGGAGGCGCTGCGCGGCGTGTCGATGCGGGTGCCGGCGGGCAAGACCGTCGCCGTGGTGGGCGAAAGCGGGTCGGGCAAGTCGGTGCTGTCGCAGGCGGTGATGGGCATCCTGCCCAGCAACGGCCGCGTCACCGGCGGGCAGATCCTGTTCTCCGACCCCGACAAGCCCGGCACTGTCGTCGACCTGGCCAAGCTGGCGATCGAGAGCCCCGACTACCGCGCCATCCGCGGCGGCCGGATCTCGATGATCTTCCAGGAGCCGATGACCTCGCTGTCGCCGCTGCACACCATCGGCAACCAGATCGTCGAGGCGGTGCGGCTGCACCGGCCGGCCGGCCCGGCCGAGGCCCGCGACCTGGCCCGCGAGATGCTGCGCCTGGTCGGCTTCCCCAACCCGGCCCGGGCGCTGCGGACCTATCCCTTCGAGCTGTCGGGGGGCTTGCGCCAACGCGCCATGATCGCGATGGCCCTGGTCTGCCGCCCCGCCCTGCTGATCGCCGACGAGCCGACCACGGCGCTTGATGTCACCATCCAGGCGCAGATCCTGAAGCTGATGCTGGACCTGCAGTCCGAACTGGACATGGCGATCCTGATCATCACCCACGACCTCGGCATCGTCGCCAACATCGCCGACGAGGTGGTGGTGCTGTACCGCGGCGAGGTCATGGAATCCGGCCCGCTGGAGGCGATCTTCGCCAATCCCGGCCACCCCTACCTCAAGGCCCTGCTGCGCGCCGTGCCCCGCTTCGACATGGGGCTGGAGCGGCTGACGCCGATCCGCGAGATCGCGCAGGGCGACGGCCACATGCTGGCGGCGCGCAAGCGGGTGTGGACCCCGGCGGCGGAGGCGGCCGGGCCGCTGCTGAAGGTCGAGCACATCACCAAATCCTTCGCCATCCGCAACAGCGGCCTGTTCGGCGGCGGCCCGGCCGAGACCATCAAGGCGGTCGACGACGTCTCCTTCACCATCCGCCGCGGCGAATGCCTAGGCCTGGTCGGCGAATCCGGCTGCGGCAAGACCACGCTGTCGAAGATCCTGATGCGGGCCCTGACGCCGGACGAAGGCACCATCCGCTTCAACGACCACGGCAAGCCGGTCGACGTCGGCGCGCTGGAGGGCGAGGATCTCAAGGCCTTCCGCCCGCGCATGCAGTTCATCTTCCAGGACCCGTTCAGCTCGCTGAACCCGCGGATGACGGTGTTCGACATCCTGACCGAGCCGCTGACCATCCACGGCATGGGCTCGATGGCCGAGCGCAAGGCGATCGCCAAGGAGCTGATGACCCTGGTCGGACTCGACGTCCGCTACCTCCAGCGCTATCCGCACAGCTTCTCCGGCGGCCAGCGCCAGCGCATCGGCATCGCCCGGGCCCTGGCGCTGAAGCCGGACCTGGTGATCTGCGACGAACCGGTCTCGGCGCTGGACGTCTCGATCCAGGCCCAGATCCTGAACCTGCTGAAGGACCTCAAGGACCGGCTGGGCCTGACCTACCTGTTCATCAGCCACAACCTGGCGGTGATCGACTACATCGCCGACCGGATCATGGTGATGTGCCGCGGCCGGGTGGTCGAGACCGCGCCGCGGGCCGACCTGTTCGCCCGGCCGACCCACCCCTACACCCGGGCGCTGCTGGCGGCGGTGCCGGCGCCGGACCCGACGCGGCGCCTGGACTTCGCCGCGCTGATGGACGGCCGCGCCTCCGACCCCGCGGCCTGGCCGGCCCCCTTCACCCTGCGGCCCGACACGCCGAGCCGGCTGGTCGAGATCGGCAAAGGCCATTTCGTGCGGGCCACCGAGGACATTGCGTTGGAACTGGCCTCATGATCCGGACCCTCGGAGCCCTCGCGGTCCTTCTGGCCCCCCTACTGTCCGCAGCCGCCCCGGCGGCGGCCGGCGCGCTGCCGGCGCTGGTCGAGACGCCGATCTACGAACAGGCGGTGGCCCAGGGCAAGCTGCCGCCGATCGCCCAGCGCCTGCCGCAGGTGCCGTCGGTGGTCGACATGGCGGCGGAGAACAAGGAGCCGGGCCGGTCCGGCGGCGAGATCGCCTGGTTGGTCGGCCGGGCCCGCGACATCCGCATCATGAACACCTACAGCTACGCCCGGCTGGTCGGCTACGGCACCGACTTCAAGCTGTATCCGGACATTCTGCAGTCGATCGACGTCGAGGGCGAGAAGACCTTCACCCTGCATCTGCGGCCGGGCCACAGATGGTCGGACGGCCAGCCCTTCACCAGCGACGACTTCCGCTTTTCCTGGCAGGACGTGGAGCTGAACAAGGACCTGATGCCCTACGGCCCGGATGCGCGGCTGATCGTCGACGGCGAGATGCCGAAGGTCGAATTTCCCGACGCGGCCACGGTGCGCTATTCCTGGTCCAAGCCGAACCCGGAATTCTTGCCGGGGCTGGCTGGGGCCACGCCGCTCTACATCTACGCGCCGGCGCATTACCTGAAGCAGTTCCACAAGAAATATGCCGATGCGAAGGCCCTGGAGGCTCTGGTCAGGCAGTCGGGCACCCGCAACTGGGTGGCGTTGTACAACCTGCGCAGCAAGCTGGGCGATTCGGCCAATCCGGATCTGCCGGAGCTGGAGCCCTGGATCAACACCACCCGGGCGCCGGCGGAGCGCTTCGTCTTCGTGCGCAACCCCTACTACCACCGCATCGACAGCCAGGGCCGGCAGCTGCCCTATCTCGACCGGGTCATCGTCAACGTCGCCGAGGGGTCGCTGATCCCGGCCAAGGCCGGCGCCGGCGAGGCCGACCTGCAGCAGCGCGGCCTGCGCTTCGACAACATCAGCTTCCTCAAGGCCGGCGAGGAGTCCGGCCAGTACAAGGTGCGGCTGTGGCCGACGGCGCTGGGCTCCGAGGTCGCGCTGTACCCGAACATGAACTGCAACGACAAGGACTGGCGGGCGCTGAACCGCGACGTGCGGTTCCGCCGCGCCCTGTCGCTGGCGATCAACCGCGATGAGATCAACCAGGTGGTGTTCTTCGGCCTGGCCCGGCCGAGCCAGAACACCGTGCTGCCGGAATCGCCCTATTACGACGCCGCCCTGGCCACGGAGTGGACCCAGTTCGACCTCGACAAGGCCAACGCCCTGCTGGACGAGGCCGGGCTAGGCAACAAGGACAGCGACGGCATCCGCCTGATGCCGAACGGCCGCCGGCTGGAGGTCGTGGTCGAGAGCACCGGCGAGCGCAGCATCGAGGCCGACATCCTGCAGCTGATCAAGGACAGCTGGGCCAAGATCGGCGTCGCCCTCTACACCACCCAGTCGCAGCGTGACGTGTTCCTGCAGCGGGTGTTCTCCGGCGACGCGGTGATGTCGGTGTGGCAGGGCATCGACAATGCCCTGGTGACCCCGACCACGGTGCCGTCGGAGCTGGCGCCGGTGGACCAGAACTGGCTGCAGTATCCGAAATGGGGGCAGTACGTGCAGACCAAGGGCACCGCCGGCGAGAGGCCCGACGTCGACTTCGCGCAGCGGCTGATGGCGCTGTACGGGGAATGGCAGACCACCGCCGACGACGACCGCCGCAGCGCCATCATCCGCGAGATGATCAAGATCCAGGCCGACGAGGTGACCTCGATCGGCACGGTCCAGGGCGTGATGGCCCCGGTCGTGGTCAAAACCCGGCTGCACAACGTGCCGAAGAAGGCCATCCTGTCCTGGGACCCCGGCGCGCATTTCGGCATCTACCACCCCGACACCTTCTGGGTGGACCCATGACGGCGGGGACGGACATGACCCACAGGGTGGCGCCGCGATGCTGAGCTATATCGCCCGCCGCATCCTGGTGATGATCCCGACCCTGCTCGCGATCAGCTTCATCAGCTTCGCCATCATCCAGCTGCCGCCCGGCGACTACCTGACCACCATGGTCAACGAGCTGAGAAGCCGCGGCGAATCGCTCGACCCGAACCAGATGCAGTTCCTGCGGGAGAACTACGGCCTCGACCAGCCGTTCCTGCTGCAATACCTGTCCTGGCTGGGCAACGCCCTGCGCGGCGATTTCGGCTGGTCCTTCGAGTACAACCTGCCGGTGACGGCGGTGGTCGGCGACCGCATGTTCCTGACCATCCTGCTGACCTTCGCCACCACGATCTTCATCTGGCTGGTGTCGTTCCCGATCGGCATCTATTCGGCGACCCACCAGTACAGCATCGGCGACTACGGCCTGACCCTGCTGGGCTTCCTCGGCCTGGCGACGCCGAACTTCCTGCTGGCGCTGGTCATGCTGTACCTCGCCCACAAATGGTTCGGCACCTCGATCGGCGGGCTGATGGACCCGGAGTATCTCGACCAGCCGATGAGCTGGGGCAAGTTCGTGTCGGTGCTCGGCCATCTCTGGGTGCCGGTGATCGTGATCGGCACCTCGGGCACCGCCGCGATGATCCGGCGGCTGCGCGCCAACCTGCTGGACGAGCTGCAGAAGCAGTACTACGTCACCGCCCTGGCCAAGGGCATGCGGCGGCGCCGGGCGCTGCTGAAATACCCGCTGCGGATGGCGCTGAACCCGTTCATCGCCGACATCGGCAACATCCTGCCGCACCTGATCTCCGGCGCCACCATCGTCTCGGTGGTGCTGAACCTGCCCACCACCGGCCCCCTGCTGCTGTCGGCGCTGCAGAGCCAGGACATGTACCTGGCCGGATCCTTCGTGCTGTGGCTGGCCATGCTGACCGTGATCGGCACCCTGGTCTCGGACCTGGCGCTGGCGGTGCTGGACCCCCGCATCCGGCTGTCGGGGGGCGCGGTGAAATGAGCGACATCCCGGCGCCCCCGCCGCGCGACCCCGGCCGCGACCCCACGCATTACGTCAGCCCCGCCGTCTGGGACCCCTACCAGGAAGCGCCGCTGACCAAGCAGCAGGAGCGGTACTTCCTGGCCTCGCAATGGCGGATCATGTGGTGGAAGCTCAAGCGCCACCGCCTGGCCGCGATCTCCGGCCTGGTGCTGCTGCTGGCCTATCTCTCGATCCTGGTCAGCGAGTTCCTGGCGCCCTATGCGCTGGACAGCCGCCACACCGGCTACATCTACGCGCCGCCGCAGCAGGTCCGGCTGTTCCACGACGGCAGCTTCGTCGGCCCCTATGTCTACGGCTACCAGTATTCCCTCGACATGGATTCGATGAAGCGGGTCTACACCGAGGACAAGACCCAGGTGCAGAGCCTGCGCTTCTTCTGCCAGGGCGACAGCTACCGGTTCTGGGGCCTGTTCGAGGCGGACCTCCACCTGGTCTGCCCGGCCCAGGGCGGCACCGTCTTCCTGCTCGGCACCGACCGGCTGGGCCGCGACATGCTCAGCCGCATCGCCTACGGCGCCCGGATCTCATTGACCGTCGGCCTGATCGGCGTCTCGGTCAGCTTCCTGCTCGGCATCGTCATCGGCGGCATCGCCGGCTATTACGGCGGCTGGATCGACAATGTCGTCAACCGGCTGATCGAGGTGATCCAGAGCTTCCCGCAGCTGCCGCTGTGGATGGCGCTGTCGGCGGCGCTGCCGGTGACCTGGAGCCCGATCCTGGTCTTCCTGGGCATCACCATCATCCTCGGCCTGGTGGAATGGACCGGGCTGGCCCGGTCGGTGCGGTCGAAGCTGCTGGCCCTGCGCGAGGAGGATTTCTGCGTCGCGGCGCAGCTGATGGGCGCCAAGCCGCGGCGCATCATCTTCCGCCACCTGCTGCCCAGCTTCATGAGCCACCTGATCGCCTCGGCCACCCTGACCATCCCGGGGATGATCCTGGGCGAGACCGCGCTGAGCTTCCTCAACCTCGGCCTCAGGCCCCCGGTCACCAGCTGGGGCGTGCTGCTGAACGAGGCGCAGAACATCAACGTGGTCGCGCTGTACCCCTGGCTGCTGCTGCCGGTGGTGCCGGTGATCGTGGTGGTGCTGGCGTTCCAGTTCTTCGGCGACGGCCTGCGCGACGCCGCGGATCCCTACCGGTAGGGCGGCCGCCCCCTTCCGTCATTGCGAGAAGGCGAAGCCGACGAAGCAATCCATGCCAGGCGGCGCCATGGATTGCTTCGCTACGCTCGCAATGACGAGGAAGGAGCTGGCTACAGATACGCCAGCGGCGGGCTGGTTTTCTCGAGCCAGAGGCTGGTCTCGGGCGTGCCGGGCCGCAGCGGCAGCTTGCCGACCACGCCGGCCTCGAGCGCCGCCGTCATGCGGGTGGCGACGTAGTGGCTGGCGAAGACCGGCCGGAAGCCGCCCCCGGCCAGCAGCGGCGCCACCACCTGCTGCTCGTTGTAGCCGCGCCAGCCCCATTCCGACGGGTACGGGTCGGGCAGGCAGATGTCGTGGATATGCACCAGCACGCCCGGCGGCAGGCAGGGCAGCACCTGGTTCACCAGGAAGTCCACATCCGTGCCGGGCATGGCGATGTGGCTGGAATCGATGAACAGGATGTCGCCCTCGGCGAGGTCGCGATAGGGCTCGGTCCCCGCCTCCTGCACCGTCTGCTCGAGATGGGTGACGCCGAGCTGGTCGATCGCCGCCCGCGGGGCCGGGTCGATGGCGGTGAATTCCATCGCCAGGTCGCCGTCGATCGCCGCCCGCACCATGAAGCGGGTGGAGTGGCCGGAGCCGACCTCGACGATCCGGGCCGGCTGCCGCGCCCGCACCATGGAATAGGCGGCGGCGGCGTCGAGCCGGGCGAACCAGCCCTGGGACCAGCGCGGCTGCGGCGGCGGCGAATCGCGCTCGGTCTCGCCGATCGCCAGCAGCGCGTCGCGATAGCCGTCTATGACGTCGAGCACGGCCTGGAACACCGGCTCGGAAGAGCGGAACAGCGCCTCGTAGCCGGCATAGGGCAGGATCGTGTCCGGCACCTCGTCGGCATAGCTGCAGGGAATGAAGAAGCCCTTCGGCCGGCGGCCGAACAGCGTGGCGAGGCCAAGGCGCCAGCGTCGCAGGCGGCGGCCGAAATCAGGAGGTACAGTGGTCAAGGGTGCAACGTCATGCCTTCGTGGGCGACCAGCGTTCCGGGACGCCGACGGTCGGCAGCATCCGCGATCCGGTCCAGGAACGCGTCATCGTGATTGGGATCGTGGTGGAACAGGACGGCCCGGCCGACCCCCGCCGCATCGGCGAGGCGCAGCGCCTCCTGCCAGGTGGAATGGCCCCAGCCGACAAATCTCGGATACTCCTCATCCGTGAACATGGCGTCATACACCATGATGTCGGCCCCGCGAACGAAATCGACGATGACCGGGTCCGGCCCGTCCGGCCGATGCTCGGTGTCGGTGATGATGCAGATGCTCTTGCCCCCGACATCGATGCGGTAGCCGCAGGCGAGGTTCGGGTGGTTGAGCCAGCAGGTGTTGAGCTTGAGGCCCGGGAAGGGCTCCATCGGGGTGCCGCAGTCGAAATCGTGATACTCGCAGTCCTGGAAGATGCCGATCGGCACCGGGAACAGCGGCGCCATCATCGTCTCACACAACACCGAGTAGATCGATTTGTTCTGCGGCTTCAGGTGGCCGGCCCAGAATCGCACCTTGCGGCCCTTGACGTAGGCCGGCTTGAAGAACGGCACGCCGCAGACATGGTCCCAATGGGTGTGGGTGAAGAAGACGTCGACCTCCGGCCGCCCCTCCTCCATCAGCCGGTGGCCGAGGTCGCGCAGGCCGGTGCCGCCATCGATGATCAGCAGGTCGTCGCCCCGCCGGATCTCGATGCAGCTGGTGTTGCCGCCATAGCGCATGTTGCTGGAGGCAGGACAGGCGATGCTGCCGCGCACGCCCCAGAACCGGAGCATCAGGTCGCTTGTCTTCGCCATCGGCGCGTCAGTCTGGCTCTCGGCGCGCGGGAAAATCTCCGTCACGTCCGAGGACGCCGGCGGAGGGAACTCTCGCGCACCGACTCTCGCGAGTCGAGGGAAAAGGTCTTTTCGGCATATTTATGGTGGAGCACGTCCAGCCGTCTGTGTCTGTGTCGTCCGTCACAGGCCCTGGCGTCACAGGCCCTGGCGTCACAGGCCCCGGGGTTCCCTGTCATGGGCCGGCCGCGGCGCCGAGGGCATAGCCGCCCGGCACGGTGAGCAGCAGCGCCGGCCGCGCCGGATCGGGCTCGATCTTGCGGCGCAGGCGATAGATATGGGTCTCCACCGTATGCGTCGTCACCCCCGAGGCATAGCCCCACACCGCATCGAGCAGCGCGTCGCGCGACACGGTGGCGCCGTCCTGCCGGCGCAGATGGCGCAGGATCGCCGCCTCCTTGGCGGTCAGCCGCACCTCGCGCCCGTCGGAGATGCGCACCAGGCCCAGCCCGGTGGGGTCGAAGCGGTAGGGCCCGAGATCCGGGTCCGGCCGGTCCTGGCCGCGCCGCGCCAAGGCGGCCCGCAGGCTGGTCAGGAGGACGCCGATCCGGATCGGCGGGCGCAGCACCGCATCGGCCTCGGCGAACGGCTCCGCCCGGTCGCCGATCGCCAGGATCGGGCCGGCCAGGCCAGCCGCGCGCAGGCCGGCGCACAGGGTCTCCGGAGTCGGGTCGGCCAGGGCGTCGTCGACGATCGCGGCGGCGAAATCGGCCGCCGCCACCGCGGCCAGCGCCGCCGCCGCCTCGGCCACCACGGTCGCGGCGAACTCCGGCGACGCCGCGAACTGCTCGCCGAGCAGCGCGCGCAGCGCAGCGCTGCCGCAGGCGACCAGCAGCGGCTTCCGGAGATCGGCGATGACGGAGAGAGTGTCAGCCATGGCGGGGCCAATCTAACATGCCGCGCGGCAATGGCGACGGAATGGAGCGAGGCGACATGGATTTCGAGGTCTCGCCCGAGGGCTGGGTCGATTGGGGCGCCGGGCGGCGGCGCTGCGCCCTGGGCAAAGGCGGAGTACGGGTGGACAAGCGCGAGGGCGACGGCGCCACCCCGGCCGGCCGGTTCGCGCTGCGCCGCCTGCTGTACCGGCCGGACCGCGGCCCGGTCCCGGCCACCGCCTTGCCCGCCCTGGCCATCGCGCCCGCCGACGGCTGGTGCGACGACCCCGCCGACCCCGCCTACAACCGGCCGGTCCCCCTGCCCCACCCGGCCCGGCACGAGCGGCTGTGGCGCGACGACGCGCTGTACGACCTGGTGATCGTCATCGGCCACAACGACGACCCGCCGGCCGCCGGGCTGGGCAGCGCCGTGTTCATCCACCTGGCGCGGCCGGACTGGGGCCCGACCGAGGGCTGCGTCGCCCTCGCCCGGGCCGACCTGGTCGAGCTGCTGGCGGCCGCCGCGCCGGGCGATTCGCTGGTGGTCAGGCCTCCGCCGGCCGATCGGTAGGGCGCTCTGGACTGACGCGGAGTCCGAACAGGGCGGTGCCGACCCGGACATGGGTGGCGCCGTAGCGCACCGCCGTCTCGAAATCGTCGCTCATGCCCATGCTCAGCACCGGCAGGCCGAGCCGCGCGGCGAGGTCGGCGAGCAGGGCGAAATGCAGGGCCGGCGGCTCGTCGACCGGCGGGATGCACATCAGGCCGCGGATCGACAGGCCGCACTCCTCGGCGCAGAGCCGGTGGAAGGCCTCGACCTCGCTTGGCGCCACCCCGGCCTTCTGCGGCTCCTCGCCGGTGTTGACCTGGATCAGGCAGTCGAGCCGCCGCCCGGCCGCCGCCATCGCCTCGGCCAGGCTGCGCGCCAGCTTCGGGCGGTCGACCGTCTCGATCACGTCGAACAGCCGCACCGCGTCCTTCGCCTTGTTGGTCTGCAGCGGGCCGATCAGCCGCAGCTGCAGGTCCGGATGCGCCGCCCGCCGTTCGGCCCAGCGCGCCTGCGCCTCCTGCACCCGGTTCTCGCCGAAGACCCGCTGGCCGGCGGCCAGCGCGGCCTCGACCCGCTCCTCCGGCTGGACCTTGGAGACGGCGACGAGGGTGACCGCGGCGGGGTCGCGGCCGGCGGCGCGGGCGGCGGCGGCGATCCGCAAGCGGATCGCGGCAATGCTCTCGGCAAGTGTGATGGTCGTCATAGTGCGACAATCCAGCACAACGATGCTGCTTTGCAACGCCGGCCGCCGGATTGCGACCCGGCGCCGCTGTGGACGGACCGCATGGGACGGCCGGCCCGGGGCGTGAAACCCGCCCGGCGGTGCCCGCTTTCGCTGCGCCGCGAGAGATCGGATCCGGTATGCATTCTAAGCCTCTGATCACTCTGTTGCAATTGGACCACAGCTCCTGGCTTTTGTGACTTCTGTGCAACTTGCGGATTGTCGGGTGGCATGGCTGCCCCGTATAACCTGCACATCGACGCCATTCGCGCCCTGGCCGTGGTGTCGTCTTCGAGGGGACATCTAAGGGACATCCGGCCTTGCGGCCGCGTTAGGAGGTTTGGAAATGAAGAAGATTCTGCTCGGTGGTTCGGCGCTCGCCGTCGCCGCGATGGCGTCGGTGCCGGCCTCGGCCGCACTGGAAGTGAAGATCAGCGGTTTCGTTGGCTTCGAGGCCGCCGCGATTTTGGACACCTCGGGCACGGACGGCACCCGTGATCGCGACTATGATTTCGGCTCCACCGGCCGTCTGCAGTTCGACATCAAGAACGTGACCGATTCGGGCCTGGAATACGGCGCCCGCATCCGTCTGAACACGATCAACCGCAAGGACGGCGTCAACACCGACCGTACCTATGTCTACGTCAAGGGCGGCTTCGGCACGATCGTGTTCGGCGACGCGCCGGGCACGGGCGGCGACTTCGGCTACATCTTCGCGCATGACTCGGTGGTCTCGGGCATGGGCCTCGCCGGCAGCTTCGGCGACAACCTCGACGGTCGGTACAGCTACGGCGGCTCTGACTTCATGTCGCTCGACCCGACCTACCACTCGGGCCTCGGCAACGACACCAAGATCAAGTACTCCTCGCCGACCTTCGCCGGCTTCAGCTTCGGCATCGACTTCACCCCGGTCGTCGGCGGCAAGAGCCATTCCGGCCCCGGCGGCATCAACGACCTGACCAACGACGGCACCACGCTGTTCGAGAACGTCGTCACCGGTGCCTTCAACTACACCGGCGACTTCAGCGGCCTGTCGCTCATCGTCGCCGGCACCGCGACCTACGGCAACGGCGTCGGCATTCACGACACCCCGGGCTCGGGCCACTTCGATCTCGAGACCTACACCCTCGGCGCCCAGGTCGGCTCCGGCGGCATCACCGGCAGCGTGAACTGGGTCAACACCTCCAGCGGCTTCGCTGGCGGCGCCACCGACAAGTCGTTCAACACCGTCGCGGGCAGCTTGGCGTACCAGTGGAACCAGTTCGAGTTCGGCCTCGGCTACGCCTACACCTGGGCCGACAAGAACAACGACCTGACCGGCTCGTTCAGCAACGACGCCAACGACCTGAAGGACAACCACATCGTGTCCGGCACGGTCGTCTACAATATCGCGCCGGGCCTGAACACCTGGGTCGATCTGACCTGGGAGCGTCAGAACTTCCGCAAGCTGGGCGCCTTGGTCCAGAAGAGCAGCCTGGACAACACCGTCCTGAGCACGGGTGTGCAGCTGTCGTTCTGATCGGCTGACAATCCTCTGGCCTAAAACGAGGGAGCGGCTATGATGCCGCTCCCTTTTTCTATCTGGCGTGCCGCATGTCGCCGAGACTCCTGATCGCCCTGCTGACGGCCGTCCTGTCCGTTGCCGCCTGCTCCGACGACATCAAGGTGGGCCCAACCCCGGATATCGGCCCCGGGCGCGAGAAGGTCGCTCCACCCGGCCAGAGCGCCTTCGGCCCGAACGGGCTGACCTTCGGCCCCGGCGCCAGCAAGTCCAAGGACCTCGGCGAAGGCGCCATCCTGGGCGTGAACGCCTTCCTGTGGCGCGCCAGCCTCGACACCGTGTCCTTCATGCCGATCACCAGCGCCGACCCGTTCGGCGGCACCATCGTGACCGACTGGTACACGGCCCCCACCACCCCGGGCGAACGCTACAAGCTGAACGTCTACATCCTCGGCCGCGAGCTGCGCTCCGACGGCGTGCGGGTCAGCGTCTTCCGCCAGGTCCAGGGCAAGGGCGGCTGGTCCGACGCCCCGGCGCCCAACACCATGTCGGCAGCGTTGGAGGACACCATCCTGACCAAGGCCCGCCAGCTGCGCATCACCGGTCTCGAGAACTCGACGCCGCAATAGCCCCGCCGCAAGGTCGTTTCGAATCAGGGCGCCGCGGGATTGATCCCCGGCGCCCTTTCCTTGTAAATGCCTAGGCGGCTTTGCCTTGGCCCGGCCAAGGCAAAGCTGCATCGTTTTTGGCCTCTTCCGGCACCAGAGCATCGAGATGTCCCGCTACAACCACCGAGAAACCGAAGCGCAGTGGCAGGCCGTGTGGCGGGACCGCGGCACCTTCCGGCTCGAGACGCTCGGCGACCGGCCGAAATACTACGTGCTGGAGATGTTCCCCTACCCCTCCGGGCGCATCCATATGGGCCATGTCCGCAACTACACGCTGGGCGACGTGGTGGCCCGGCACCGCCGCGCGCTGGGCTGCGACGTGCTGCACCCGATGGGCTGGGACGCCTTCGGCCTGCCGGCGGAGAACGCGGCGATCGAGCGCGGAGCCCATCCGGCCGCCTGGACCTATGAGAACATCGCGGCGATGCGCGGCCAGCTGCAGTCGATGGGGCTGTCGCTGGACTGGGACCGCGAGATCGCGACCTGCCATCCGGACTACTACCGCCACGAACAGAAGATGTTCCTCGACTTCCTGAAGGTGGGCCTGGCCTACCGGCGGGACTCCTGGGTCAACTGGGACCCGGTCGAGAACACCGTGCTGGCCAACGAGCAGGTGATCGACGGCCGCGGCTGGCGCTCCGGCGCCCTGGTCGAGCGCCGCAAGCTGAACCAGTGGTTCCTGCGCATCACCGAATACGCCGACGAGCTGCTGGCGGCGCTGCCGACGCTGGAGCGCTGGCCGGAGCGGGTGCGGCTGATGCAGGAGAACTGGATCGGCCGGTCGGTCGGCGCCCGCGTCACCTTCCCGCTGCAGGGCCGTGAGGACGGGCTGGAGATCTTCACCACCCGGCCGGACACGCTGTTCGGCGCCAGCTTCTGCGCCCTGTCGCCGGACCACCCGCTGGCCGACGAGATCGGCCGCGCCCGCCCCGAGGTGGCCGAGTTCGTGGCCGAATGCCGCCGCAGCGGCACCAGCGAGGCGGCGATCGAGACCCAGGAGAAGCGCGGCATCGACACCGGGCTGCGCGCGGTGCATCCGCTGGATCCCACGATCACCGTGCTGGTCTATGTCGCCAATTTCGTGCTGATGGAATACGGCACCGGCGCCATCTTCGGCTGCCCGGCGCATGACCAGCGCGATTTCGACTTCGCCCGCGCCTACGGCCTGCCGATCATCCCGGTGCTGTGGCCGGCCGGCGAGGCGCGGCCCGACGGCGCCGCCCTGGCCGAGGCCATGGTCCTGGCCGACGGCGCCTTCGCCTACGACATCGGCCCGCTGACGCCGGCCAAGCCGGTCACGGTGGCCGAGGCCAAGGACATCGCCATCGCCGCCCTGCAGCAGCGCAAGGCGGGCGAGGGCACGGTGCGCTACCGGCTGCGCGATTGGGGCGTGTCGCGCCAGCGCTACTGGGGCTGCCCGATCCCGATCATCCATTGCGAGGCCTGCGGCATCGTGCCGGTGCCGGAGGACCAGCTGCCGGTGACCCTGCCGGAGGATGTGACCTTCGACCAGCCGGGCAACCCGCTGGACCGGCACCCGACCTGGAAGCACGTGGCCTGTCCGAGCTGCGGCGGCAAGGCGGTGCGCGAGACCGACACCTTCGACACCTTCTTCGAATCCTCCTGGTACTTCGCCCGCTTCTGCTCGCCGCGCAGCGACCAGGCCTTCGACCGCGCCGCCGTCGACCGGCTGCTGCCGGTCGACCAGTATGTCGGCGGCGTCGAGCATGCGGTGCTGCACCTGCTGTATGCCCGCTTCTTCACCCGGGCGCTGAAGCGCTGCGGCTATCTCGGGGTCGACGAGCCCTTCGCCGGGCTGTTCACCCAGGGCATGGTCACGCACCAGACCTATCGCGACCGCGACGGCGCGTGGCTGTACCCGACCGAGGTGTCGCGCGACGAGGCGGGCACCTGGACGACGCTGTCCGGTGGCGGGCCGGTCACGGCCGGCCGCATCGAGAAGATGTCGAAGTCCAAGCGCAACACGGTCGACCCGCAGATCATCATCGACACCTACGGCGCCGATGCCGCCCGGCTGTTCATCCTGTCCGACAGCCCGCCGGACCGGGACATGGAATGGACCGAGGCCGGCATCGAAGGCGCCTGGCGCTACCTGCAGCAGCTGTGGCGGCTGGTGACGGAATGCCCGGTCGAGCTGCCGGCCGCCGGCACCCCGGTGCCGAACGGCTTCAGCCCGGCGGCGGAAGGGCTGCGCCGGGCGCTGCACCGGACCATCGCCGCCATGGGCGAGGACCTGGAGCGGTTCCACTTCAACAAGGCCGTGGCCCGCATCCGCGAGCTGACCAACCTGGTCGGCAAGATTGAGGGGACAGGGCAGGGCGAGGCCTGGGCGCTGCGCGAGGCGTTCGACGGCATCATCCGCCTGATCGGCCCGATGGTGCCGCATATCGGCGAGGCGCTGTGGCAGCATCTCGGCCATGACGGGCTGCTGGCCGACGCCGCCTGGCCGGAGGCGGATCCCGCCTTGCTGGTCGAGAACACCGCCACGGTCGCGGTCCAGGTCAACGGCAAGCTGCGCGCCACCCTGATCCTGCCGCGCGACGTGGACGAGGCGACGGCGCGGGACGCCGCCCTGGCCGACGCCAATGTCGCGCGCGCCCTGGAAGGCCGCACCGTCCGCAAGGTCATCGTCGTCCCGAATAGGATCGTCAATGTCGTGGGCTAACTGGGCTAGACGCGCAGCGCCGCTGCTGCTGATCCTCGCGCTCGGGGCCTGCGGGCTGCGGCCGCTCTACGGCACCAACTCGGTCGGCGCGGCGATGTCCGACCGGCTGGGGACGATCAGTGTCGGCGTCATCGGCGACCGGACCGGCCAGATCCTGCGCACCGAGCTGATCCGCACCCTGAATCCGCAGGGCCGGCCGGCCCAGCCGGCCTATGACCTCGGCGTCAGCGTGGCCGAGACCCAGCAGGACGTGAACATCGTCAGCGACCTGACCACGACCCGCAGGAACCTGACGCTGACCGCCAGCTTCGTGCTGACCGACCGCAAGACCGGCCAGCCGGCCTTCTCGGATTCGGTCAACGAGATCACCAGCTACAACATCCTGGCCGACCAATACACCACCCTGATCGGCGAGCGCGATGCGCGCGAGCGGGCGCTGCACGCCATTGCCGAGGACATCCGCACCCGCCTCGCGCTGTATTTCGACCGCCACCCGTGAAACTGCCGCCGAACCGGATCGACGGCTTCGTCCGCCGGCCCGAGCCCGGCATCCGCGCGGTGCTGCTGTACGGCCCCGATTCCGGGGCGGTGCGCGACTATGCCGACACCCTGGCGCGCGGCGTGGTCGACCCGCCGACCGACCCGTTCCGCGTCGCCGAGCTGGCCTCGGCCGAGATCGGGCGCGACCCGGCCCGGCTGGTCGACGAGGTCTTCGCCATGTCGCTGTCCGGCGGGCGGCGCCTGGTGCGGGTGCGCGACGCCACCGATGCCGTGGCGCCGGCGCTGGAGGCCGCGCTGAAGGGCGGCGAGAGCGACACCCTGATCGTCCTGGAGGCCGACGAGCTGACCCCACGCTCGGCCCTGCGCAAGCTGGGGGAGGGGGCGGACACGGTCGCCACCATCGCCTGCTACATGCCGGATGAGGAGGCGATCGGCCGCTTCATCCACCGCCAGCTGGCGGATGCCCGGGTCGCGGTCGACGGCGAGGCCGAGCATCTGCTGGCGACGCTGCTGGTGGGCGACCGCCAGATCGCCCGGCGCGAGGTCGAGAAGCTGATCGCCTACGCCGGGGAGGGCGGCCGCATCGACCTGGAGGCGGTGCGGGCCAGCATCGGCGACGCCACCGAGCGCTCGCTCGACGACCTCGCCATGGCGGTGGCCGAGGGCGACCTGGAGGGGGTCGACCGCGCCCTGGCCAAGCTGCCGCCGGAGGGCGGCGAGGCGATCGGCATCCTGCGCGCGGTGCAGCGCCACTTCCTGCGGCTGCACCAGCTGGCGGTGATGATCGACGGCGGCGACGCGCCGGACGCGGCGATGGCGGCGCTGCGGCCGCCGGTGTTCTTCAAGGCCAAGGCGGCGATCCGCGGCCAGGCCCGGCGCTGGAACCAGGCCCAGCTCGGCGAATCCCTGCGCCGCCTGATCGACGCCGAAGCCGAATGCAAACGCACCGGCCGGCCGCCCGAGACCGTCTGCGCCGCCACGCTGATGGCGATCGCACGGGCTGCGGCACGGAAAAACTGAACGGTTTCAGTTAGTTGTGTTGAAGGCCTCTCCGCCCTTACCTGTCATTGCCCGGCTTGACCGGGCAATCCAGGGGCCACCAAGGGCCGTTCTGGCCGCCCCTGGATGCCACGGTCAAGCCGTGGCATGACAAAGGAGGGGGAGCGCGGTCCTTCCCCTCGTCATTGCGAGCGCAGCGAAGCAATCCATCGGGCCGCTCGTGCGGGACCATGGATTGCTTCGGCGGCTGCGCCTCCTCGCAATGACGGAGGGGCTGGCTGGGCGGGCATGGTCCGGACTGGATCGATCGTACGCATTGCCTCTCCCGCCTGGCGGGAGAGGCACGTGAACGGCGCCGCCTACCCCCGCAGCCGGCGCATCAGGTCGCTGAACTGGTCGAGATCGGCGTAGTGGATGCGCATCACGCCGCTGGTCTTGGTGGTGGCGTCGATCGCCACCTTGAAGCCCAACCGGCGCTGGATGTCCTCCTCCAGCGCCACCAGGTTGGCGTCGCGCACCGGCCGCGGCGGGGCAGGGGGCTGGTCGCGGCCGTCGCGGGCCAGCTGCTCGGTCTGGCGGACGTTGAGCCCCTTGGCGACCACCTTCCGCGCCGCCGCCTCCGGGTCCGGGCAGCCCAGCAGGGCGCGGGCGTGGCCGGCGCTGAGCAGGCCGTCCTGCAGCATCGCCAGCACCGTGTCCGGCAGGTCGAGCAGGCGCAACGTGTTGGCGATGTGGCTGCGGCTCTTGCCCACCTCGCGCGACACATCCTCCTGGGTCAGCGCGAATTCGGCGATCAGCCGCTGATAGCCCTCGGCCTCCTCCAGCGCCGTCAAATCCTGGCGCTGGACGTTCTCGATGATCGCGAACTGCAGCGCCTCGCGGTCCGACATCGGCCGGATCACCACCGGCACCTCGTGCAGCTTGGCCTTCTGTGCCGCGCGCCAGCGGCGCTCGCCGGCGATGATGTGGTAGCGGTCGGTCTTGCCCTCGACCGGTCGCACCAGGATCGGCTGCAGCACGCCCTGGGCCTTGACCGATTCGACCAGCCGGTCCAGCTCGGCCTCGTCGAACTTCCGTCGCGGCTGGAACGGGCCGGGGCTCAGGAACTCGACCGGCAGGCTGCGCGGCGCCCGATGCGACTCCGGCGTGCCGGCGGCGGCGATGTCGGCCTCGTCGGCCTCGCCGAACAGGGCGTCGAGGCCGCGGCCCAGGCTGGCGCGGCGGCGGGGGGTGGTTTCGGCCGCGCTCATGCAGCACTCCTCTGTTCTTCGCGCTTCAGCATCTCGGAGGCGAGGTGGATATAGGCCTGGGCGCCAGCCGAGGCGAGGTCGTAGACCAGCACCGGCTTGCCATGCGACGGCGCCTCGGAGACCCGGACGTTCCTCGGGATCACCGTCTCATAGACCTTGGCGCCGAGATGCTGGCGCACGTCGCGCGCCACCATGTCGGACAGGTTGTTGCGCCGGTCGTACATGGTCAGCACGATGCCCTGCATCTCCAGCGCCGGGTTGAAGCCCTTGCGCACCCGCTCGATGGTCCGGATCAGGTGGCTGAGGCCCTCGAGCGCGTAGAACTCGCATTGCAGCGGCACCAGCACCGCATCGGCCGCGGTCAGCGCGTTGAGGGTCAGGAGGCCGAGCGAGGGCGGGCAGTCGATCAGGATGTAGTCGTAGCCGTCGGCGCCCGGCCGCAGCGCGCTGCGCAGCCGGTATTCGCGGCGCACCGCCTCGACCAGCTCGATCTCGGCGCCGGCGAGGTCGACCGAGGCCGGCACCAGCATCAGCCCCGGCACCTCGGTGGCAACCGAGGCCTCGGCCACGGCGATGCTGCCGAACAGCAGGTCATAGGAGCCGAGGCCGCGCTTGGCCCGCGGCAGGCCGAAGCCGGTCGAGGCGTTGCCCTGCGGGTCGAGGTCGATCACCAGCACCCGCTTGCGCACCGCGGCCAAAGCGGTGGCCAGGTTGATGGTGGTGGTGGTCTTGCCGACGCCGCCCTTCTGGTTGGCGATGGCGATGGTGCGGGTGACGCGCGGCCCATCGGCCTGCACGCTTACGGTCTTCGTGTGCGCGTCGTCAGCCACGGGCGAACCCCTCGATGCGGATGAGCACGGCCTCGGGATCGGTCCGGCTCGGATGGAGGTCGACGGTCATCTTCGGCGATGCGGCCGGGCCGGTCAAATGAACGCCGGTCAAATCGGCAGCGGCCAGTTCGGCCTCGGCGGTGCGGCCCTTGGGGAAGATCGCGACCGTATGCGGCCCGGCGAAGCGCGCGGCATGGCCCAGCAGGACGGGCAGGGGGGCCAAGGCGCGGGCGGTCACCACATCGGCGACGAAGGGTGCGACCTGTTCGATCCGCTTGGCGTGCACCGTGACCGGCGCCGATGTTTCACGTGAAACAACGCGCAGGAACTCGGCCTTGCGCTGGTCGCTCTCCACCAGATGGGTCTCGAGGCCGGTGGCCAGCGCCAGCACCAGCCCGGGAAAGCCGGCGCCGCTGCCGAGATCGACCAGCACGCGGGCCGCGGCCGGGATCAGCGGCACCAGCTGCAGCGAATCCTCGAAATGCCGGCGCCGCAGATCGGCCAGCGTCGACGGCGCCACCAGGTTGATCGCCCCCTGCCACTTGCGCAGCAGCGCCTCGTAGCGGTCGAGCTTTTCGGCGAGGTCCGGGGGGAGGGGGGCGGCTTCGGGGGCGGCGGTCATGATGCCCTCAGCCCCCCTTTCGTCATTGCGAGGAGGCGAAGCCGACGAAGCAATCCATGCCCGCTCTGGGCTGCACGATGGATTGCTTCGCTGCGCTCGCAATGACGAGGGAAGAGGAGACGGCCGCGCTCAAGCCCTGGCACGACGGTCATCCCCCTCTCGCCGGACATGCTTCAGCAGCGCCACCAGCGCCGCCGGGGTCACCCCGGGCAGCCGCGCCGCGGCCCCCAGCGTCGGCGGGCGCGAGCGCTTCAGGATCTGGCGGATCTCGGTCGATAGGCTGCCGATGGCGTCGACGTCCAGCTCCGGCGGCAAGGCCAGCCCCTCGTCGCGGCGGAAGGCGCGGATGTCGGCCTCCTGGCGGTCGAGATAGCCGGAATACTTGGCCTCGATCTCGACCTGCTCGGCCACCACCGCCGGCCATTCCGCCAGCTCCGGCCAGATCGCCGACAGGGCGGCGAGGTCGATCTCCGGCAGCCGCAACAGGTCCATGCCATCGCGCCTTACCCCGTCCTGGTTGACCGCCAGGCCGTGGCGCCGCGCCTCGCTCGGGGTCAGCGACAGCTCCCGGATCCGGCCCCGCGCCGCCGCCAGCGCGGCGCTCTTGCGGGCGAACAGCGCCTGGCGCTCGGCCCCGACGCAGCCGGCGGCGATGCCCTTGGCGGTCAGCCGCTGGTCGGCGTTGTCGGCGCGCAGCACCAGCCGGTATTCGGCGCGCGAGGTGAACATGCGGTAGGGCTCGGGCACGCCGCGGGTCACCAGATCGTCGATCATCACCCCGGCATAGGCCTCGGCCCGGTCGAGGACCAGCGGGTCGCTGCCGGCCACGGCGCGGGCGGCGTTCAGCCCGGCCAGCAGCCCCTGGGCCGCCGCCTCCTCATAGCCGGTGGTGCCGTTGATCTGGCCGGCCAGGAACAGCCGCGGCACCGCCCGCAGCATCAGCGACCGGTCGAGCTGCCGCGGGTCGACGAAATCGTATTCGATGGCATAGCCGGGGCGCAGGATCACCGCCCGCTCCAGCCCCGGGATGGCGCGCACCAGCCCCTCCTGCACGTCGCGGGGCAGGGAGGTGGAGATGCCGTTGGGGTAGACCGTCGGGTCGTCCAGCCCCTCCGGCTCCAGGAAGATCTGGTGCCGCTGCTTGTCGGCGAAGCGCACCACCTTGTCCTCGATCGAGGGGCAGTAGCGCGGGCCGACGCTGTCGATCTGGCCGGAATACATCGGCGCCCGGTGCAAATTGGCGCGAATCAGGTCGTGTCCGGCCGGGGTGGTGTAGGTGATGAAGCAGGAGATCTGCGGCACCGTGATCCGGTCGGTGAGGTCGGAGAACGGCACCGGCGGGTCGTCGCCCTTCTGCTCCTCCAGCGCCGCCCAGTCGATGGTGCGGCCGTCGAGCCGCGGCGGCGTGCCGGTCTTGAGCCGGCCGAGGGTGAGGCCGAGCCGGTGCAGCGTGTCGGCCAGGCCGATCGACGGCGCGTCGCCGACGCGGCCGGCCGGGATCTGCTCCTCGCCCATGTGGATCAGGCCGCGCAGGAAGGTGCCGGTGGTCAGCACCACCGCGCCGGCGCCGAGCGTGCGGCCATCGGCCAGGACGACACCGGAGACGGCACCGGCCGAATCGAAGGCCAGGTCCTCGACCGAGCCGGCGACGAGGTCGAGATCCGACTGCTCGGCCAGCACCGCCTGCATCGCCTGGCGGTACAGCTTGCGGTCGGCCTGGGCGCGGGGGCCGCGCACCGCCGGGCCCTTGCTGCGGTTGAGCACGCGGAACTGGATGCCGGCGCGGTCGATCACCCGGCCCATGACGCCGTCCAGCGCATCGATCTCGCGCACCAGATGGCCCTTGCCCAGGCCCCCGATCGCCGGGTTGCAGGACATCTCGCCGATCGAGTCGAGCCGCTGGGTGACCAAGGCGGTGCGCGCGCCGAACCGGGCCGCTGCGGCCGCGGCCTCGCAGCCGGCATGGCCGCCGCCGACCACGATCACATCATATCTGTTGAGGGGCCGTTCCATGGCGGCGGACTTTACGGAGGCGGCGGGGCAGGGTCAAATGCGCCCGACGAAAAAAGCCGATGTTTCACGTGAAACATCGCGGACTCGAGGAAATCCACCCGGTGCTGTCCATCGTCTCCGCCCTCGCCAGCGCCGCCTTCGCCCTCGGCACCGCCCTGACCCTGCCGATCGCCGGTCCTGCGCCGGCCGTGGCGTCACCCGCGGCGGAGATCGAGTTCCGGCTGGCGGAGACCGCGCCGGGGCCGGGGCTGACCCGGTTCGACCGCCAGGGCCAGGCCGTCTACCTTCACCCGGAAGTCCTGATCTCCGCGGCGGACATCGCCTCCGCCGACCAGAAGGTCGAGCCGCTGTGGGGGCAGCCGGTGGTCTCGCTGGAGCTGACCCCCGCCGGCCTCGACCAGCTGGCCCGCATCACCACCGGCCATGTCGGCCAGGCCCTCGCCATCGTGGTGAACGGATCGCTGCTGACCGCCCCGATCATCCGCGAGCCGATCCTGGCCGGCCGCCTGCAGATCAGCGGCCTGGACAGCCTGGAGGAGGCCAAGGACCTGGCCCACAGGCTCGGCTGGGCCGCAGCCAAGCCGCGCTCGCTGGCTGAGGCGTTGGGGGGGCGGTTCGGGTTGTAGGGAGCCGCCGGCGATGTTTCACGTGAAACATCTACTTGCCGATGCAGAAGCTGCCGAACAGCAGGTCGAGCATATCCTCGACGTCGACCCGGCCGGTGATGCGGCCGAGGGCGCGCAGGGCCAGGCGCAGGTCTTCGGCCGCCAGCTCCGGCAAGGGCGCGGACGGCACCCGGGCCAGGGCGTCGGCGGCGTCGAGCAGGGCGGCGCGGTGGCGGGCACGAGTCAGGGCGGGGGAGCCGTCGCCGGTCAGGCGGCGCTCCACCGCCTCGGCCAAGGCGTCGAGCAGGCGGTCGAGGCCGGCGCCGCTGCGCACCGAGATCGCGATCTCGTCCGGCGCCAGCACGGCATCGGGTGCCCGGTCGATCTTGTTGGCGACGCGAATCACATCCGGCCCCGGGCCCAGCGCCGGGTCGGACGGCGCGGCCGCCGCGGCGTCGCGGATCACCAGCCGCAGATCGGCCTCGGCGGCGCGGCGGTGGGAGCGGCGGATGCCCTCGGCCTCGATCTCGTCGGCGGTGTCGCGCAGGCCGGCGGTGTCGGCCAGCACCACCGGAAAGCCGCGCAGGTCGAGCGCGACCTCGACCACGTCGCGCGTGGTGCCCGGCCGGTCGGAGACGATGGCCGCGTCACGCCGGGCCAGGGCATTGAGCAGGCTGGACTTGCCGGCATTGACCGGGCCGAGGATGGCGATGTGCACGCCGTCGCGCAGCCGCTCGCCGCGGCCGGCGTCGTCGAGATGGTCGGCGATGGCGGCGGAGACTTCGGCGACGAGGGCCTCGGCCTCGGCGGCGAGGTCGGGCGGCAGGCCCTCATCCGGGAAGTCCAGCGCCGCCTCGGTCATCGCCAGGGCCCGCATCAGCCCGGCGCGCCAGCCCTCGTAGAGCCGGCCGAGCGCGCCGCCGAGCTGGCGCAGCGCCTGCAGCCGCTGGGCCCGGGTTTCGGCATCGACCAGGTCGGCCACCGCCTCGGCCTCGGTCAGGTCCAGCTTGCCGGCCTGGAAGGCGCGGCGGGTGAACTCGCCCGGCTCGGCCGGCCGCAGCCCGTCGAGCCGCGACAGCGCTTCGATGACGCCGCGGGTCACGGCCCGGCCGCCATGCAGATGCAGCTCGGCCACATCCTCGCCGGTGTAGCTGCCGGGGCCGGGGAACCACAGCACCAGGCCGCGGTCGAGCGGCGCGCCGTCGGCCGGGTCGCGCAGCTCGGCCAGGGTCGCGACGCGAGGGGCGGGCAGGGGGCGCCGGGTCAGGGCGGCCAGCGCCGGCCCGGCCCCGGGGCCGGAGAGCCGCAGCACCGCCACCCCGCCGCGCCCGGCCGGGGTAGCGGGGGCGAAGATGGTGTCGCGGGCGGTCATGGTGTGGCGGTCCGGGAGGGCGATGTTTCACGTGAAACATCCCATAACGAGTCCCCCCTCCCCCTGCGGGAGGGGGCTAGGGGGAGGGGGTTCTCTCGGCCCGAGCGGATCGGCGGCAACGGCACTCCTCGCCTGCAGGTGCCCAGGTTTCCGCGCGCGGACGCGCGCAGACCCCTCCCCCTAACCCCCTCCCGCAAGGGGAGGGGGGACTTAATTTGATCGTCCATCACGTGAGTATCTGTGATCAGGACTTGCCGCCCTTGGTGCCGCCGGTCATGCCTTGCCAGAAGGCGCGCTGCAGCGTCTCGAAGCCTTCGATGCTGGCCGGCAGCCAGGTCTTCATCAGCGCCTCCGGCTCCATCGCCGCGAGGTTGGCGCGCATCCGGGTCTCCAGGTCCTTCATCAGCGCCTGCTGCATCGGGGCGACATCGGGCAGGCCGAGGAACGTGCGGGCCTCCTCCGGCGTGCAGTCGATATCGACGGTGACTTTCATTTGATGTCTCCGGGCATAGGATGCCTTCGGGTCGGGTTGGCGGCGTCGGCAATCCGCGAGAGTATAGCCACGAAGCCGGTGATTGGCCGCAAGGGTCGTCACACACAGGAACAGGTCGCATGCCGAACCGTCTTGCCCAAGAGACCAGCCCCTACCTGCTGCAGCACGCCGACAACCCGGTGGACTGGCAGCCCTGGGGGGCCGAGGCCTTCGCCCGGGCCCGCGCCGAGAACAAGCCGGTGTTGCTGTCGGTGGGCTACGCCGCCTGCCACTGGTGCCACGTGATGGCGCATGAGAGCTTCGAGGACCCCGCGGTGGCCGCGGTGATGAACGACCTGTTCGTGTCGATCAAGGTCGACCGCGAGGAGCGGCCGGATGTCGACACCCTCTACCAGTCGGCGCTGGCGCTGCTGGGCCAGCAGGGCGGCTGGCCGCTGACCATGTTCCTGACCGCCGATGGCGAGCCGTTCTGGGGCGGCACCTATTTCCCGCCGACCAGCCGCTGGGGCCGCCCCGGCTTCACCGACGTGCTGCGCGCTTTGGCCGACACCTATGCCACCGAGCCGGAGAAGGTGACCGGCAACGTCACCGCCTTGGCCGAGGCGCTGGCAAAGCAGTCGGAGAACCGCGCCGGCGCCGGGCTGGACCGCGACGTGCTCGACGAGGTGACGGAGCGGATGGCCGGCCTGATCGACCCGGTGTGGGGCGGGCTGCGCGGCGCGCCGAAATTCCCCCAGCCCGGAATCCTCGAGCTGCTGTGGCGCGGCTGGCGCCGTACGCGTCATGCTGGGTCGGGCCGTACGTCTTGGCGTGACGCGGTGCTGCGCACGCTGACCGCGATGAGCCAGGGCGGGATCTACGACCATCTCGGCGGCGGCTTCGCCCGCTACTCCACCGACGAGGAATGGCTGGCGCCGCATTTCGAGAAGATGCTGTACGATAACGCCCAGCTGGTCGGCCTGCTGACCCTGGCCTGGCAGGAGACTCGCGACCCGCTCTATGCCGCAAGAGTGGCGGAAACCGTGGCCTGGATCGAGCGCGAGATGATCGCCGAGGGCGGTGCCTTCGCCGCCACGCTGGACGCCGACAGCGAGGGCGAGGAGGGCCGCTTCTATGTCTGGAGCGAGGCCGAGATCGACGCCGCGCTGGGCGACCGGTCGGCCGTGTTCAAGCACACGTACGACGTCTCGACCCATGGCAATTGGGAGGAGAAAAACATCCTCAACCGCCGACATCACCCGGCCCTGGGCGACGATGCGGCCGAGGCGGCGCTGGCGGCCGACCGGGCCGTACTCCTCGACCTCCGTGGGGCACGCGTACGGCCGGGCTGGGACGACAAGGTGCTGGCCGATTGGAACGGGCTGATGATCGCGGCCCTCGCCCGTGCCGCCCAGGCCTTCGACCGGCCGGACTGGATCGCCCTGGCCGAGACCGCCTTCGCCGCCGTGGTGCGGCAGCTCGGAGATGGCGATCGGCTCGCCCATGCGTGGCGGCGCGGCAAGGCGACCGCGCCCGGGCTGCTCGATGACTATGCAGACATGGCGGCGGCGGCGCTGGCGCTGCACGAGGCGACGGAGAATGCCGCCTATCTCGAAGACGCCAGACGCTGGACCGCGGTGCTCGACAGCCATTTCTGGGACGATTCGCGCGGCGGCTATTTCATGACCGCGGATGACGGCGAGGCGCTGATCGTGCGCACCAAGACCGTCTACGACGCGGCGGTCCCGGCCGGCAACGGCACCATGCTCGGGGTGCTGGCGCGGCTGCACCTGCTGACCGGCGACCGCCTCTACGGCCTGCGCGCGGAATCGCTGGTCACCGCCTTCGCCGGCGAGCTGCAGCGCAACTTCATCCCGCTCGCCACCTGGCTGAACCACGCCGAGGACTGGATGGAACCGCTGCAGATCGTGGTGATCGGCCCCCGGGACGACCCGGCGACCGCGGCGCTGCTGCGCGCGGTGCACGGCCGGTCGCTGCCCGGCCGGCTGCTGCTGCGGCTGGACCCCGGCACGGCGCTGCCGGAGGGCCATCCCGCCGCCGGCAAGACGATGCTGGACGGGCGGCCGACCGCCTATCTCTGCCGCGGGCCGGTGTGCCAGGCGCCGGTCACCACGCCGCAGACGCTGCTGGAGCTGGTCGGGTGATGAAGCGCGCTGCCGTCCCCGCAGACCGGGCCACCGCCACCATCGACACCCCGGTCGGGCCGGTGCGCATCACCGTGGCCGGCGGGGTGGTGGCCGCGGTCGACCACACCCAGGATCCGCCCGACGACGCGCCGCCGAAGGACAAGCTGCTGCGCAAGGCGATCCGGCAGATCGAGGAGTATTTCGCCGGCAAGCGCCGCCGCTTCGACCTGCCGATGGCGCTGGCCGCCAGCCCGTTCCAGGCGCGGGTGCGGCAGGCGATCATCGACATCCCCTATGGCGAGGCGGCGTCCTATGGCGGCGTGGCCCACATCCTGAACAGCGGCCCGCGCGCGGTCGGCCAGGCCTGCGGCCGCAACGACCTGGTGCTGCTGGTGCCCTGCCACCGCGTCATCGGCGCCGGCGGCAGCCTCGGCGGCTACGGCAGCACCTCCGGCCTGGAGCGCAAACGCCGGCTGCTGGCGTTCGAGGGGTATGAGGGGCGGTTCTAGGACGGCCTTGGAGGAGAGGCCCCTTCCTCACCCGTCATTGCGAGCGCAGCGAAGCAATCCATGCCAGACCCCGCCACACCCGGCCCCGCGGCCTCGCATGGATTGCCGCGCCCCTGCGGGGCTCGCAATGACGATGGGGGGTCCGCCGCTCAGGCCGGGGTGATGTCCGTCAGCGCGAAATCGTCGCCCTTGAACAGCAGCGGCGAGCGATAGTAGCGGGCGCAGGCATAGGCGAAGCAGTCGCCCAGGTTGAGCTGCGCAGGATGCCCCCGGCCCTTGCCGTATTGGGCGAAGGCGGCCAGGGCCATCGGTCCCGCCGAGGGCGGGATCGACAGGACGTTGATGCCCATCAAGTCCAGGAACCTGGCCACAGCGTCCGCCGCCACATCCACGTCCAGCGCGAGAATGCGCGCCACCGCGGCGCCGGCCTCGAACACCGCGATGGGAGAGGTGATCGGCGTCTTCTCGGCCTTGGACAGCCGGTCGGCGAAGGCGGCGGCATCCTGTTCGTCAGTCATCATGGCCACCAGGGCGGAGGCGTCGACGAACATCAGGGTGTCCCGCTGAGGTCGTCGAAGAACGCCTTGTCCGCCGGCTGCCCCTTTCCGGGGTTGCCGAGCGCCCGCAGGTTGCGGCAGAACTGCACCGCGAGATCGGCCTTCCGGGGTTTCGCCAGCTCATGGGCGAGTTCGCGCTCCAGCGCCTCATGGACCGCCTCGGTCAGCCCGACGCCCTTGGCCTTCGCGACCTTGCGTGCCAGGGCGTCGGTGTCCGGATTTTTGATGTGGAACGCCACGGTATAGCCTCGCTGGTGTATCCGTCTATCCAATATAGTGTATCCCGGCATGCGACTCACCACGAAGATGACAGGGTGGCGACTCTCCATAGCCCGGCTCCGCGGTCTGGCATGGATTGCTTCGCTCCGCTCGCAATGACGAGGGGTAAAGGGCGCGTACTCTTTTCTTCCTGTCATTGCCCGGCTTGACCGGGCAATCCAGGGGCTTTCAAGAGCCGCTCCGGCCGCCCCTGGATGCCACGGTCAAGCCGTGGCATGACAAATGAGGGAAGGAACGGCGCCCTGAAACTCTCCAGTCGTCCGTGCTTCCATCTCAACCGGGCACAGGTGGGATCAGACCAACCACGACCTGGAAAAATGTCGAGCTTTTGAGCTTCATTGCGACAGTTCAGGCCGCGAGCGGCTCTTCCCGATCCCCGCCCTCCAGCCGCCGTGACAAGCGCGGCGTCGTCCGGGTATCGTCCTTCCGCTTCGACCGACCGCTTCGTCCACCGTAACGCTCGAGGGAGAGCGCATTCATGGCGACAGTCACCATCACCGCTGCCGATGGCGGCCGCTTCAACGCCTATCTCGCGCGCCCCGCCTCGGGGTCCGGGCCGGGCGTCCTGGTCATCCAGGAGATCTTCGGGGTCAATGCGGTGATGCGGCAGATCTGCGACGATCTCGCCGCCCAGGGCTATGTCGCGCTGTGCCCCGATCTGTTCTGGCGGCAGGAGCCCGGCATCGACATCACCGACAAGTCGAAGGCCGAGATGGACAAGGCCTTCGCCCTGTTCGGCAGCTTCAACGAGACCGCCGGGGTCGAGGACCTGATCGCCTCGCTCGCGGCGCTGCGCGACCTGCCGGAATGCAGCGGCCGCGCCGGCGCCATGGGCTATTGCCTGGGCGGCCGCCTGGCCTTCCTGATGGCCACGCGCTCGGATGCCGACTGCGCCGTCAGCTACTACGGCGTCGGCATCGACAAGCTGCTGGGCGAGGCCAGCGCCATCACCCGGCCGCTGATGCTGCACATCGCCGAGCAGGACCAGTTCGTGCCGCCCGAGGCCCAGGCCCAGATCCGCGCCCGCATGGCGTCGCTGCCGACCGTGACGGTGCACGCCTATCCCGGCCTCGACCACGCCTTCGCCCGCGTCGGCGGCGACCATTACGACGCGGCCGGCGCCACGCTGGCCAACGGCCGCACCGCCGCCTTCCTCAAGACCCATCTCGGCTGAGAGCACCCCATGGTCCACGCCATCCGCATCCACGAGACCGGCGGCCCCGACATCCTGCGCTGGGAGGCGGTCGAGGTGCCGGCCCCCGCCGAGGGCGAGCTGCGCATCCGCCACACCGCCATCGGCCTGAACTACATCGACACCTATATCCGCGACGGGCTGTACAAGACGCAGCTGCCCCTGGTCCTGGGCCAGGAGGCGGCGGGCGAGGTGCTGGCCGTCGGCCCCGGCGTCACCGGCTTCAAGCCCGGCGACCGCGTCGCCTACGGCAACGGCCCGACCGGCAGCTATGCCGAGGAGCGGGTGATCCCGGCCGAGAAGGTGGTGAAGATCCCCGACGGGGTGAACGACCGCACCGCCGCGGCGATCATGCTGAAGGGGCTGACCAGCTGGTACCTGCTGCGCCGCACTTTCCCGGTCCAGCCGGGCCAGACCATCCTGTTCCATGCCGCGGCCGGCGGCGTCGGCCAGATCGCCTGCCAATGGGCCAAGCATCTCGGCGCCACCGTGATCGGCACCGCCGGCGGGCCGGAGAAGGTGGCCCTGGCCCGGGCCAATGGCTGCGACCATGTGATCGACTATTCCAGCGAGGATTTCGTCGCCCGGGTGCGCGCCATCACCGGCGGCAAGGGCGTGCCGGTGGTCTATGACGGCGTCGGCAAGACCACCTTCGAGGGCTCGCTGGACTGCCTGTCGCCGCGCGGCATGATGGTGACCTTCGGCAACGCCTCCGGCCCGGTGGCGCCGATCAGCCCGCTGGTGCTGTCGCAGAAGGGGTCGCTGTACCTGACCCGGCCGACGCTGGCCACCTACATCGCCGCCCGGTCGGAATACGAGGCGGCGGCGGCGGAGCTGTTCGATGTGGTGGCCAAGGGCGCGGTGAAGATCTCGATCAACCAGACCTACCCCTTGCGCGAGACCGCCCAGGCCCATCGCGACCTGGAGGCGCGCAAGACCACCGGCTCGACCGTGCTGCTGCCGTAAGGCAGGGCCTTCCCCCCTTCGTCATTGCGAGGAGGCGCAGCCGACGAAGCAATCCATGCCAGGCGTCGCCATGGATTGCTTCGCTGCGCTCGCAATGACGAAAGGGGGGTGGCGGCGCCTGAAAGGGCGGCTCAAACAGCACCCACCCACCACAGGAGCCCCGCATGTCCGGCGACCTCACGATCCGCCCCGCGGCCCGGCAGGATTACGACCGGTGGCTGCCGCTGTGGGACGGTTACAATGCGTTCTACGGCCGGTCGGGCCCGACCGCGCTGGCGCCCGACATCACCCGCACGACCTGGGACCGCTTCTTCGACGCCTATGAGCCGGTGCATGCGCTGGTGGCCGAAAGCGGCGGCGCGCTGCTCGGCCTGACCCATTACCTGTACCACCGCAGCACCACCGCGATCGCGCCCAGCTGCTACCTTCAAGACCTGTTCACGACCGAGGCGGCGCGCGGCAAGGGCGTCGGCCGGGCGCTGATCCAGGGCGTCTACGACCGGGCCCAGGCGGCCGGCTGCGCCCGCGTCTACTGGCAGACGCACGAGACCAACCAGACGGCGATGCAGCTCTACGACAAACTCGCCGAACGCTCCGGCTTCGTGGTCTACCGCAAGCTGTTCTGAAGGAGCCGCGACACCATGAAGGACTGCTCGACCACCACGGGCGACGCCTCCCGGCTGATCGACGCGCGGATCGCGGAGCTGGGCGACTGGCGGGGCCAGACTCTCGCCCATGTCCGCGGCCTGATCCGGCAGGCGGTCCCCGATGTGGTCGAGGAGTGGAAGTGGCGGGGCGTGCCGGTGTGGTCCCAGGGCGGGATCATCTGCACCGGCGAGACCTACAAGAGCGTGGTGAAGCTGACCTTCGCCAAGGGGGCGTCGCTGCCGGACCCCTCGGGCCTGTTCAACTCCAGCCTCGAAGGCAACACCCGGCGCGCCATCGATCTGCGCGAGGGCGAGGACATCGATGCGGAGGCCTTCGCAGCGCTGGTCCGGGCGGCCGCCGCCCTGAACGGGGCGCGGTAGGCGAGGGCCGCGCTTCAGATCTGGGATTCGATCGCCGCCTTGTCGATGACGGACCACACCGTCGCGATCTTCCCGTCCCGGAATTCGTAGAACACGTTCTCGGTGAAGGAGACTCTTCTGCCATTCACGGGCAGGCCGAGGAACTGTCCCTTGGGCGTGCAGTCGAAGCCCAGCCGGCTCGCGACATGGGGCGGATCGGCCACCAGCAGCTGGATGGTGAACTGCAGGTCCGGAATCTCCCGGAAATCCCGCTCCAGCATCTCGCGATACCCGGACAGCCCGATCCGGCGGCCGTTGTGGCTCGCCTCGTCATGGACGAACTGTCCCAGCGTCGGCCAGTCCTGCGCGTTCAGGCAGGCGATGTAGGCGCGGTAGAGGGCGGAGATTTCGGTTTTGGTCATGGCGATCGCTACAGTTGCACCTGTTCGACGTCTGCCGCGCCCCCGATATCCCATCGCGAGACCAGATCCAGCACATCCGCGACCGACATGCCGGCATGCGAGGTCGTGAGGATGAATCTGCTGCGATCCGTTCCGTCCCCGACGATGATCTCGTCGATCAGATCCTCCACCGCCGGGGCACCCTCGCCGACGACGGCGATCAGGCGGACTCCATCGGCGAGACAGCGTTCGACGAACGCCTCCAGCCGCGCGGGATCGCCGACAGGGGAATGCAGGACGATCTTCGTCGAAAGAGGCATGGCGCTCTCAGGCTACGGCATGGTCCGGGTGACGGCAATCTCGCCTCACCCTCGCCGCCCGGTCGCGCCCAGCAGCACGCCGGCGAGGACCAGGGTCAGGCCGGCGATCCGCGCGGGCGTCAGCGGTTCGCCCAGCAGCAGCACGGCGAAGACCACGGCCGAGGCCGGGGCGAAGGCGGTGAACAGCGCCGCCTGCGTCCCCGTGGTGCGGGCGGTGCCGGCGAACCACAGCAGGAAGCCCAGCACCGTCGGCACCACCGCGTAATAGGCCACCGCGGCCAGGGCGGTCGGCGCCGCCGCCAGCGCCGCCCAGTCGCGCTCCAGCAGCACCGCCGGGACCAGCGACAGCACCAGCCCCAGCCCGGTCATGACCGCCGACTGCACCAGCGGCGGCAGGGCGACGTGCAGCCGCTTGTTCAGCAGGATGAACACCGCCTCGCAGGCCACCGCGCCCAGCACCAGCAGGGTGCCGGCGAGGGTGGAGGCCGGACCGTCGCCGCGCGCGCCCAGCGTGACCGCGACGGCTCCCGCCGTGGCCAGGGCGGTGGCGGCCCAGTCCTGGCCGCCCTGGCGCTCGCGCAGCGCCACCGCGGCGAACAGCGTGGTCATGGCCGGCAGGGTGCCCAGCACCACCCCGGCATCGGCGGCGGAGGTCAGGCCGGTGCCGGCGATCAGCAGCACGGTGTAGCCGACGCTGCCGGCCCCCGCCTGCACCGCCAGCAGCGCCAGGTCGCGCCGGCCCAGCCGCGGCCACGGCACCCGGCGGGCGCGCAGCAGCAGCCAGAACAGCGGGAAGGCGATCAGGAAGCGCAGGGCGGTGGCGGTGAAGGGCGGCAGGCCGGCGCCGGCGAGGCGGCTGGCCACCACGGTGCTGCCGACGCCGATCATCGCCAGGGTCAGGCAGGCATATCCGGAGAGTCTCTGGGTCATGGCCGCAGCTATCGCAGGCTGTGCCGCCCGCCGTCTTGAACGGGATTGGAGGCCGGGGTGGGTGAGACCGCCCCTCAGGCCACAGCCCGACGATACCGGCCGGGCGTGACCCCCAGCTGGCGGAGGAAGGCGCGGGTCAGGTGGCTCTGGTCGGCGAAGCCGGCCTCCGCCGCCGCCTCGGCCGGGGTGCGGCCGCGGGCCAGCAGCTGCCGCGCCAGATGCACCCGGCGCTGCACCAGATAGGCGTGCGGCGTGATCCCGACCTCGCGGGCGAAGCCGCGCAGCAGCTGGAACCGGCTGACGCCCGACAGCGCCGCCAGCTCGGCCAGGGTCGCCGGCAGCTCCGGCGCGCCGTCCAGCCGCCGCAGGGCCCGGGCCACGCTGGGGGCGGGGCCGCCGGACGGGGCGGGGGCCACGCCGTGCCGGCGCTGGACATGAGCCAGGGCGCGCAGCAGCGCCTCCTCGCCGGCCAGACGGTCCGGCCGCGCCGCGGTCAGGCCGGCGAACAGCCGGGCGAAGTGCCGGGCCAAGAGCGGGTCCTGCGCCACCGGTCGCACGATCTCGACCGGGCCCGCGGCCTCCTCGGCCAGCTCGCCGGCCACCAGGGCCGGGTCGAGATAGATCATGCGCCAGCCGCGGGCGGCGCCGCCGGCCGGCGCGCCGTCATGCATCTCGCCGGGATTGACCATGATGACGTCGCCGGCCCCGGCCTCGACCGCGCCGATGCCGCTCCACGACCGCTGGGCGCCGAAGCCGATCACGCCGATGCCGAACTGGTCGTGCGAATGGCGCGGGAAATGGTGGGTCGAGGCCAGGGTCATGGCATCGATGCCCGGCACCGCCGACCGGTGCTGCTCGACATGGTGGGTGCGGGGGGCGCGCATGCCGCGATCCTAGCGCATCCGGCGACGGCGATCGCGATCCGGAATAGCAACTTATCGGTTGCGCTTTCGGCCGGCATCGGCCATGAATAGGCAACAAGGAGGTTGCCTTTATGACCGATCGGATCACGAAGAGCATCGAGCTGCGCGCGCCCGTCGAGCGGGTGTGGCGCGCTTTGACCGACCCCACCGAATTCGGCACCTGGTTCCGGGTGAGGCTGGAGGGCCCCTTCGTGCCCGGCCAGCTGTCGCGCGGCCGCATCACCCATCCCGGCTACGAGCATGTGGTGTGGGAGGCCAGGGTGGTGGCGATGGACGAACCGCGCCTGTTCTCCTTCACCTGGCATCCCTATGCCGTCGATCCCGCGGTGGATTATTCGCAGGAGACGCCGACCCTGGTCGAGTTCCGGCTGGCGCCGACCGCGGCCGGGACCCGGCTGGTGATCGTCGAATCCGGCTTCGGTGCGTTGCCGGCCCACCGCCGGGCCGAAGCCCTGCGCATGAACCAGGGCGGATGGGAGCAGCAGATCCGGAACATCCGGGCCCATGTCGAATCCTAGCGTCGCGGCCCCCGCCCCACATCCGGCCCCCGCCCCGCACCCCGCCGCCGTGTTCGCGGCGCTGGGCGACCCCACCCGCCTGTCGCTGCTGATGACCCTCAGCGACGGGCAGAGCCGGTCGATCGCCGCGCTGTCGGCGGACACCCGGCTGACCCGGCAGGCCGTGACCAAGCACCTGCATGTGCTGCAGCATGCCGGCCTGGTCAGCAGCCTGCGCCGCGGCCGCGAAAGCCGCTTCGCCTACCGGCCCGACCCGATCGCCGAGGCGCGGTCCTATCTCGACACGGTGTCGGCGCAATGGGACGACGCCCTGTCGCGGCTCCGCGCGCTGGTGGAGGGCTGAGCGGGATCGGCGCCGTTGCCAAGCCGCGGACCCTCGTGGATACAGGGTGGATCGGTCCACAGCCACGAGGTCGCCGCAGATGCCGGATGAAGAGGCGGTTCGCATCGACGAGGCCCTGGTGGCCCGGCTGGTCGCCACCCAGTTCCCGCATTGGGCGGATCTGCCGATCCGGCCGGTGCGGTTCGGCCGCTGGGACAACCGCACCTTCCATCTCGGCGACCGCATGACCGTGCGGTTGCCGAGCAGCGCGGCCTATGTCCTGCAGGTGGAGAAGGAGCATCGCTGGCTGCCGCTGCTGGCCCCGGTGCTGCCGCTGCCGATTCCGGCACCCCTGGCCAAGGGCGCGCCGGGGGAGGGCTATCCCTGGCCGTGGTCGGTCTATCGCTGGCTCGACGGCGAGACCGCGGCGGCCGGGCGGATCGCCGATCTCGGCGGGTTCGCGACCGCGCTCGGCCGGTTCCTGGTCGCGCTGAAGCGGGCCGATGCCACCGGCGGGCCGCCGGCGGGGCCGCACAACTTCTTCCGCGGCGGGTCGCTGGCCGTCTATGACGGCGAGACCCGGCAGGCGATCGCCGCCCTCGGCGGCCGGATCGACGGCGCCGCCGCGACCGCGGTGTGGGAGGCGGCCCTGGCGGCGACCTGGCGCGGCGACCCCGTGTGGTTCCACGGCGACATCAGCGTCGGCAACCTGCTGGTGCAGGACGGCCGGCTGAGCGCCGTGATCGATTTCGGGACCTCGGGCGTGGGCGACCCGGCCTGCGACCTGGTGATCGCCTGGACCCTGTTCGACGGCGACAGCCGCGCCGCCTTCCGCGCCGCCCTGCCCAGCGACCAGGCGACCTGGGCCCGGGCCCGCGGCTGGGCGCTGTGGAAGGCCCTGATCGTCTACGCCCAGCTGCCCGGCACCACCCCCGACCCGGTCGAGGCGGAGACGTCCCGGCGGGTGATCGACGCCGTGCTGGCCGATCATGCCGAGCTGGCTTAGGCCATCGTTTCAGCGATAGCCGGTGGCGTCGGCGGGCTTTCCGGCATCCTGGACCTCCGGCACATAGCGCCAGGCGTCGGGGCGGGACCCGTCGAGATCGGTGAAGCCGTAGACCTGGGCCAGCCCGCCGCTGGACAGCGACTGCCCGTTCCACCGCGCCCGGTCCGGGTCGGCCGCCAGGGCCGCCACGGCGCGCCCCAGGAAGCGCGGGGTCTCGGAGATGATGAAGTGCGGCTGGACCTTGGTGGCGTCGCGCCAGGTCTCCTCGGTCACGCCATAGGCGTCCAGCATCATCTCGGACCGCATCCATCCCGGGGTGACGCAGACCGCGGTGGCGCCATGCGGGGCGAGGTCCCTGGCATGGGCCCAGGCCATCCGCGTCGCCGCCACCTTGACCAGGTCGTAGAAGGGCGACAGCCGATAGTGGTCGGCATTGTAATCCGCGGTGCCGTCGGTGACCTCGACCAGCAGGCCGCCCGGCCGCTCGATCAGCAGCTTCAGGGCGTGGTGCGCCGTGACCAGATGGGTGTCGATGCCGAGGCGCAGCAGGCGCAGACCCTTCTGCAGGTCGTGCTCCCAGACCGGCTTGTTCCACTCCATCAGCTTTTCGCCGCCCCAGATGTCGTTGACCAGGATGTCGAGGCGCCCCTGCTCGGCCCGGATGCGGTCGACCAGCCGGCCGACATCCTCGGCGACGAGATGGTCGACCTGGACGGCGATGCCCTGGCCGCCCAGGGCCGTGACCATCTCCGCCGTCTCCTCGATGGTCTCCGGCCGCTCATACTCGGATGGGTGGTCGCGCGTCGTCCGCCCGGTGACATAGACCGTGGCCCCGGCGGCGCCGAGCTCGACCGCGATGCCCCGGCCCCCGCCGCGCGTGCCGCCCGCGACCAGGGCGACCTTTCCCGACAGCGTCATCGATTCCTCCCGGATATGGGCCACGGGCCGGTTGGCAGCCCGGCCCGATGTGGTATATAAACGATTGTTCGGTTATAAACGGAAGTCAAGATGCCTCGGCGCAAGACCCTGTCGGACGAGGAGGTGCTGGCGGCGGCGCACAGGCTGATGCACGAGAGCGGGCCGGAGGCGCTGACCTTCGCCACCCTGGCCCAGGCCTGCGGCCTGTCGGCCTCGACCCTGGTGCAGCGCTTCGGCAGCAAGGCCCAACTGGTGCGCAGCACGCTGATGCGGGCCTGGGACCGGCTGGACGAGAAGACCGCCGGGCTGGCGGCGACGGTGCCCAGGACCGCGGCCGGCGCGGTGCGGATGCTGTCGGCGCTGTCGCGGGACTATGGCGGGATCGAGGCCTATGCCGACGGGCTGCTGATCCTGCGCGAGGATCTGCGCGACCCCGCCCTGCGGTCGCGCGGCGCCGCCTGGAAGGCCGCGCTGTCCGACGCCCTGGAGGACTGCTTCCGGCAGGTGCCCGATGCGCCGCCGGGCATCGGCCTGCTGATGGCGTCGCAATGGCAGGGGTCGCTGCTGTGGTGGAGCTTCGACCCGCAGGGCGATGTCGACCGCTACGTCGAGGACAGCCTCAACCGCTTCGTGGCCGCCTTCGTCATCCCCGGGGTGACGGCTTCGTCATCCCCGGGGTGACGGCTTCGTCATCCCCGGGGTGACGGCTTCGTCATCCCCGGGGTGACGGCTTCGTCATCCCCCGGATCGTGATCGGGCGGCGGCCGCACCCCGAGGCGATCACTGATATTGCTGCTGCTGCTGTTCCTGCCACCGCTCCTGCTGCTCCTGCTGCTCTTCCATCTGGCGCTGCTGTTCCTGTTGCTGCTGCCACTGCTCGCGCTGGTCCTGCTGCTGCTGCCAGTATTCCTGCTGCTCCTGCTGGTCCTGCGCCTGGCGCTGCCGCTCCTGCTCGTCGTCCTGCTGCCGCCGCATCTGCTCCTGCTGCTGGCGGTACTGCTCCTGCTGGTAGAACTGCTGCTGCTGTTGCTGCTGCGAATCGTCGTAGCCCTGCGGCTGATAGGGGTCGACCGCCGCATGGTCGTAATATCCGCCGCCGCCATAGTCCGTCTGGCAGCCGGCCAGCGCGGCCAGGCAAAGCACCGCCAGGGCGCCCGCGACCCCGCGGCCGAGGCGCCTGCGCGCCGGATGATCTCGTTCCACCTGAAGTGAAGCCGTCACGCTCTCGTCCTCCCGGAATGGCGGCGCGTTGGACAAGCACACAACTCGCGGCCGGCCGCCCTGTTCCCCGGGGCGCCGAGATGCCGGGGCCAGCGGGTGGACGAGCCGTCCACCTCCGTCACCGGCGCATCCGAGCCATGCGATCCCCCGCCGCCGCTTGACCGCGGGCCCGCTTTGTTCTCCGCTGATTGTCCCTCCCTGCCGCCATGCGGGTCATGGCGGCGCGACGCATCCGGAAAGTGATTGCCATGCCGGCCCAGACCACCCCGATCAGGATCGACTTCGTCTCCGACGTCTCCTGCCCCTGGTGCGCGATCGGCCTCAACGCGCTGGAACAGGCGGTGCGGCGGCTGGACGGCGAGGTCGCGGTCGAGCTGCACTTCCAGCCCTTCGAGCTGAACCCGCAAATGGCGCCCGAGGGCGAGGACGTGGTCGAGCACCTCACCCACAAATACGGCGGGTCCGCCGCCCAGATCGCGCAGAACCAGGAGGGCATCCGCCAGCGCGGCGCCGCGGTGGGCTTCACCTTCGACTTCGGCCAGCGCCGCCGCATCTACAACACCTTCGACGCCCACCGGCTGCTGCATTGGGCCGAGCAGGAAGGCCGCCAGCGCGAGCTGAAGCACGCGCTGTTCGCCGCCTATTTCACCGATGGCGAGGATGTCGGCTCGCATGCCGTGCTGGCGCGGGTGGCCGGCGAGGTCGGGCTGGACGCCGACCGGGCGGCCGCCATCCTGGCCGGCAGCGAATTCGCCGAGGACGTGCGGGCCCAGGAGCGGTTCTACCAGGACCACGGCATCCGCGCGGTGCCGGCGATCGTGTTCAACCAGCGCCACCTGATCGAGGGCGGCCAGCCGGTCGAGGTGTTCGAGCAGGCCCTGCGCCGGATCGCGACGGAAGGCTGAAGGGCCGGCCTCAGCCGAAACTCCGCAGGATTTATCAGATCGGTCCGTGCGAGAGAGTGGTGACGCAGCAGGTCGGGAGCAGGCGATGACGTCGTCACCGAAGCGCGCATCACTCGCCGGCCCAGCGATGCCACCCGGGGTCCCAGCGGCGTTCGAGGCCTGTCCGCCCGCCATCCGGGCACGGCTCCTGACGGTGCGGCGGCTGATCTTCGAGACGGCGGCTGCGACGGAGGGGGTCGGCCCCCTCACCGAGACGCTCAGATGGGGCCAGCCGGCCTATCTGACCGCGGCCACCGGCAGCGGCAGCACGATCAGGCTGGGCTGGCCGCGCGCCGCGCCCGAACGCTGCGCGGTCTACTTCCACTGCGGGACCACGCTGGTCGCGACATTCCGGGCGCTGTTCTCCAACGAGCTGGCCTTCGAGGGAAACCGTGCGATCCTGCTGGGCGCGTCCGATCCCTTGCCGGAAAGCCCGCTGGCCGCCTGTTTGGCGATCGCGCTGACCTATCATCTCGGGAGATGACGGAGAGGGGAGCCTGAAGAGGCCGTCTGGAACCGCGTTGGCGTGAGTCGACTGGTGGTGGTTGCGAGAACCGGCGCGCAGCGGACGTTTGGGTCCGTGAGCACCGGAAGCGCAGCAACCGCCATCAGGCGGCCGCGCCGGCGTGGTTCCAGACGGCCTCTAAGGTGTTGGCACGGCCGGGGCAGCGTAGGCGCGCAGGAAGGCGTCGACGCCGCTGCGCAGCCCGCGCTCGATCCGCTCCTCGCTCGGAATCTCGAGGCCCAGCTCGAGACGCATCTTCATGTGGCCGAGGATCATGGCGCCGAACTGCTCGGCCGCCAGCTCCGGGTCCGGCACCGCCAGCTGGCCCCGTTCGGTGGCGGCGGCGAAGAACGTGGCCAGGTGCGCCTTGCCCTGGCCGGGGCCGGCGTCATACATCATCCGCCCCAGCTCCGGAAACCGGGCGGCCTCCGCCATGACGCTGCGGTACACCTTGTTCACATCGGGGTGGAGGATGAAGCGCAGCAGCGTGCCGCCGGCCTCCATCAGCGCGGCGCGCAGGTCGTCCGGCGGCGGCGACATCGCCGCCAGCAGCTCATAGACCCGGCAGGCGCTGCCGACCATGGCGGTGAACAGCTCCTGCTTGCTGGTGAAATGCGCGTAGAGCGTGGCCTTGGACACCCCGGCCTCCCGCGCGATCGCGTCCATGCTGGCCGCGCCGAAGCCCTGCTCGAGGAAGACCGTGTACGCCGCCTCCAGGATCTGGGCGGGCTTCCGGCTGGCCGTGGCTGGCGGGGGAAGCGTGTCGAGAAGGGGGCGGGTCATGGCTCTCAGGGATACACCGGGATTGAACTAAACTGAACCGTTCAGTTTGATCTTGACAACACATAGTCCGATCCGCACCTTCCCGCAACAAGACTGAACGGTTCAGTTCACCCCTGCCCGGTTGCCCCCATGCGCAAGCCCATCATCGTCGTCGCCGCCCTGATCGCCGCCGCCGGCGCTGGCTATTTCGGCTATCACTGGTGGACCGTCGGCCGGTTCCTCGAGACCACCGACAACGCCTATGTGCAGAGCGACACCGCCACGCTGAGCCCGCAGGTCGAGGGTTCGGTGGTCGAGGTGCTGGTCACCGACAACCAGATGGTGAAGGCCGGCGCGCCGCTGATCCGCATCGACGACCGGGACTACCGCGCCCAGGTGGCGCAGGCGAAGGCGGAGCTGGCAGGCCAGCAGGCGACGCTGGCCTCGATCGAGCAGCAGCTGGCGCTGCAGGGGTCGATGATCGCCCAGGCCACCGCCACGGTCGACCAGGCCACCGCGACCCTGGCCCAGTCCGGCAACGACCTGGAGCGCGCGCGCCGGCTGTGGGAGTCCCGCAACGGCAGCCAGCAGGCCTTCGAAACCGCCGACACCGACCAGAAGCGCGCCACCGCCGCCCTGGCCAGCGCCCAGGCCGCCCTGGCCAACCAGCAGGGCCAGACGGCGATCCTGGAGGCGTCGCGCCGCCAGGCCCAGGCCCAGATCGAAAAGCTGACCGCCGCGGTCGACCTGGCCCAGATCAGCCTCGACCGCACGGTGATCCACGCACCGGTCGACGGCGTGGTCGGCAACAAGGGGGTCGAGGTCGGGCAGTATGTCAAGGCCGGCACCCAGCTCCTGTCGATCGTGCCGCTGCCGAAGGTCTATGTCGTCGCCAACTTCAAGGAGACCCAGCTCTCCGACATGCGGGTGGGCCAGAGCGTGGCGCTGAGCATCGACGCCTTCCCCGGCAAGTCGCTGACCGGCCATGTCGAAAGCTTCGCCCCGGCCAGCGGCGCCGAATTCAGCCTGCTGCCGCCGGAGAACGCGACCGGCAACTTCACCAAGGTGGTGCAGCGCGTGCCGGTGCGGATCGCCCTCCCGATCGACAACCAGCTCAGCGGCCTGCTGCGCCCCGGCCTGTCGGTCGGCGTCTCAGTCGACACGCGGGAGGAGGGGACCGGCCCGCTCCTGGCCAGCGGCATCTTCGGCGCCGCGGTGGCGGCCGAGCTGCGTCAGTGACCGCGGTGACGGCGACCGCGGCGGCGCCCGTGCCGGCCGCGGCGAAGAAGGCCGGGTCCTCGACGCGCGAGACCCTCGGCTTCTTCACCATGGTCGTCGGCATGTTCATGGCGATCCTGGACATCCAGATCGTCTCCAGCTCGATCAGCGAAATCCAGGCCGGGCTGTCGGCCAGCCCGGACGAGATCAGCTGGGTGCAGACCGCCTATCTCATCGCCGAAGTGGTGATGATCCCGCTCTCCGGCTTCCTGTCGCGGCTGTTCTCGACCCGGATCCTGTTCGTCGTCTCGGCGGCCAGCTTCACCCTGTCCAGCGTCGCCTGCGCCATGGCCTGGAACATCGAATCGATGATCCTGTTCCGCGCCGTGCAGGGCTTCCTCGGTGGGGCGATGATCCCAACCGTCTTCGCCGCCTCCTTCATCCTGTTCCCGCCCGAGAGGCGGGCCGGGGTCTCGGTGCTGATCGGCCTGGTCGCCACCATGGCGCCGACCATCGGGCCGACGCTCGGCGGCTACCTGACTCAGGCCTTCTCCTGGCACTGGCTGTTCCTGATCAATGTCGTGCCGGGCGTGATCGTCACCGCCGGCGTCTGGTTCCTGGTCGATTTCGACAAGCCGAATTTCAGCCTGTTCAAGGGGTTCGACTTCGCCGGGCTGGGCCTGATGGCGACGTTCCTCGGCAGCCTGGAATACGTGTTCGAGGAAGGGCCGCGCTACGACTGGCTCGAGGACCACGCGATCTTCACCTTCGCGGTGATCGGCGTCCTCGCCGGCATCGGCTTCTTCCTGCGGGTGCTGACCGCGAAGAATCCGATCGTCGACCTGCGCGCCTTCGCCGACCGCAACTTCGCCGTCGGCTGCCTGTTCAGCCTGATCATCGGCGTCGGCCTCTACGGCGCGGTCTATATCGTGCCGCTGTTCCTGGCCCGCGTCCGCGGCCTGAACAGCCTGCAGATCGGCGAGATCATGTTCGTCACCGGCCTGTTCCAGTTCGCCTCGGCGCCGATCGCCGGCATGCTGTCGAAGAAGCTGGACCTGCGGGTGATGCTGGGCATCGGGCTGGTGGCCTTCGGCACCGGCGTCTACCTGATGACCTGGATCACCGCGGATTGGAGCTTCTGGGAGCTGTTCTGGCCGCAGGCCATCCGCGGCATGTCGCTGATGCTGCTGTTCCTGCCGATCAACACCCTGGCGCTGGGCACCCTGCCGCCGGACAAGATCAAGAACGCCTCCGGCCTCTACAACCTGATGCGCAACCTCGGCGGCGCCTTCGGCCTGGCCGGCATCAACACGGTGATGATCGACCGGGCGGCGTTCCACACCTCGCGCATCGCCGACCATGTCACCATGACCAACCCGCAGGTGCAGGCGATGGTGGGCAATCTCAGCCAGAAGTTCACCGCGGCCGGGGTCGGCAACCCCGACTTGGCGGCGGTCAGGACGCTCGACAACATGGTGCTGCAGCAGTCCCAGGTGCTGACCTTCGCCGACTGCCTGCTGCTGATGGCGCTGCTGTTCTATGCCGGGCTGCTGCTGATGCCGCTGCTGCGCATGCCGAAGCAGGCGAAGCCGCCGGCCGAGGCGCATTGAGAAGGTCGGGCGGTCAGCTGAAGACCGCCCCGTCGGCGCCGTAGCTGTTGATCAGGCGGCAGCTCTCACGGTCGTAGACCACCACCACGCTGCCCGGGCGGCCCGCCAGCTTCACCCAGATCTGCCGCTGCGAGAACGTCCGGATATACGCATCCTGAACCGGCTGCTGATAGATGCTGGCAAGCGATGCGGCGGTCAGCCGGTAGCCCGCAAGCTGCCCCGCGATCTGCGGCGCGCACTGGTTGCCGCCCAGCATCTGGTCGACGGTCTGCACCAGGGCGGCGTCCGGCGTCGCCGGCGCCGGTCCGGATGACACGCAGGCGGCAAGGCCGGTGCCGGCGAGAAGAATCGCGACGGCCGGGATCGATCGCATGAAAGCCACGCTAACCACCCTCAAGGTTAGGACCATTCCCTAGATGGGCGTTCCCGCCCGCCAATCAATCGCATGACCGCAGGGCCCGGCCGTTTTCACGGCGGAGATCTCTTCCCGAGGCGGGTTCCCCACCGGCCAGCGGACAACAAAAAGGCCGCCGGTCCTGCGACCGGCGGCCTGCCTGGCATCGAACGCCGGGGCGCCCGTTACTGGTTCATGCTGTCGAAGAAGTCCGAATTCGACTTGGTGTGCTTCAGCTTCTCCATCAGGAACTCCATCGCATCCGTCGGCCCCATCGGCATCAGGATCCGGCGCAGCACCCACATCTTCGACATGGTGGCCTTGTCGACCAGCAGCTCTTCCTTGCGGGTGCCGGACTTGCCGATGTCGATCGCCGGGAAGGTCCGGCGGTCCGACAGCTTGCGGTCCAGGATCACCTCGGAATTGCCGGTGCCCTTGAACTCTTCGAAGATCACCTCGTCCATCCGGCTGCCGGTGTCGATCAGCGCGGTGGCGATGATGGTCAGGCTGCCGCCTTCCTCGATGTTGCGCGCGGCGCCGAAGAAGCGCTTCGGCCGCTGCAGCGCGTTGGCGTCGACGCCGCCGGTCAGCACCTTGCCGGAGGACGGCACCACGGTGTTGTAGGCGCGGGCCAGGCGGGTGATGGAGTCGAGCAGGATGACGACATCCTTCTTGTGCTCGACCAGGCGCTTGGCCTTCTCGATCACCATCTCGGCCACCTGGACGTGGCGCGTCGCCGGCTCGTCGAAGGTGGAGGAGATGACCTCGCCCTTCACCGACCGGTCCATGTCGGTCACTTCCTCCGGCCGCTCATCGATCAGCAGCACGATCAGGAAGGCGTCGGGGTGGTTCTCGGCGATCGAATTGGCGATGTTCTGCAGCATCACCGTCTTGCCGGTGCGCGGCGGCGCCACGATCAGGGCGCGCTGGCCCTTACCGAGGGGCGAGACCAGATCGATGATCCGGCCGGTGACGTTCTTCTTGGTCGGGTCGTTCAGCTCCATCCGCAGCGCTTCGTCGGGATAGAGCGGCGTCAGGTTGTCGAAGGTGACCCGGTGGCGGACCCGGTCGGGGTCCTCGAAGTTGATCTGGTTGACCTTGGTCAGAGCGAAATAATGCTCGTTTTCCTTCGGCGCCCGGATCTCGCCCTCGATGGTGTCGCCGGTGCGCACCCCGAAGCGGCGGATCTGTTGCGGCGACACATAGATGTCGTCCGGGCCGGGCAGGTAATTCGATTCCGGGGAGCGGAGAAATCCGAACCCGTCGGACAGGACTTCAAGAACGCCTGATCCAAAAATGGCAACGTCGTTTTCGGCCAGCTGCTTGAGGATGGCGAACATCATGTCCTGCTTGCGCAGCATGCTCGCGTTCTCGACCTCAAGCTCCTCGGCATAGGCCAGGAGCTCGCTGGGCGCTTTGTCTTTCAGTTCTTGCAGATGCATGGGGACCCTGATGGGCGTGGGCAGATCGTCGGCGTCGCGACGTCTTTGGATTGTTTTCTCGGCAGGAAGCTCGATCTCGCGGCGCGAAGGGCTCGACCGCGTCGGCGTATCGATGATCGCCGGAAGACCGTTGAGAACAACAGATGGTTATCGAAGGACCTGCCGCAAGTCAATCACGCGACCCTTTGGCGGTCCTATTTTCGTCATTCCCGCTTTCGCGGGAATGACGAGCAAGGGAATTGGAGGGTGACGGCCTGAGGCCGTTCAGAACGGCCGCACGATCACCATGACCACGATGATCAGCAGCAGCAGCGCCGGAACCTCGTTGGCGATGCGGAAGAAGCGTTCGCTGTGCTGGTTGCGGCCCTCGGCGAAAGCGCGGCGCCACCGCATGCACAGATGGTGCAGCACCAGCAGGATCACAACCCCCGTCAGCTTCACATGCAGCCAGCCCTGCTGCAGCAGCGACGGGTCAATGGTCAGCATGGCGATGCCGAACACCAGGGCCAGCACCACCGAGGGCAGCATGATGCCGCGCATCAGCCGCCGCTCCATGATCGAGAAGCGCTCGTATTCCGGCGTGCCCGGCGCGGTCTGGCTGTGATAGACGAACAGCCGCGGCAGATACAGCATCCCGGCCATCCACGAGATCACGAAGAAGACGTGGAACGCCTTGATCCAGAGGTAGTAAGCCGCCATCCGTCTCTCGCTCCCTATGCCGCTTTGCTGGGGCACCCCGAAAACGCCGCCGGGCAGATCCGGCCGCCGTCGCCGGCCTCGCATGTCGATCCCCGGCGATGCCCGGCCCGCACCAGGTCGGCCAGGCCGGCGATGAAGCCCTCGTCGGCGCCGACCGTTGGCACCCGCAGGTAGCACGGCGCGCCGCCCTCGTCAGCCAGCTTGCGGTATTCGATGTCCAGCTCGACCAGCGTCTCGGAATGCTCCGACACGAAGGCGATCGGCACCACCACGATCGGCCGCCCGGCATGCGCCGCCTCATGGATCACCGCCTCGGTCGACGGCTCGATCCATTTCAGCCGGCCGACCCGGCTCTGATAGGTCGACACCCAGTCGAGGTCGGGGATGCCCGAGGCCTCGGCCAGCGCCGCGGCGGTGCGCTCGCACTGCCACTGATAGGGGTCGCCGGCCTTGACGATCTTCTCCGGCAGGCCGTGCGCCGAGAACAGCACCCGCGGCCGGCCATGCGCCGCCGCCTCGGCATGGGCCGCCCGCAGCCCGGCGGCCATGGCGGCGATGAAGCGGCTTTCGGTGGGATAGCAGCAGACCGCCCGGGTCGGCACGTCCAGCCGGGCGATCCTGCAGGCATCGCGCCACACCCGCATCGACGAGCCGGTGGTGGTGGTCGAGAACTGCGGGTACAGCGGCAGCAGGATGACCTCGTCCGGCGCGAAGTCCTTCACCAGCATCGCCGTCTCCTGGCTCATCGGATGCCAGTAGCGCATGGCGATGAAGGCCTTGACCTCGCCCAGGTCGGCCAGCTCCGCCTCCAGCGCCCGGGCCTGGGCCTCGGTGTTGGGCAGCAGCGGCGAGCCGCCGCCGATCTCGGCATAGATGTCCTTGGCCACCCGGGTCCGCTTCCTGGCGATCGCCCAGGCCAGGATGACCCGCAGCGGGTTGGGCAGGCGGATGATGGCGGGGTCGGCGAACAGGTTGAACAGGAACGGCCGGATCGCGTCCGGATTGTCGGGTCCGCCCAGGTTGAACAGGACGATGGCGATCCGCCGGCTCATGCTCACCCCTTCCTGCGCAGATGCTCGACCAGGGCTCCGACATGCTCCGGCGGGGTCCGCTGCTGCACGCCATGGCCGAGGTTGAAGACGAACGGGCCGCGGCCCAGGGCGTCTACGATCGCATCGGCGGCCCGGATCATCGGGTCGCCGCCGGTCACCAGGAAGACGGGGTCCAGATTGCCCTGCACCGCCGCCTTGGGCTGCAGCGCCCGCGCCGCCCAATCCAGCGGCACGCTGCCGTCCAGCCCGACCGCATCGACCCCGGTGCCGGCGAGGTAGCGCTCGTACAGCAGCCCGGCGCCGCGCGGGAAGCCGATGATCGGCACGCCGGGGGCGCCGGCCCGCACGGCATCGACGATCCGCCGGGTCGGCGCGATCACCCAGCGGTCGAACTCCGCCGCCGGCAGCACCCCGGCCCAGCTGTCGAACAGTTGCACCGTCTCGGCCCCGGCCGCGATCTGGCGCAGCAGATAGGCGCTGGTGGCGTCGACCAGCAGGTCGACCAGCCGGGCGAAGGTCTCCGGCGCCCCGAAGGCCAGCCCCTTCACCGCGGCGTATTCCTTGCTGCCCCCGCCCTCGACCATATAGGTCGCCACCGTCCAGGGAGCGCCCGCGAAGCCGATCAGCGCCACCTCGGGGGGGAGGAGGCCGGCGACCCGGCCGACGGTCTCGTAGACCGGTCCCAGCACGTCGTGGAGGCGGTCGGCGGACAGCCGGCCGATGCCGGCGGCGTCGGTCACCGGCGCCAGCTTCGGGCCTTCGCCCTCGACATAGTCCAGCGCCTGGCCCAGCGCGTGCGGCACCACCAGGATGTCGGAGAACAGGATCGCCGCATCCAGCCCGTAGCGGCGGATCGGCTGCAGCGTCACCTCCGCGGCCAGCTCCGGGTTGTAGCACAGGTCCAGGAAGCTGCCGGCCCGGGCGCGGACGGCGCGGTATTCCGGCAGGTAGCGCCCGGCCTGGCGCATCAGCCAGACCGGCGGGCGGGCCAGGGCCTCGCCGGCCAGGGCGCGCAAAAACGGCTTCTCGGATCTGGTCACGGTCTCTCCCCCGGTGCGGCCATCCTTTACCATGAAGAGAGTCCTTTAGAATTGAGGTAGGCAGTGGATGGCTGTGGATAACGGGGATTGTGACTCTTCCCCATTCCATCCACAGGGTTGCCCCCAGCCGATCGGCAAAGCCTGTGGAAAGCGGGGATGACACGACCGACTCGCTACACCCTCGCGCTTCCCCCTGTCCACAATGTGCGGGACGACTCGACGTCGCATCCGGCCGTCCCGGCGGCCCGGCACAGCGGTCGGGATTCTCGCCCCCAGCCTGATGGAAGAGTCGAGGAATCAGCGGTCAGCGGGCATGGAATCGCGTCAAGCCCCCCTGAAACGCGTTCCATCCCCATTTTGCCCACAGACAATCCCCAAGCCTCGGGATAAAACAGGGCTATGGCGCAGACCAAGACATTCCACCTACATCTCGTTTCGGATTCGACGGGTGACACCATTCATAGTGTTGCCCGCGCCTGCCTCGCCCAGTTCGAGGGGGCGGAGCCGGTGGAGCACTTCTGGAACCTGGTGCGCACCAACCGCCAGCTCGACCTGGTGGTCGAGGAAATCCGCGCCCATCCCGGCATCGTCGTGTTCACCCTGGTCGATGACGGGCTGCGTCACCGCCTGCTGGATGTCTGCGGCACGCTGGGCGTGCCCTGCATCTCGGTGCTCGACCCGATCATGGCGGCGCTGGCGCAGCAGCTGGGCATGGCGGTGCATGGCCGGCCCGGCCGGCAGCACATGATGGACGCCGCCTATTTCCACCGCATCGAGGCGATGGACTATGCCTTGGGCCATGATGACGGCCATCTGGTGCGCGACCTGCATCAGGCCGACGTCATCCTGGTCGGCGTGTCCCGCACCTCGAAGACCCCGACCTGCCTCTATCTCGCCAATCGCGGGGTCAAGGCGGCGAACGTGCCCTTCGTGCCCGGCCTGCCGCTGCCGGAGGATCTGCACAAGGTGACCCGGCCCCTGGTGGTCGGGCTGACCAAGGACCCGGAACGGCTGGTGCAGCTGCGCCGCAACCGGATGCAGATGCTGAACCAGGCCCAGACCACCGACTATGTCGACCCCGAGCAGGTGCGGTCGGAGGTGGCGGAGGCCCGGCGCTATTTCGCCAAGCACCGCTGGCCGGTGCTCGACGTCACCCGCCGCGCGATCGAGGAGACGGCGGCGGAGATCCTGTCGCTGCTGGCCCGCCGCGGCCGCAATGCGGGGATTCCGTGAGCGGCATCGTCCTGGCCTCCGGCAGCGCCACCCGCCGGGCGATGCTCGAGGCGGCCGGCGTCGCGCTGGCGGTCAGCGCCGCCGCGATCGACGAGGGCGAGGTCAAGGCCTCGATGCAGGCCGAAGGCGCGTCCCCGGGCGATGTCGCCGAGATGCTGGCCGGCATGAAGGCGCGCCGGATCTCGCTGCGCCATCCCGGCGCCCTGGTGATCGGCGCCGACCAGATGCTGGAGTGCGACGGGGTCTGGTACGACAAGCCGGCGGATCGCGACGCGGCCCGGGCCCAGCTGCTGGCGCTGCGCGGCCGCACCCACACCCTGACCTCGACCGCGCTGGCGATGCGCGACGGCGAAAGGCTGTGGCACAGCACCGACACCGCGCGGCTGACCATGCGATCGTTCAGCCATCTGTTCCTCGAGACCTATCTCGACGCGGTCGGCCCGGCCGTGCAGTCCTCGGTCGGCGCCTACCAGCTCGAAGGCTGGGGCGCCCAGCTCTTCGCCCGGATCGAGGGCGACCATTTCACCATTCTCGGCCTGCCGCTGCTGCCGCTGCTCGGCTTCCTGCGCGACCAGGGAGTTCTGCCGTCGTGAGGGGACAGGATCGGGCCTTGTTCAGGCCTTCTTTTTCTAGTCCCCCCTCCCCTTGCGGGAGGGGGTTGGGGGAGGGGTCTGCGCGCGTCCGCGCGCGTATCGGCAAAAGTCCGATTGAGCGGATGGCCGCATATGCCATGGGTTTGGCCGGATCGGGCCGAGAGAACCCCCTCCCCCTACCCCCCTCCCGCAAGGGGAGGGGGGACTCCTATGGCTTCGGCCGGCTGCTGCAATCTGATGGACATTTTCCATGCTGACCGCAAAGGGCCGCCTGGCCGGGGTGATCGGCTGGCCGGTCGGGCATTCCCGCTCGCCGCAGCTGCATGGCCATTGGCTGGCGCGCCACGGCATCGACGGCGCCTATGTGCCGCTGGCGGTGGCGCCGGACCGGCTGGAGGCGGCGCTGCGCGGCCTCCCTGCGCTCGGCTTCCGCGGCTGCAACGTCACCGTGCCGCACAAGGAGGCGGCGATGGCCCTGGTCGATGAGCTCGACCCGCTGGCCCGCCGCATCGCCGCGGTCAACACCATCGTGGTGCGCGAGGATGGCAGCCTGTTCGGCACCAACACCGACGGCTTCGGCTTCCTGGCCAACCTGCAAGCGGGGGCGCCGGCATGGTCGGCCGGGCAGGGGCCGGCGGTGGTGATCGGCGCCGGCGGTGCTTCGCGCGCCATCATCGTCGCCCTGACCGATGCCGGCGCGCCGGAGATCCGGCTGGCCAACCGCACCCGCGCCCGGGCCGAGAAGCTGGCGGCCGAGCTGGGCGGGCCGATCACCGTGATCGACTGGGCCGATCGCGCTGCGGCGCTGGACGGCGCCGCCCTGCTGGTCAACACCACCACCGAGGGCATGCAGGGACACGCCGCGCTGGACCTGCCGCTCGATGCGCTGCCGCGGGCGGCGCTGGTCAACGACATCGTCTATGTCCCGCTGGAGACGCCGCTGCTGGCGGCGGCGCGGGCCCGCGGCCATCAGGTGGTCGACGGCATCGGCATGCTGCTGCACCAGGCGCGGCCGGGCTTCGAGGCCTGGTTCGGGGTGGCGCCGGCGGTCGATGCCGCGCTGCGGGCCGCGGTGCTGGGACCGGGACAGGGCTGATGCGGATCCTGGGCCTGACCGGCTCGATCGGCATGGGCAAGTCCACGGCGGCGGCGATGTTCCGACGCGACGGCATCGCCGTGCACGACGCCGACGCGGTGGTGCATGACCTGCTGCGCCGTGGCGGGGCGGCAGTGCCGGCGGTGGAAGCGGCCTTCCCCGGGGTGGTGCGCGACGGCGCGGTCGACCGGCGGGCGCTGGGGGCGCAGGTGTTCGGCGACCCGGCAGCGCTGCGCCGGCTGGAGGCGATCCTGCACCCGCTGGTGCGCCGCCGGCTGCGCCGCTTCCTGCGGCAGGCCGGGCGGCGCGGCGACGCGCTGGTGGTGCTCGACATCCCGCTGCTGTTCGAGACCGGGGGCGAGCGCTTCTGCGACGGCGTCGCCGTGGTCAGCGCGCCGCGGCTGCTGCAGCGTCAGCGGGTGCTGGCGCGGCCGGGGATGACGACCGAGAAATTCGCCGCCATCCTGGCGGCACAGATGCCGGACCGTGATAAACAGCGGCGGGCGGATTGGGTGGTGCCGACCGGCCTCGGCCGCAGGGCGTCGCGGCTCGCCCTCCGGGCGGTGCGGCGCCAGGCTTTGGCCCGGCCGGGGCGGCGCTGGCGGCCCTCGATGGCCCTCGATCAACGTGGGAATATGGTGTGATGCGCGAGATCGTTCTGGACACCGAAACCACCGGCTTCCATGCGCTGGGCGGCGACCGCCTGGTCGAGATCGGCGGGGTCGAGATGATCAACCACGTCCCGACCGGTGCGTCCTACCACGTCTACATCAACCCGGAGCGGCTGGTGCCGATGGAGGCGCAGCGGGTGCACGGGCTGACCGACGAGTTCCTGGCGGACAAGCCGGTCTTCGCCGAGGTGGTGGACGGCTTCCTCGAATTCATCGGCGACGCCCAGCTGGTGATCCACAACGCCGATTTCGACATGAGCTTCCTGAACGCGGAGCTCGGCCGGCTCGGGCTGAAGCCGATCCCGATGGTGCGGGCGACCGACACGCTGGCGATCGCCCGCCGGCGCTTCCCCGGCGCCCAGGCCTCGCTCGACGCCCTGTGCCGGCGCTTCGGCATCGACAATTCCGGCCGCACCCTGCACGGCGCGCTGCTCGATGCGCAGCTGCTGGCCGAGGTCTGGCTGGAGATGTGCGGCGGGCGCGAGCCCGGCCTGGCCATCAGCACCTCGGTCGAGATCACCGAGACCACGATCACGATCGAGCGCGTCGCCCGCCCGCCGCGGCCGCACGCCCCGACCGAAGCGGAGCTGGCAGCCCATCTCGCCTTCATCCAGGGCCTGGCCGACCCGATGTGGCTGAAGGAAGGCTGAGGGGAAGGGGCAGCTCCCGGCACCCCCGGCCCAAAGCAAAAAGGCCCCGCCGGAGCGGGGCCTTTCAGCACACGGGCGAAGCCGCGTGTCAGTTCACGGTCGGCTGCGGCTGGCCCTCGGCCTCCGAGCGGGCGCGCAGGGCGGCCAGCTGGCGGCGGAACAGCTCGGTGAAGTCGATCGGCTGGATCAGCAGCGGCGGGAAGCCGCCGTTGCGCGTCGCCTCGGCGATGACCGACCGGGCGAAGGGGAACAGCAGGCGCGGCGCTTCGATCAGCAGCAGCGGTGCGGTCTGCTCCTTGGTGACGTTGGCCAGGGCGACCACGCCGCCATAGCTCAGCTCGCACAGGAAGGTCGCGGCGTCGCCGGTCTTGGCCTCGGCCTTGATGTGCAGCACCACCTCGAAGGCGTTGTCGGCCAGCTGCTGGGTGCGGACGTCGACATTGACGGTCACCTGCGGCGGCGTGGCGGCCTGGGTCAGGCTGCGCGGCGCGTTCGGGTTCTCGAAGGACAGGTCCTTCACATACTGCGCCGAAATCTGCAGCGACGGCTGCAGTTGCTGCGCCGCGTCGGGCTGCTGGTTGACGTCCGACATGAAAATCTCCCTGAAACTCGGGCGGGGAGCTCTGACTGGGCTCCTGCCGGCGAAAAGACGGCGTCTCGCTAGCACGGAACCCGCAGCCGGGACAACCGGGGTTGGGCAGGGGACCCGGCTCGGTCGGTGACCCCGGCGCGACTACTTGTCGTCGCCGCGGTGCGACCCGCGGTCCTCTCCCCAGCGCGACTGCTCGATCCGCGGCAGCGAGGGATCGGCGGCGTTGGGGTCGACCTCGGTGTAGTCGGCGTCGATCACCGGGCCGCCGGGGCCCCGTGCCCCGGGGCCGCGGGCGCCGGGCCAGACGGTGAAGCCGCCGCGGCGCTTGGCCTGGGCTCCCAGCCAGCGGATCACGAAGCGCCGCACCGGCGGCAGCAGCAGCGGTAGGGCGAAGGCGTCGCTGAGGAATCCGGGGAAGATCAGCAGCAGCGCCGCCAGCACCAGCAGTGCTGCATGCGCCACCGGCTCGGCCGGCGGCTCGCCCCGGCTCAGCGCCGACTGCATCTCGCGCAGGGCCAGCAGCCCCTGGCGCTTGAGCAGGATCGACCCGATCACGCCGATGGCCACGAACAGCAGCAGGGTGACTGCAACGCCCAGCCAGCGGCCGACCAGGATGAAGACGGTGATCTCGGCCAGGACCGGGACAAGAAGCAGCAGGGCGAGCAGCGGCATGAGTTTCCCTTGCCGTTTGGGGGTCGGCGGCCTATCTGTCGGGGAGCAGGCGTCGTTCCTGATCCGCGCATCTTGGCCCGGAAGGCCGTCCGCCGGTTTGGTCGTCGGACGGGCCGACAACAGAGGTAATGTCGCGCGGCGCCCGGGTCCAGAGCGACGCATTCGCCCAGGCAGGGCGCGCGACAGGTGAAGGGACCGATGGGCGAAGGCTCTTTCCTCGATATTCTGGTTCTGGCGGCGATCGCCGGATTCCTGATTCTGCGGCTGCGCAGCGTGCTCGGCCGCCGCACGGGGACCGAGCAGCGGCGTCCGAATCCGCTCGCCACCCAGCAGCAGCCCCCGGCGCGGCCGGAGCCGCGGTCGCCCGACCGCGCCCCCGACAACGTCGTGGCCATGCCGGACCGTCCGCGCGGCGCCGCCAACGGCGATGGCGGGATGGCCAACGGCCTGACCCAGATCAAGATCGCCGACCGCAGCTTCAGCGAAAGCAGCTTCGCCGGCGGTGCCCGCGCCGCCTTCAAGATGATCGTCGAGGCCTTCGCCCGCGGCGACACCGCGACACTGCGGCCGCTCTTGTCCGACGAGCTCTACGACGAATTCAGCGAGGCGATCCGCGAGCGCCTGGCCGCCGGCCACACGCTCGAGGAGACGGTGGAATCGGTCGACCGGGCCGAGATCATCGACGCCCGCATGGACGGGCGCACCGCCTTCGTCACCATCCGCATCGGCTCGCGTCAGAAGACGGTGCTGCACGACGCCGACGGCACGGTGATCGACGGCAACCCCGACCAGACGGTCGAGGTCACCGACATCTGGACCTTCTCGCGCAACACTCGCGCCACCGACCCGAACTGGGCGCTGGTCGAGACCCGCGAATCCCACTGAGCCGGGTATGACGGCCGCCCCAACCCGCCAGCGCCCGGGATGCGGCCGTCCGGTCAAGGACTCCGACCGCTGATCCGGCATGGCCAGACCCCGAAAACCGAGCGAGGAAGAGCGCCGACTCTGGCGTCTCGTGATGCAGGACGTCGTGCCGTTGCGGCCGCTCGCGCCGGCGCCGCCACCACCTGCGCCCGAGGCGGCGTCCCCGCCGCCGCAGCCTAAGCCCGCTCCGCCGTCGGCCCGCACGCCGGCCGCCGCGGCGCCGAAGCCGAACCCGGCCGCGGTACCGCCGAAGCGCCTGCGCTCCGGCGACCTCACCGGCATCGACGGCCACCGCGCCGACCGGCTCCGCCGCGGCAAGCAGGAGATCGAGGGCCGGCTCGACCTGCACGGCATGCGCCAGATCGAGGCGCATGACGCGCTGATCGGCTTCGTCGCCACGGCCCAGCGGGCGGGCAAGAAGACGCTGCTGGTGATCACCGGCAAGGGCAGCTTCTCCGGCGGCGACAGTGTGCTGCGAGCGAATGTGCCGGTCTGGCTCAACGAGGCGCCGCTGCGCGCCAAGATCCTCGCCGTCACCCCCGCCCATCCCAAGGATGGCGGCTCCGGCGCGCTCTACGTCATCCTGAAGAAGCGGCGGGAGGGCTGACCTGCGTCGCGGCGGGATCCGCCGCCTGACCGAACTCCGCCAGCACCCAGTCCCGCACCGCCGCCACCGGCTCGCTCTCCGGGCCCGGGCGGCGCAGCAGGTGGAAGCCCATGCCCTCGATCGCCGGGCCGAAGGGCTGCACCAGGGTGCCGTTGGCCAGCTCCTCCGCCACCAGGGTCAGGCTCAGCAGGCCGACGCCGTGCCCGGCCGCCACCGCCTGGATGGCGTGGCTCTCGTCGCTGCAATGCAGCGCGCCGGCCGATGGCTCGAGCAGCCCGGCCGCCGCGAACCAGCGCGGCCAGCTCGGCTTGTCCGGATGGGCGACGCGCCATTCGAAATGCACCAGGCGGTGGCCGGCCAGCTGCTCCGGCGCGGTCAGCCCCAGGCTGGGATGCGCCACCGGTGCCATGCGGTCGGTGCCCAGCGGCTGCGACCGCAGGCCGGGATAGAGGCCGCTGCCGTAGCGGATGGCCAGGTCGGCGGTGCCGGCGGCCAGGTCCACTGGCTCGTCGGCGGCCAGCAGGCGCAGCACGATGTCCGGCCGGCGCTGCTGCAGCGACGCCATCCGCGGCACCAGCCGCCGGGCGGTGAAGGCGCGGGTGGCGGTCAGGGTGACCGCGCGGGGCCGGGCCTCGGCCGACAGCCCGTCGAGGGTGCGGGCGAAGGCGTCGAAGCCGTCGCGCAGCACCGGATACAGGCGCTGCGCCGCATCGGTCATCGCCACCTGCCGGGTCCGCCGCTCGAACAGCCGCAGGCCGAGCGTCTCCTCCAGCAGGCGGATCTGATGGCTGACCGCGGTCGGGGTCACCAGCAGCTCTTCGGCCGCGCGCTTGAAGCTGAGATGGCGGGCGGCCGCCTCGAAGGCGCGCAGGGCGGCGAGCGGCGGCAGGCGGCGCATGGCCTCTCCAGCAGATGAATTCACCTCAGCCATAAGATGAGGGATTCGCCTTTGCCGGCAAGCCCGAAAGCGCACATTTCCTGGGGCGAAGACAGTCCGGAGTTCGCGCCATGACCACGATCCTGCACATCGATGCCAGCGCCCGCCTTGGCCGCTCGCACAGCCGCCGCCTGTCCGCCCGCTTCGTCGAGAGCTGGCTGGCCCGGCGCCCGCACGACACGGTGATCCGCCGCGATGTCGGCCTGGCGCCGCCGCCGCCCGTCACCGAAGCCTGGATCGCTGCGGCCTTCACCAGGCCCGAGCGCCGGACCGACGAGATGCGCGCCACCCTCGCGGTCAGCGACGCGCTGGTGGATGAGCTGGAGCGCGCCGACCTGATCGTGGCCGGGGTGCCGATGTACAATTTCGGCCTGCCGGCGGGGATGAAGGCCTGGGTCGACAACATCGTCCGGGTCGGCCGCACCTTCGGCTTCGACCGCAGCCGCCCGGGCGAACCCTACTGGCCGATGCTGGCCGGCAAGCGGCTGGTCACGCTCGGCGCCCGCGGCGACTGGGGCTACGGGCCGGGGGAGAGGCTGGAAGCCCTCAACCATGTCGAGCCGCATCTGCGCACGGTGTTCCGCTATATCGGCATCACCGACGCCATCGCCATCGCCGCCGAATACGACGAATTCGCCGATGAGCGGATCGAAGCCTCGATGCGCGCGGCCGAAGCGGCGGTCGACCGGCTGGTGGTACGGATGACGGAAGGGGCCGAGGCGGCCTGATCCCACGGGCTGACGCCGCCGACGCGAGAGTTTCACGTGCCCGTCATCCAGCCGTCATCGCCCGTCCCCACTCTCTCGCCGCTTTCGAGATCGAGAAGGGGGACCCCATGCATCCGTTCCGTCGTGCCGCCGCTTCGCTGGCCGCCCTAGCCATCGCCTTGTCCGCCGCCGGTGCCCTGGCGGGCGACGCCCCGGCCCCGGCCGCCTACCCTGCGGTGGTGGCTGGCCATGCCGTGCTGCCGGCGATGACCTTCGCCGTGCCGCCGGCCGATGCCCCGGCGATGTTCGCCACTTCGGGCAAGTTCGCCGGCCCGACCCTGGCCCGCATCGACCGGCCGTTCAGCGTCATGGGCACCACCGGCTCCGGCAACGCCGTGCGCGAGACCGGGCTGACCTTCCCCTTCGTCGGCCAGGCGGTGCAGGGCTTCAGCGGCATCAAGCCGCTCGGCAACGGCGAATATGTCGTGCTGACCGACAACGGCTTCGGGTCCAAGGCCAATTCCGCGGACGCGATGCTGATGGTGCACCGGATAAAGCCGGACTGGCAGACCGGCCGGGTCGCGGTGCTGAACACCCTGTTCCTGAGCGACCCGGACAAGAAGGTCCCGTTCCGGATCGTCACCGAGCCGACCAGGGAGCGCTATCTCACCGGCGCCGATTTCGACATCGAATCGATCCAGCCGGTCGGCGACCATTTCTGGTTCGGCGACGAGCTGGGGCCGTTCCTGATCGAGACCGACGCCGCCGGCCGGGTGCTGACCGTGGTCGACACGGTGGCCGACGGCAAGCCGGTGCGGTCGCCCGACAACCCCTACATCACCATGCCGGGCGCCCCTGGCCCGGTCGCCTTCGAATCGCGGCGCAGCAAGGGCTTCGAGGGCATGGCCGCCTCCGAGGACGGCAAGACCCTGTACCCGCTGCTGGAAGGCGGGCTGTGGGATGCGGCCAAGGGCGCGCCGGAAACCGACGCCCAGGGCCATGAACTGCTGCGCATCTTCGAGTTCGACGTCGCGTCGAAGAAATTCACCGGCAAGAGCTGGAAGTACCGGCTCGAGGCCAACGGCAACTCGATCGGCGACTTCAACCTGATCGGCGGCACCCGCGGCCTGATCATCGAGCGCGACCAGGGCGAGGGCGACGCCGCCCGCGCCTGCCAGGGCGACCCGAAGCCGGATTGCTTCGCCACCCCCGCCAAGCTGAAGCGCGTCTTCCTGGTCGACCTGTCCCAGGCCGATGCGGACGGCGTGCTGCGCAAGATCGGCTCGATCGACCTGCTGGCGATGAAGGACCCCGACCACAAGGCGCGCCAGGGAGGGCGTGGCGGCATGCTCAGCTTCCCCTTCGTCACCATCGAGAACGTGGCCCGGGTCGATGCCGACCACATCATCGTCGCCAACGACAACAACCTGCCCTTCTCCTCCGGCCGCGCCGTCGACCGGCAGGACGACAACGAGTTCGTCCTGCTGACCGTGCCGGAGCTGCTGAACGGGAAGTAAGACCTCCGAGGCCTCGCTCCTTTCCACTCTCCCCCTCCCCCAGCCCCCTCCCGCGAGGGGAGGGGGAGGATCTCTCCGCGGCGCGGGGAGAGGTGACACGACGAGTCAGCCCCGACGGCTACAGGATGAACTTGCTCAGATCGGCGTTCCGGGTGAGCGCACCCACCTTCTCCTGGACGTAAGCCGCGTCGATCCGAACCGTCTCGCCGGAGCGGTCGGAGGCGGTGAAGCTAACCTTAGCCGTTCCAGCACCGTGTGCTGCCCGCGGAATCTCAGTCCTCGACGAACCGCCAGCCCCGATCGCCCGCGCCCGCTTCGATCCGGCCGGTCCGGCTGACATGGCTGCCGGTGACCAGCCAGCCGTGCCGGGCCGCCTCTTCCAGCAGGACGCGGCGGCTCTGCACGGCCTGCGCCGGATCGAGGTCGTAGGTCAGGCCGACCTCCGGGTCCTCGATCTGCGGATCGCCGAGATGGATGGCGTCGGCCCAGATCAGCAGGCTGTCGCGGCCCTCGCCGATGCGATAGCCGCTCTGCCCGGGCGTGTGGCCGGGCAGCGGCACGGCTTCGATATCCGGCAGGCCCTCGACCGGCCCCGGGGCGATGGTCCGGACGCGGCCGGCATAGGCCCGGGCCAGGTCGGCGGCGGTCTTGAAGTTGCCGCGCCGGGCCGGCGGGAAGGTCTCGGCCACGGCCGGGTCGCCGTAGAAGGCGAGGTCCCGCTCCGGAATCAGGATCTCCGCCCGCGGCAGCCAGGCCCGGTCGCCGTCGAGCAGGCCCAGCGCGTGGTCGCCATGCAGATGGGTCAGCAGCACGCGGTCGACCTGTTCGGGCCGCACGCCGGCCGCCGCCAGGGCCGCGCGCGCCTTGCCCAGCATCGGGCCCCAATGGTCGCCCGTGCCGGCATCGATCAGCGTGACGCCGTTCGGCCCGGTCAGCAGATAGCAGTTCACGTCGATGCTGATCTTGTCGCCCGGCCAGCTATCGACCAGCCGCCGTGTGGCGTCCTCGCCGGCGGCGTGGCTCAGCACGGTCTTCGGCGCCTCGAAGATGCCGTCGAGCAGCACGGTGAGATCATAGGCGCCGAAGCGCCTGGCAGCAGCGGACATGTCGATCTCTCCTGGCAGAAGGACTGCTTGCCCGCTCGGGCCCGTCCCGTCACCGCCCAGGCTAACCGGGCGATGACGACGAGTGGAAGGCGCGGAGACCGATGGTCAGCTATTACAGGATGAACTTGCTCAGATCGGCGTTGCGGGTCAGCGCACCCACCTTCTCCTGGACATAGGCGGCGTCGATCCGCACCGTCTCGCCCGAGCGGTCGGAGGCGGTGAAGCTGACCTCGTCCAGCAGCCGCTCCAGCACCGTGTGCAGCCGGCGGGCGCCGATGTTCTCGACCGCGCGGTTGACCTCCGCGGCCAGGTCGGCCAGGGCGTCGATGGCGTCGTCGGTGAAGTCCAGCGTCACCTCTTCGGTGCCCAGGAGCGCGGTGTACTGCTTGACCAGGCTGTGCTCCGGCTCGGTCAGGATGCGGCGGAAATCGTCGCGGGTCAGGGCCTGCAGCTCGACCCGGATCGGCAGGCGGCCCTGCAGCTCCGGCAGCAGGTCGGACGGCTTGGCCAGCTGGAACGCGCCGGAGGCGATGAACAGGATGTAGTCGGTGCGCACCGTGCCGTATTTGGTCGCCACCTGGGTGCCTTCGATCAGCGGCAGCAGGTCGCGCTGCACGCCCTCGCGGCTGACATCGGCGCCGCCGCGCTCCGACCGCGCCGTGATCTTGTCGATCTCGTCGAGGAAGACGATGCCGTTCTGCTCGACCAGGTGGATGGCCTCGGCGGTCACCTTCTCCTGGTCCAGCAGCTTGTCCGACTCCTCGGCCATCAGCACGACATGGCTTTCCTGCACGCTCAGCCGGCGCGGCTTGGTGCGGTTGCCGAAGGCCTTGCCGAACATGTCGTTGAGGTTGAGCATCCCCATCTGGGCGCCCGGCATGCCTGGAATGTCGAAGGTCGGCATCCCGCCGCCGGAATCGGCAACCTGGATCTCGATCTCGCGGTCGTTCAGCTGGCCTTCGCGCAGCATCTTGCGGAACTTCTGCCGGGTCTCGGCCGAGGCGTTGTCGCCCACCAGCGCGTCCAGCACCCGCTCCTCGGCGCGGATCTCGGCCTTGGCCGCGACCTCCTTGCGCAGGCTCTCGCGGGTCATCTTGATCGCGATCTCCAAGAGGTCGCGGATGATCTGCTCGACATCGCGGCCGACATAGCCGACCTCGGTGAACTTGGTCGCCTCGACCTTCAGGAACGGGGCGTTGGCCAGCTTCGCCAGGCGGCGGGCGATCTCAGTCTTGCCGACGCCGGTCGGCCCGATCATCAGGATGTTCTTCGGCAGCACCTCCTCGCGCAGCGCCTCGGGCAGCTGCTGGCGGCGCCAGCGGTTGCGCAGCGCAATGGCGACGGCGCGCTTGGCGTCGTGCTGGCCGACGATGAAGCGGTCGAGCTCGGAGACGATCTCGCGCGGGCTGAAATTGGCGGTGTCGGTCATGAATGGTCCTTCGCGGCTCGGGCCTCGGTGCGGAAGGCGGGCAGGGCCGCGATCACAGGCTTTCCAGCGTGACGTTGTGGTTGGTGTAGATGCAGATGTCGCCGGCGATCTTCATCGCCTTGCGCGCCACCGTCTCGGCATCCATCTCGGCATTCTCGAATAGGGCGCGGGCGGCGGCCAGGGCGAAGGGCCCGCCGGAGCCGATGCCGATCAGCCCGTCATCCGGCTCCAGCACGTCGCCGGTGCCGGTCAGGATCAGCGAGACCCGGGCGTCGCACACCGCCATCATCGCCTCCAGCCGGCGCAGATAGCGGTCGGTGCGCCAGTCCTTGGCCAGCTCGACGCAGGCGCGGGCCAGCTGGCCCGGGTGCTTCTCCAGCTTGGCCTCCAGCCGCTCGAACAGGGCCATGGCGTCGGCGGTCGCCCCGGCGAAGCCGGCGATGACGCTGCCGTCGCCCAGGCGCCGCACCTTGCGGGCGGTGCCCTTCATCACGGTGTTGCCGGCGGTGACCTGACCGTCGCCGGCGATGACGACATGGCCGTTTTTGCGCACGGCGAGGATGGTGGTGCCGTGCCAGGCGGCACTCTCGGAAGACGACATGCAAATTTCCGGAACGCTAGGGGTCATGAACGGGCCGTCCGGCCCGCTCCGCCTAGATTGGACTGTCCGGCGGAGGGATCAAGTCTCGTGGCTTCTCCAAGGGCCCGTGGCTATTGGTCCGGCGGCTTCAGTCCGGCTTTCCGTTCGGCCAAGGCCAGCGCCAGGTCGCGGGCGCCATGAAACACGGCGAGGATCGTCACCACGTCGGCGGAGGCCTGGTAGACGACCAGATACGGCAGCCCGGTGACGGTCAGTTCGCGCGTGTCGGGCAGGCGGCCGGCGCGGCCGATCTCGGGAAAGCGGGCCAATCGCTCGGTGGCGGCGACGATGGCGCGATAGACCCGTTCGGCCGCCGCCGGGTTGTCCAGGGCGATATAGTCGATGATGCTGTCGAGATCGCGCTCCGCCGGCTCGGCGAAGACCAGCCGCATCAGCGCGACCAGCCGTGCTTCGCGGCGATGCCGGCCAACACATCCGCAGCCGGCCGCACTCGGCCTTCACGCGCCGCGGCAAGGCCTTCCTCGATACGTTCGACCTGCCAGGCATTCGTCTCCAGATACTGCCGCAGGGCCTGGTTGACGATGTAGTTGCGCGACCGGTCCGTGGCCGCGGCCAGGGCGTCGATCCCGTCGACCGTTTCCTTCGTGGTGCGGATGGTGATGGGCTCGGTGGGGCGGGCTTGGCTCATCTGTGATCCCTTGTGTTCACATGTAACCATATGGTGAAGCCGGCCCTGCCGGAAAGGGCTTTCCCTGCTCGCCGCCTGCAGGCCCCCTGCGGTCCCGGCATGGCTCGGCGGCTGGTGGTGCGCCGGGGTTCCTGATAAGACACGAGGCATGGACGGAACCGCATCCAAACCAACGCCAAAAAGCCCGGCCCGCAAGGCTGCGGCCGCGCCGGCGACCGCCAGCCGCCCGGCCCTCGCCAGTGTGGCCCCGCCCGCCCGCTCGGCCACGGTCGACCGCGCCACCCGCGAGACCCGGATCAGCGCCACGGTCGATCTCGACGGCACCGGCCGGTCCGACATCCGGACCGGCATCGGCTTCCTCGACCACATGCTCGACCAGCTGGCCCGGCACGGGCTGTTCGATCTGACGGTGCGGGCCGAGGGCGATCTCCATATCGACTTCCATCACACCACCGAGGATGTCGGCATCACCCTGGGCCAGGCCTTCGCCAAGGCCCTGGGCGACCGCCGCGGCATCCAGCGCTACGGCGAGGCGCATGTGCCGATGGACGAGGCGCTATCGCGCGTCGCCGTCGACATCTCGGCCCGGCCCTATCTGGTGTGGGATGTCCGTTTCACCCGCGACAAGCTGGGCGAGATGGACACCGAGCTGTTCCGCGAATGGTTCCACGCCTTCGCCCAGAACGCCGGGCTGACGCTGCATGTCGCCAACCTCTACGGCGAGAACAACCACCACATCGTCGAAAGCTGCTTCAAGGCGCTGGCGCGGGCCCTGCGCGCCGCCACCGCCATCGACAGCCGCCGCCCGGACGCCGTGCCCTCGACCAAGGGCACGCTCGGCGGCAGCCTCTGACACCGGGAACCGGCCCATGACCATCGCCGTGATCGACTACGGCTCCGGCAACCTCCGCTCGGCCGCCAAGGCGCTGGAGCGCGTCGCCGCCGAACGCGGCGTGCCGCAGGAGATCGTCGTCACCGCCGATGCCGAGATCGTGCGCCGGGCCGACCGGCTGGTGCTGCCCGGCGTCGGCGCCTTCGGCGCCTGCAGCGATGCGCTGGCGGCGCTGCCGGGCCTGCGCGAGGTGCTGGAGCAGCGGGTGCGCAAGGATGGCGTTCCCTTCCTCGGCATCTGCGTCGGGATGCAGGTGATGGCCGGCGTCGGCCATGAGCATGGCGACTTCCTCGGCCTCGACTGGGTGCATGGCGCGGTGGTGCCGCTGGCCCCGGCCGACCCGGACTTGGTGGTGCCGCAGATGGGCTGGAACACCCTGGCGGTGGGCGAGGCGCATCCGGTGCTGGACGGGCTCGACGGCCAGGACGTCTACTTCGCCCATTCCTACGTCATGGTCCCGGCCGACCCCGCCGATGTGCTGGCGACGGTCGACTATGGCGGCGCCCAGACCGCCGCGGTCGGGTCCGGCAACTGGATTGGCGTTCAGTTCCACCCGGAGAAGAGCCAGGCGGCCGGGCTGCGGCTCTTGGGCAATTTCGTGACCTGGACGCCATGAACGACACGTCAGCCTCGGCGCCCGCCGTCTCGGTCGGCCGGCTGGAGCGGTTCCTCAGCAGCGACCTGGACGACCTGTGCGACGCCGCCGACCTCGCCATCCTCGAGGGCGGCGGCTTCGGCTGGGTCGCCCCGCCGCCGCGCGAGACCATGGAGCGCTACTGGGGCGGCGTCGTCGCCATGCCGGGCCGCCACCTGTTCGTCGGCCGGCTCGATGAGGTGGTCGCCGGCGCGATCCAGCTGGTCGAACCGCCGGTCAACAACGAGGCGCAGGCCTTCGCCGCCACCCTGACCGGCATCTTCGTCGCCCCCTGGGCCCGCGGCCACGGCCTGGCCCGGATGCTGGTGGAGGCGGGCGAGGCGGAGGCGCGGGCGCGCGGCTACGGCCTGCTGTCCCTCGACGTGCGCGACACCCAGGCTGCGGCGATCCGTCTCTTCGAAAGCCTCGGATTCATCCGCTGGGCGACAAATCCGTATTATGCTCGTGTGGGCGGCCGCCTGATCGGCGGCTGCTACTTCCACAAACCATTGATTCCGCTGACCGGGCCGACACCATGATCCTCTACCCCGCCATCGACCTGAAGGATGGACACTGCGTCCGGCTCGTCCGCGGCGAGATGAGCGAAGCCACGGTCTTCAACCTCGACCCTGCCGAACAGGCGAAGGCCTTCGCCGAGCAGGGCTTCAGCTGGATCCATGTGGTCGACCTCAACGGCGCCATCGCCGGCCGGCCGGCCAATGCCGAGGCGATCGGCGCCATCCTCAAGGCGACCTCGCTGCCGGTGCAGCTGGGCGGCGGCATCCGCGACCTCGAGCGGATCGAGTTCTGGATCGAGCGCGGCGTGGCGCGGGTGGTGCTCGGCACCGTCGCGGTGCGCGACCCCGATCTGGTGCGCGAGGCCTGCCGCCGCTGGCCCGGCCGGATCGCGGTCGGCATCGACGCGCGGGAAGGTTTCGTCGCCATCGAGGGCTGGGTCAAGACCTCGACCGTCAAGGCGCTCGACCTGGCGCTGCGCTTCGAGGATTCCGGCGTCGCCGCGATCATCTACACCGACATCAACCGCGACGGCGCCATGGGGGGGCTGAACGTCGAGGCCACCGCCGACCTCGCCTTCGCCCTGACCACCCCGGTGATCGCCTCCGGCGGCGCCTCCTCGCTCGACGACCTCCGGGTGATCAAGCGCGAGGAGAAATCGGGCATCGCCGGCGTGATCTGCGGCCGAGCCCTCTATGATGGCCGGATCGACCCGAAGCAGGCGCTGGCCATCCTGTCCGGCCCCCAAACCGTCCAACTCGGCCCCGTGGAGGCCTGAGCCATGCTGAAGGTCCGGGTCATCCCCTGCCTCGACGTCAAGGACGGCCGGGTGGTCAAGGGCGTGAACTTCGAGAACCTGGTCGATGCCGGCGACCCGGTGGAGCAGGCGCGGCACTATGATCGCGAGGGCGCCGACGAGCTGGTCTATCTCGACATCGCCGCGACCCATGAGAACCGCGGCGTGCTGTTCGACGTGGTCCGCCGCACGGCGGAGCAGGTGTTCATGCCGCTGACCGTCGGCGGCGGGGTGCGTGCGGTCGAGGATGTCCGCGAGCTGCTGCTGGCCGGGGCCGACAAGGTCTCGATCAACTCCGCCGCCGTGGCCCGGCCGGAGCTGGTGTCCGAGGCCGCGATCCAGTTCGGCCGGCAATGCGTGGTGGTCGCGATCGACGCCAAGCAGGTTTCATCAGGCAATTGGGAGATCTTCACCCATGGCGGGCGCCGCGGCACCGGCATTGACGCGGTGGAATGGGCCGACCGCATGGGCGCGATCGGCGCCGGCGAGCTCCTGGTCACCTCGATGGACCGCGACGGCACCAAGGAGGGCTTCGACCTGGAGCTGCTGCAAGCGATCCGCAAGGTCGTCAGCATCCCGGTGATCGCCTCGGGCGGGGTCGGCACGCTCGACCACCTCGCCGACGGCGCTCTGGTCGGCGGCGCCACCGGCCTGCTCGCCGCCTCGATCTTCCATTTCGGCACCTATTCGATCGCCCAGGCCAAGCAGCGCCTGGCCGAGGCCGGGCTGCCGGTGCGGCCGATATGACAGGCGTGCCCGACGCGGCGGCGGCCGATGCCCGGGTGCTCGACCGGCTGTTCGCCGTGATCCGGTCGCGCCAGGGCGCCGACCCGGCGACCAGCTACACCGCCAAGCTCTTCGCGCGCGGCCGGCCGAAGATCGCGCAGAAGCTGGGCGAGGAGGCGGTCGAGACCGTGATCGAGGCGATGCGCGGCGACAAGGCGGCCATCGCTTCGGAAAGCGCCGATCTGCTGTATCATCTGCTGGTGCTGTGGGCGGATGCCGGGGTGGCGCCCGCGGCGGTGTGGGCGGCGCTGGCGGGGCGCGAGGGGATCGGCGGGCTCGCGGAAAAAGCGTCGCGACCGACGGAATGACGGCCGTCGGCCGTGCTGGACGGCATCGTTGCGGGCCGTCCACGTCATGAGGCCGGCCGTCCTGGTCTTTTTCCAGTTGTCGATCGCGTGCGGCGCGCGCGGAATTTCGCCGTGATTCGCCCGCACAGAGGGACCGGTGAAGAGGACGAAGAATGGCCTATGATCCCGGCAACGTGTTCGCCCGCATCCTGCGCGGCGAGCTGCCTTGCAAGAAGGCCTACGAGGACGAGCATGTCCTGGCCTTCCACGACATCAGCCCGCGGGCGCCGGTGCATGTGCTGGTGATCCCGAAGGGCGCTTATGTCTCGATGGACGACTTCTCGGACCGGGCCAGCGATGCCGAGATCGCGGCGCTGACCCGGGCGGTCGGGCGGATCGCCCGTGACCTCGGCCTGGCCCAGCCCGGCTACCGCATCCTGTCGAACATCGGCGGCGACGGGCACCAGGAGGTGCCGCACCTCCACATCCACATCTTCGGCGGCCGCCCGCTCGGCCGCATGCTGGATCCCGCCATCGCCCCATGACCGTGCCGGTCCCCGCCGACACCGACGTCGCGGCGGCGCCCCAGCGCGCCGGGCGGCGCAAGCGCACCATCACCTTGGCGCGGACGCTGGCCGTCGCCATCGGCGGCCTGGTGGCGATCGCGGTCGCGGCGGTGCTGGCGATCTACTGGACCACCGCGGCGCGCACCACCTTCGACCTGCTGACCACCCAGGCCGAAATCGGTGTTGCCTCGGTCGAGGCGCAGCTGCGGCAGCATCTCGAGCCGGTGTCGAACGCGCTGGGCAGCCTGGCCCTGATGCTGCAGCAGGACCGGCTCGACGCCGACGACGCCAGCCGGTTCTCGACCATACTGACCGGCGCGCTGGCGGCGTCGCCCCAGGTCAACTCGATCGCCTACCTGACCGAGGACATGCATGTCCGCGGCGTGTCGCGCCAGCCGGACGGCACCTACTACAGCTTCGACAACAAGGACGACAGCGACCGCGGCCGCGAGGCGCTGGCCGAGGCGGCCGGCAAGGTCGGATCCTATTGGGGCGAGATCCTGTATCTCGGCGACGGGCCGCACGCCACGGTGCTGAACCTGCGCCAGCCGGTGCGGCGCGATGGCCAGCTGGTCGGCGTGATGTTCGCGGTGGTGACGGTCCAGGACCTGTCGAAATTCCTGGCGCGGGTGTCCAGCGACCCGTCGCAGGTGCCCTTCATCCTCTATGGCGACGACCGGGTCCTGGCCCATCCGCGCATGGCCGCCGACCCGCCGCCCGCCTCGGTGGCGGAACCGCTGCCGCGGCTGGACCAGATCGGCGACGACCTGCTGGCGGCGCTGTGGACCAAGGGCACGCCGGTCACCGTGCGCAACCCGCGGGTGCGGATCCGCGAGGTCGAGATGGGCGACAAGGACGAGATCTTCCTCTACCGCAAGATCTACGGCTTCGGCCCGACCCCCCTGACCCTCGGCATCCATGTGCCGGGCGACGCGGTCGGGGCCGAGGTCCAGCGCGTGTTCCGGGCCGGGCTGGCCGGCCTGGCGGTGATGGTGCTGGCGATCGTCGTCGGCGTCTTCGTCGGCCGCATGATCGCGCGGCCGGTGCGCGCCTTCTCCGACCAGGCGCGGGCGGTCGGGACGCTCGATTTCGGCAAGCTGAAGCCGCTGCCCGGCAGCGTGTTCAAGGAGCTGAACGAGGGCGCCCAGGCCTTCAACACCATGCTGGTGGGGCTGCGCTGGCTCGAGACCTACGTCCCGAAAAGCCTGGTGCGACGGCTGATCGTCAAGGGTGACGGCGAGGACGTGGTCTCGATCGAACGCATCCTGACCGTGATGTTCACCGACATCGCCAATTTCAGCGGCGCGGCGGAACGGCTGCCGGCGGCGCGGATCGCGGCCTATCTCAACGAGCATTTCGCCTTGCTGGGGCGCTGCGTCGAGGCCGAGGGCGGGACCATCGACAAGTTCATCGGCGACTGCCTGATGGCGTTCTGGGGCGCACCGGAGAAGATGAAGGACCATGCCCCGCGGGCGGCCCGGGCGGCGCTGGCCATCGCCGCGGCGATGCGGGCCGAGAACGACCGCCGGGCCGCCGTCGGCCGGCCGCGGCTGCGGCTGCGCATCGGCCTGCACAGCGGCCCGGTCGTGGTCGGCAACATCGGCGCGCCGGGGCGCACCAACTACACCATCGTCGGCGACACCGTGAACATCGGCAACCGGCTGGAGCAGCTGGGCAAGGTGCTGTCGCGCGACGACGACACCACGATCCTGATCAGCGCCGAGACCGCGGCGCTGCTGGGTCCGGAATTCGTGATGGAAAGCCTGGGCCCCCGCCGCGTCCGCGGCCGCCACGGCGAGGTCGAGATCTTCCGCCTGACCGGCCTGAAGCCCGCGGCCTGAGAGCCGGACTCTCACACACCGCCACGCTTCGCACCGCATTTCCGCCACCTTGCCACCGTCTGATCGGGTTCAGCCAGGGAGGGGGAACAACCATGTCATCTGCACGCGATCTCGGGATGGGCCGCAACATCACCCGGCGGGACTTTCTCGACGGTGTCGCCCTGACGGTGGGCGCCGCGGCGCTGGGCGGGTCGGTCACCCGCAGCGCCTTCGCAGCCGCGCCCGCCGCCGCCTATCCGCCGAAGCTGACCGGCCTGCGCGGCCATCACGAAGGCTCCTACAACGTCATGCATTCGGTGCGCGACGGCACCTTCTGGGGCAAGGCCGGGGCGCCGGAGGCGACCGGCGAGCGCTATGACCTGGTGGTGGTCGGCGGCGGCATCTCGGGCCTCGCCGCCGCGCTCCAGTACCGCAAGCAGGCCGGGGCGGGCGCCCGCATCCTGGTGCTGGAGAACCACGACGATTTCGGCGGCCACGCCAAGCGCAACGAATTCACCACCGCCGGCGGCCGCACCATCATCGGCTATGGCGGGTCGCAGTCGCTGCAGACGCCCAGCTATTTCAGCCCGGCGGTGAACGCGCTCCTGGCCGATATCGGCATCGAGCCGAAGCGGTTCGAGGGCTATTACGACCAGGGCTGGGCCGAGAAGCGCGAGCTGTCCCGCGCCGTGTTCTTCGGCAAGGAGACGTTCGGCGCCGACGCGCTGGTCAAGCAGGCCGATAAGGCCGCCGACTGGGTGCCGCAGACGCCGCTGACCGACAAGGCCAAGCAGGACCTGATCGCCCTGATCGACGAACCCGGCGACTACCTGCCCGGCCTGTCGCGGGCGGAGAAGCTGGACCGGCTGTCGAAGACCACCTACGCCAGGTTCCTGACCGACCTGGTCAAGGCCGACCCGCAGCTGGTCGCCTATTTCCAGGGCTCGACCGAAGGCTATTTCGGCATCGGCATCGACGGCGCCACCTGCCTCGACGCCTGGGCCAACGGCAATCCCGGCTTCGACGGGATGGATCTGGGCGAAGGCGTCTATCCGACCATGAGCCCCAGCGGCCGGCTGGTCCGCACCGATCCGGACGAATACATCTACCATTTCCCCGACGGCAACGCCGGGGTGGCCCGGGCGCTGGTGCGGGCGCTGGTCCCCGCCGCGGTGCCGGGCAGCACGATGGAGGACCTGGTCCTCGCCCAGGCCGATTACGGCAAGCTGGACGTCGACGGCCAGCCGGCGCGGATCCGGCTGGGTTCGACCGTGGTGCGGGTGAAGCACCAGGGCGACCCGGCCTCGGCCAAGTCGGTCGAGATCGCCTATGTCCAGGGCGGCAAGCTGCGCACGGTCGAGGCCGGCCATGTCGTGCTGGCCTGCTGGCACCGGGTGATCCCGTTCCTGACCGACGAGCTGCCGGCCGCCCAGGTCACCGCGCTGCAGGACCAGCAGAAGGTGCCGCTGATCTACACCAACGTGCTGATCCGGAACTGGACCGCCTTCGCCAAGCTCGGCATCGAGGGCTTCGATTCGCCGGGCCATTTCTGGTCGGGGGCGGAGATCGACTACCCCGTCACCATGGGCGGCTACAGCTTCGCCGACAAGCCGGAGGACCCGGTGCTGCTGCACCTCAGCAAGATGCCGCTGCAGCCCGGCCTGTCGACGCGCGAGCAGTCGCTGGCTGGCCGCATCCAGCTGACCCAGCTGACCTTCGAGGAGATGGAGCGCGAGATCCGCGACCTGCTCGGCCGGGCCCTGTCCGGCGGCGGCTTCGACCCGGCGCGCGACATCGAGGCGATCACCGCCAACCGCTGGTCGCATGGCTATGCCTATGAGTACATGCGGCCGTGGGACAGCTTCTGGCCGGATGGGCCGCTGCCGATCCAGACCTCGCGCAAGCCCTGGGGCCGGATCGCCATCGCCAATTCCGACGCCGGCGCCTACGCCTATGCTCATTCGGCGATCGACCAGGCGACGCGGGCGGTGCGCGAACTGCTCGGCACCCCCGACGGCGCCCCAGCCTTCGCCGACTTCCCCGGGCCGCCGCGCGACAAGCTCGGGCTGTAAAGGAGCCAATCCCCCTCCGTCATCGCGAGCGCAGCGACGCAATCCATGCCAGGCGGCGCTTCGCGATGGCGGGGAAGGATCAGGTCCGTTCGGGGAGGGCCGGTGAGCCGGCCACGGCCCGGACCCGTCCCCGTGTGTTGACCACGACCACCCCGGCGATCGCCACCGCGCCGCCCAGCAGGGTCTGCAGCCCCGGCACCTCGCCCAGCAGCGGTATGGCCATCAGGGTGGCGACCGGCGGCACCAGATAGAGGAAGTTCGCCGCCCGCGCCGCGCCGAAATGGCCCAGTGCGATGGTCCAGGTGGCATAGCCGATCGCCGCCGGCAGCACCCCGAGCGCGACCACCGCGGCGACCGTGATGCCGCTGGCCCCGGACAGCTCGTCCGCCGCCTGCGGCAGCCAGGGCGACAGCAGCACCGCCCCGGCCAGCAGGGTGTAGGCGGTGCAGGCCAGGGCGCCGTGCCGCGCGATCAGCGGCTTCTGGACCACGACGTAGACCGCCATGCACAGGGCGGCGCCCGCCACCAGGCTGGCCCCGGCGCCAAAGGACAGGCCGCCGGGCTGGCCCGAGGCGATCAGGGAAATGCCGGCGAAGCTGACCAGCGTCCCAGCCCAGCCCCGCGCACCGAAGCGTTCGCCCAGCACCAGCAGGGCCAGGAGGGCGGTGATGATCGGGGCGGTGTTGACGATGAAGCTGGCGGCGCCGGCGGCCACGGATTGCTCGCCGGTGTTCAGCAGGATGTTGTAGGCGGCGATGCCGATCAGGCCGCAGGCCGTGAAGCGCAGCCCATCGGCCAGGGACGGAAGCGCCGGGCGCCGCCAGGCCAGCCAGCCCAGCACCAGCAGCGCGGCGACCGCGAAGCGGGCGGAGGCCAGCGGGATCGGCGCCAGCTCGCGCAGCGCCAGGCGGATGGCCGGAAAGGCCGAGGCCCAGGACAGCACGGTCACCGCCACGGCGGCATGGGCAAGGGGGGCGCGGAAGGTCACGGCGGCACCGGGGCGGTTGGAGGCCGTCCGTTCTGGCACGCGCCGGGCTGTTGACATATGGCACCGATCGAGAGCGAGCTGTGCATATGGATCACAGCTCTCCACGCCCGGAACGCCCGCCGCTGGATGGCCTGGACACCGTCTGCGTCGTCGCCCGCCACGCCTCCTTCAGCGCTGCGGCGGAGGCGCTGGGCCTGACCCATGGCGCGGTCAGCCGGCGGGTCGCGGCGGTCGAGGCCTGGCTCGGCCTGCGCCTGTTCGAACGCCACGGCCGGGGCGTGCGCCCGACCCCGGACGGCCAGCGCTTCCTGGCGCGGGTCGAGGCGGCGTTCCGGCTGATCGACGACGCGGCCGACCGCTGGCGCCCGCGGCGCGGGCCGGAGGTGGTGCGGATCAGCGTGGTGCCGGGCTTCGCCAAGCTCTGGCTGTTCGGGCGGCTGGCCGCGCTGGAGCAGGGCGTGCCGCCGCTGCGGATCGAGATCGCGGTCGAAGGCCGCAACGCCGATGTCGAGCGTGGCGAGGTCGACCTGGCGGTGCGCTACGGCGCCGGCGGCTGGCGCAATGTCGCGGTGGCGAAGCTGCTGCCGGAACGCCTGTACCCGGTGGCGCATCCCGACCTGGCGCGCCGGCTGGGCTCCGCACCGGAGGCGCTGCTGCAGGCGTCGCTGCTGCATGATTCCGACGCCACCGGCTGGCGCGCCTGGTTCGCGGCCTGCGGCATCGCGCTGAAGCCGCGGTTGCAGGACCGGCGCTTCGAGGACTACACGGTGGTGCTGGCGGCGGCCGGGGCCGGTCTGGGCGTCGCTCTGGCGCGGGCGCCGTTCTCGGACCGCGCGGTGCAGGACAACGGCCTGGTGCGGGTCGGCGAGCAGGAGGTGCCGAACCCGCTCGCCTACCACTTGCTGACCCGGCCGGGCGAGGCCCGCCCGGCGGCCGGGGTGCTGGCCGACCGGATGATGGCCCTGGCGAGCCGGACCTAGCGGCGACGGCCGAGCCGGATCTTTCCCTATTCTGCCGGCTGTTTCCTGGCGACCGCGCTCATCAGGTCGAAATCGCCGCCGAGCACGGCATCCAGCCGCCCGCTGCGCCAGCCGCCGGTGACATCGCGCACCAGTGGCGATGTCCCGTCGCGGTAGCGGCGCACGATGGTCGCCGTGCCCGGCAACGCGGCCAGCCGCTTGCTGGCGGCGTCGTATTCCCTGCCGTCCGGCAGGTCCTGATCCGGGCCGGCAGCCACCGAGACGCGGGCCACGGTGCGCTGGCTGCTGTCCGGGGCGGGGTCCTCGAGGACGTGCAGGCCATTCTCGCCGGCCAGGATGCGAAACGCCCCGAAACCGGTGATGTGCAGAATGGGCCGGCCCTTGCCGCCGGGCGCGGCGTATTCCAGCAGCTGCATATGGCGCCGGTCGGCCCAGCCGCGATACATGTCGGTCAGCCTCCGGCACCACTGGTCCGCATGGCTGCTGCCACCGCCGGCGTCGAGGGCGGGTTCGATGCGCAGCAGGGCATCGATGGGCGCGCCGGCGGCGAGATCGTCGAGACCCCCGCGCAGATTGTAGAGCTGCAACGCCAGCCGCGACGCCAGTTCCCGGGACGCCCGTTGCGCAGCCCCGGCGGTGTGTGCGTAGCGCCCGTCCAGCCTTTCGCCGGTGCGGGCGGCCTCCCGGATGCGATCCATCAGTGCCAGGCGAGAGAAGACGGCGTGGCGGTCGTCCCGCGACCAGATGTCGGGATCGGCGAGTTCGGACCGCAACCTGTCGCCCAGCGCGGCCCATTCCGGGCCGTCCATCTCCTGGCGAATGGCCAGCCAGCTGGCGTCGAGGAAGGCCCGTTCGGCCTGGGAGCCGTTCGGCCGCAGCATGATCGCCGGCAAGGACAGCGCGTCGTCGAGTTCGGTGTCCGCCAAGGCCTCGCCTGCAGGCTGGGCGTCGGGGTCGACGAACTCCACCTGGATGGCCTTGCCGTCCGAGCGCACGAACAGGAACTGGTCCCCTTCGGGGAACCGGTGCTCCACCAGGGTGGCGGCCAGGGGGGCCAGGACGAGCTGGTCGATGGCGCGTTTGAGCGGCCGGGCGCCCATCTCCGGCGTGAAGCCGCGGTCGAGCAGGAATTCGATGGCGCCCGCTTCCCATTCCACCGCCCAGCTGCGTTCGCGCAGGCCCCGGCGCTCCTGCACCTGGGCGAGCTCCTTGTGCAGGATGTTGCGCATCAGCTCGCGCGACAGCGGGCGGAACACGATGATCTTGTCCAGCCGGTTGACGAATTCGGGGCGGAAGGTCCGGCCGATGGTGGTCAGGACCTGGTCCTCGCCATAGGCCTGCGGGTTCGACAGGAAGCCGAAGCTCTGCCGGCGATGGGCCGTCGCTCCGAGATTCGAGGTCAGGATGATGAAGCTGTGGCGGAAATCGGCTTCGCGCCCATCCGCATCGCTCAGGCGACCGTCGTCGAAGATCTGCAGGAACAGGTCCCAGCAGTTGGGATGGGCCTTCTCGAATTCGTCGAGCAGGATCACGCAGAAGGGCTGCTTGCGGACGCGCGCGATCAGCGAATCGGTGTCGCCCTGGCCGCCCGTGCCGAGGATCTTGCCGGTGGACTCCGCCGTCTGGAACTCGCTCATGTCCAGCCGCGCCATCCGGTCGGGCGCGCCGAACAGGAAGGAGGCGAGCGTCTTGGCCAGCTCGGTCTTGCCCGTGCCGGTCGGGCCGGCCAGAAGGAAGACGCCGATGGGGCGGCTTGGATCGGTCAGGCCGGCCTTGAGCATGGCGATGCGGTCGACCACCGCCTGCACCGCCTCGTCCTGGCCGATGACGCGGCTGCTGAAATAGTCGCGGATGGTGGCCAGTTCCACGCGCTGGCTGGTGTCGAGGATCACCGACGGCAGGCCGGAGATCTGCGACAGGGTGGCGATCACGCTGGCCGCGGTCAGCGTCTCTTCACCGGCATGCACCGAGCGGGCGGTGGCGCGCTTGAGAAGTTCCAGGACGGCACCGGGCAGCTGGCCGTTGCCGAGATAGTGCTGGGCAAGCTCCATGGTCGTGGTGACGGCCTGCTCCGACACGGTCACGCCGACGGTGTCGGCAATGCGCCGGCCGAGTTCCGTCGTCAGCTCCAGCGTCTGGCCTTCATTCATCGGCTCCAGCGCGACGGTCTCGATCACCGAACGCAGCGAAGGGTAGGCCTGGAACAGCCGCATCGCGGCCGCCTGCCCGGTTTCGCCCACCACGATCAGGTCGCCGGCCACCAACGCCGGCATGATCTGGTCGAGGATGCTGGCCGCCTGCCCTCTGTGGGTGCCGCTGCCGGCGAGCTGGCCGAGGTCGCGCACATACCAGACGATCTTGCGGCGGGCATGCAGCGCCTCGACCAGCTGGCGGATCCGTCCTTCGAGCTGGCCGATATACATCTGGCCGGCCATCAGTTCGTGGCCGCTCGCCATGAACAGCTGCCAGCCGGCGTCGTGCAGCCGCATGCCGAGCAGGCGCAGGAACGAGCTCTTGCCGATGCGCGGGGGGCCGCTGACCAGGACCGAGCGCGGACGCGGCGCGGAGATCGCGGTTTCGGCGACGGAAAGCTGCTCCTGCCAGACGGCAGGCGAGATCAGGAACCGGTCGTCCTCGTCCTCGCTCCACAACCTGCCGACGCCGGAAAGGAAGCCGCGGTCGATCCGCGTATCCTGCCAGGTCCTGAGCTCCTCGAGCAGGCGCGCGGCGAAGGGGTGCTGGATCTTATGCAGCAGGGTCCGGACGGGTCCGAGGTCGGGATCGGCATACCGGCCGAGGAGAGCGCCGAAGCTCGGGGTGTCGCCGAGTTCGGCGCTGCGGTTGAAATAGGCCTCGAAGAAGCGGGGGATGACCGGGTTGCGCTCCCACCACTCCGGGACGGCCATCACCACCTGCCCGATGAGAGGGCGGGGATCGAGCGTGGTCAGGAACCGCAACGCATCGGGCAGGACGAAGGGGCGCGTGTGCGGCACGTGCCGCAGCACCGCCTCGGCCAGCGATTGCCGGTCCGGGTGGTCCTGCAGCACCGTGAATGCGGCGCAGGCGAGTGGCCAGTTGGGGCCCAATGCGTGGTGATGCAGCAGGTCGAAATCGGCATCCGGGCGCCGCATCGCGTCGAGAGCCACCTGGAACTCCGGGATACCCAGCAATTCTCCCGGATTGCGGATCTCCTCGCCCTTATCGGCCAACCCCTGGCTGAGCTGCTGGAGGATGGCGGCCGCCGTCGTCGCTGGCCCGGGTGCGGCGACCGCATCCGCTGGGTCCGTTGCCTCAGGTCCGGGGACCGGTTCGGGGGCGTGCGACGTGCGGGACGCCTCCGGCTTCAACCGCATCACAAGGCTGGACAGGATGCCGCCCACGGCACCGGCGAGAAGGGCGTACAGCAGCAGGTCGGACATGGGCGAGTCGTCGTCAGGGAACCGGCGGACTCACTCCGCCGGTAAACCGGGCGTTTGGCAAGAGGGCGTTCCGGCTGTGACGCGCCCGGCCTACCCCTCGCGCCCGACCCTACCCTGCGCGGACCGCCTGCAGCAGGGCGGTGGTGGCGAAGCCGTCGGGGATCTGGCCCTTCGACACCTGCCAGCCACGGATCGCCTTGCGCGTCGCCGGGCCCAGCAGGCCGTCCGGCGTGCCGCCGGTGGAGAAGCCCTTGGCCTCCAGCAGCGTCTGCAGTTCGATCACCTCGTTGCGCGACAGCGGCTGTTCGTCCCGCGGCCAGGCCCCGGCGATCGGGCCGCCGCCGGCCAGCCGGTCGGACAGGTGGCCCACCGCCAGCGCATAGCTGGTGGAGGCGTTGTACTTCATGATCACGCCGAAGTTCGGGCCGACCAGGAAGGCCGGGCCGCGGGCGCCGGCGGGGGTGATCACTGAGGCGTCGCCCAGCGCCGGCAGGGTGCGGCCGGACACTGGCTTCACGCCCATCGCCGCCCATTGCGCCACCGGCAGTTTGGTCGTCAGCTCCGCCACCGAATAGTCGAAGCCGGGCGGCAGCGTGACCTCGACGCCCCAGGGCTGGCCGCGCTGCCAGCCGGACTGGGCGAGGTAGTTGGCGGTCGACGCCATCACGTCGGGGATGCTGCCCCAGATGTCGCGGCGGCCGTCGCCATCGGCGTCGACCGCGGAACTCAGGAACACCGAGGGCAGGAACTGGGTGTTGCCCATGGCGCCGGCCCAGGAGCCGAGCATGCGGTCGCGGCTGATGTCGCCCTGCTGCAGGATCTGCAGCGCGGCGTACAGCTCGGTCTTGGCGAAATCCTGGCGCCGCCCCTCATAGCCCAGGGTGGCCAGGGCATCGATGATCTCGATGTTGCCGAAATTCTGGCCGTAATTGCTCTCGATCCCCCAGATCGCGACGATGACCTGCTTCGGCACGCCGTAGCGCTGCTCGGCCGAATTGGCGGCCGAAGACCACTGCGCCAGCATCGCCTGGCCGTTGCGGATGCGGTCGGGCGACACGGCGCTGTCGAGATAGGTCCACACCGATTTGGTGAACTCCGACTGCGACTGGTCGGAATCGATCACCTTGGGCAGGAACTGCACCGTGTCGAAGGCGGTGGCCAGGGTGGCCTGGCTGATGCCGCGGCCGGCGGCCTCGGCGCGGAACGCCGCGACCCATTGCTGGAAGCCCTGGGCGTCCGACAGGGACGACGTCGCCGGCGTGCCGCCCGGCACCGGGGTCGGCACGACCGTCTGGCTCATGCCCGAGGTCTGGCACCCGGCCAGCAGCATCGCCGCGCCCAGGATCGCCATCCGCGTGGTCATCGACATGGGCCTCTCCGCAATTTCCGAATCAGTGGGTGAAGGTCGCGGCAAAGCGGCCGGAGATCAAGGCCGGAAGGCATCGGATGTTGCCTTTCTTGCGAATCATTCTTATCTGCCCTACAGCTTGCGGCGGCCATGGGGCCCCGAAGTCGAGGAGACAGCGAGACATGGCCAGGCTGAAGGCCGAGGCGCGGATCCGGCTGGACGCGCCCGGTCCGATCATCTCCCGCCTCTGCGCCGCCCTGGCGCGGCACGAGGTCGAGGTCAGCGAGGCGGCGGGGTCCGGCCGCGCCGTGCTCGGCGCCGGCGTCGCCACCATGCGGGCCGAGCCCGGCCTGATGGTCCTGGCGGCGGAGGCTGAGGACGAGGCGGCGCTGGTCACGGTGAAGATGGCCCTGGCCACCCATCTGCTGGAGCTGGCGGCCGAAGCGCAGATCGTCTGGACCGGCGATGCCGCCGCGGTGGCGCGGCCGCCGAACTTCCGCGAGATGCGGGTGCTGGGCGCCTCCGCGGTTACGCCGCATATGCGCCGGGTGACGCTGGCCGGGCCGGACCTCGCCCGCTACGCCTCGGGCGGGCTGCATGTGAAGCTGCTGATCCCGCCGGCCGGGATGGTCGCGCCGGAATGGCCGGTCATGGGTCCGAACGGCCTGCCGGTGTGGCCCGCGGGCCCGGCGCGGCCGGCGCTGCGCACCTACACCATCCGCCGCATCGACGTGGCCGCCGGGCGGGTCGACATCGATTTCGCCCTGCATGGCGACGAGGGCCCGGGCAGCGCCTGGGCCGAACGGGCCCAGCCGGGCGACCTGGTCGGCATGCTCGGCCCCGGCGGCGGCACCGTCGGCGCCGCCGACTGGTATCTCCTGGCCGGCGACGAGACGGCGCTGCCGGCGATCGGCCGCATCCTCGAGACCCTGCCGTCCGACGCGCGCGGCCACGCCTTCGTCGAGGTCGCCGACGCGGCGGAGGAGCAGGCGCTCGTCCGCCCGCCGGGGGTCGAGCTGGTCTGGCTGCACCGCCGCGGCGCCGCGGCGGGCACCACCACCCGGCTGCAGGATGCGGTGCGCAGGGTGGCCTGGCCGCGCGACGGTGGGCGGGTCTTCGCCTGGGCGGGCGTGGAGTTCGATTCCTTCCGGACGCTGCGGGCGCATTGGCGCGAGGATCACGGCCTCGACAAGAGCCGCCACCTCGCCGTGGCCTATTGGCGTCGCGGCAAGGCCGAAGGCGAGTTCGACAAGCGCGGCGACGCCTGAAAGGCATCCCCCGCCGCCATAAGGGACCAAATGTCCCAGCCGGCCGACAGGCTGTGACGGCTGTGACAAACCCTGGCACAGTTCTGCGACAGACGGATCGTAACCTCCCAGGACTCGGCGCGCAGGCGGCGATCCCTCCGTGCGCGGCCAGTCGTAGTGACGGAGCTGTCCATGGCTGTCGAACTCAATATCAATGGTCGGACCGAACGGATCGAGGCGCCGCCGGAGATGCCCCTGCTGTGGGCGCTGCGCGACGAGCTCGGGCTGGTCGGCACCAAATTCGGCTGCGGCGCGGGGCTGTGCGGCGCCTGCACCGTGCATCTCGACGGCGCGGCGGTGCGCGCCTGCCAGACCGCGATCGGCGATGTCGGCCCCTCGAAGATCGTCACCATCGAGGCGATCGGCGACACCGACATCGGCGCCCGGCTGCAGCAGGCCTGGCTCGCGCTCGATGTGATGCAGTGCGGCTACTGCCAGGCCGGGCAGATCATGTCCGCCGCGGCGCTGCTCAACACCAAACCAGCGCCCGACGAGACCGACATCGACGACGCCATGGCGGGCAATCTGTGCCGCTGCGGCACCTACACCCGCATCCGCGCCGCCATCCTGAAGGCGGCAGAGCGGAAGGCGGCGGCAGGGGGGGCCGGCTGATGGGCCACGTGCTTCCGGAGACCGGTATCGGCCGGCGCGCCTTCCTCAAGACCTCGCTGCTGGTCGGCGGCGGGCTGCTGATCGACGTGACCCTGCCGGGGTTGGCCACGGCCGATGACGGGCAGGGCGGAACGCTCGGCGCCTTCATCGCCATCGCGCCGGACGGGCGGGTGACGATCACCGGCAAGAACCCCGAGATCGGGCAGGGCATCAAGACGTCGCTGTCGATGATCATCGCCGACGAGCTCGACGTCGACTGGGACCAGGTCACCGTGGTCCAGGCGATGGCGGACCAGGCCGTCTACGGCACCCAGATGGCCGGGGGCAGCCAGGCCACGCCGACCAACTGGATGCCGATGCGCCAGATCGGCGCCGCGGCGCGGGCGCTGCTGGTCGCGGCGGCGGCGCAGCGCTGGGGCGTCCCGGCCGACAGCGTCACCACCCGGTCCGGGCGGCTGCTGCACGCCGCCAGTGGGCGCAGCCTGGGCTATGGCGAGATCGCGTCGGCGGCCGCGGCGCTGCCGGCGCCCGACCCGAAGACGCTGACGCTGAAGGACCCGGCGGCGTTCCGCATCATCGGCCAGCCGACCGGCGGCTGCGACAGCCCGCGCGTCGTGCGGGGCGAGCCGATCTTCGGCATCGACACCCGGCTGCCCAACATGCTGTACGCGGTGCTGGAGCGCAGCCCGGTGTTCGGCGGCACGCTGAAATCGGCGAATGCCGAGGCGGCGCTGGCCCGGCCCGGGGTGAAGCACGTCGTCACCGTCAAGGGCAACGGCCGGCCCGAAAGCCTGGTCGACGGCGTCGCCATCCTGGCCACCAACTGGTGGCTGGCGAACCAGGCGCGCGACGCGCTGCAGGCCGAATGGGACGACGGGGCCGGCGCGGCGCAGAGCACCGAGGCCTATGACGCCCAGGCCAAGGCGCTGCTGGACGGCAAGCCGCAGGGCGAGAACTATCGCGCCGGCGATGTCGACGGCGCCCTGGCCGGGGCCGCGCGGCGGATCAGCGCGGACTACGCCTACCCGTTCCTGTCGCATGCGCCGCTGGAGCCGCAGAACTGCACGGCGCTGTTCCAGGACGGCAAGCTGGAGCTGTGGGCCCCGACCCAGATGCCGGAGCGCGGGCGCGGCCTGGTGGCCGACGCGCTGGGCCTGAAGCCCGATGCCATCACCATGCACATGCCGCGCATCGGCGGCGGCTTCGGCCGGCGGCTGATGAACGACTATGTGGTCCAGGCGGCGGCGATCGCGCAGCAGGTGCCCGGCACGCCGGTCAAGCTGCTGTGGAGCCGGACGGAGGACATCCAGCACGACTTCTACCGCCCCGCCGGCTGGCACCGCTTCACCGCCGGCTTCGACGCCGACAACAAGCCGGTGGCCTTCAGCAACCACTTCGTGACGCTGACGAAGGGCGGCAAGCCGACCTCGGGCGGCGAGTTCGACTTCCAGGAGCTGCCGGCGCTGCTGGTGCCGAATCTGCTGTTCGCCCAGTCCGGCATCGACAGCGTGGTGCCGACCTGCCCGATGCGGGCGCCGCGCTCGAACGCCCTGGCCTGGGCGTTCCAGTCCTTCCTCGACGAGGTGGCGGTCGCGGCCGGCACCGACCTGCCGGGCCTGACGCTGGGCCTGCTGGGCGAACCGCGGTTGCTGCCGTTGCGCGAGGGGTCGCGGACCCCGTTCCACACCGGCCGGGCCCGCGGCGTGATCGAGAAGGTGCTGGCGATGGCGGATTGGACCACCAAGCCGGCCGCCGGCAGCGCCAAGGGCTTCGCCTTCTACTTCTGCCACCAGGGCTATTTCGCCGAGGTGGTCGAGGCCGCGGTGGCGCAGGACGGCACGGTGCGGGTGCCGCGGGTCTGGGTGGCGGGCGACATCGGCAGCCAGGTCGTCAACCCGTCCGGCGCGCTGAACCAGGTGCGGGGGTCGGTGATCGACGGGCTCGGCCAGGCGCTCGGGGGGCTGGCGATCCGGCTGACCGGCGGCCGGGTCGAGCAGGAGAATTTCGACACCTATCCGCTGCCGCGGACCCCGGGGCTGCCGGAGATCGAGGTCGAGTTCGTGACCACCGAATTCCCGCCGACCGGCCTGGGCGAACCGGCGCTGCCGCCGGTGATCCCGGCGCTGTGCAACGCCATCTTCACGGCGACGGGCAAGCGCATCCGCCAGCTGCCGATCGACACCGCCGGGTTCAAGCGCCCGGCATAGGGCCAAACGGAAAGGGGCGGCCCGAAGGCCGCCCCTTGTCGTGTCCGCCGAAGCGCGAGCCTCAGTTGGCGTCGGCCTGGCGCTGCTCGTCGCGCGGCAGCTCGGCGCCGGTCTGCTGGTCGATGAACTTCATCGACAGCTTGATCTTGCCGCGGTCGTCGAAGCCGAGGACCTTGACCTTGACCTCGTCGCCGACCTTCAGCACGTCCGCCACCTTGGCGACACGGCCCGGCCGCATCTCCGAGATGTGGACGAGGCCGTCGCGGCTGCCCAGGAAGTTGACGAAGGCGCCGAAATCGACCGCCTTCACCACCTTGCCGCTGTAGACCTTGCCGACCTCGGGCTCGGCGACGATGCCCTTGATCCAGTTGATCGCCGCCTCGGCCGCCGTCTCGTCGACCGCCGCCACCTTGATGGTGCCGTCGTCCTCGATGTCGATCTTGGCGCCGGTGGTCTCGGTGATCTCGCGGATCACCTTGCCGCCGGTGCCGATGACTTCGCGGATCTTGTCCTTCGGGATCTGGAAGGTGGTGATGCGCGGGGCGTTCTTGTTGACCTCGCCGCGGGCACCCGCCAGCGCCTTGGCCATCTCGCCCAGGATGTGGACGCGGCCTTCGCGGGCCTGCTCCAGGGCGATCTTCATGATCTCCTCGGTGATCGAGGTGATCTTGATGTCCATCTGCAGGCTGGTGATGCCCTGCTCGGTGCCGGCCACCTTGAAGTCCATGTCGCCGAGGTGATCCTCGTCGCCCAGGATGTCGGTCAGGACGGCGAAGCGGTCGCCTTCCTTGATCAGGCCCATGGCGATGCCGGCCACCGGGCTGGACAGCGGCACGCCGCCATCCATCAGCGCCAGGGACGTGCCGCAGACCGTCGCCATCGAGGACGAGCCGTTGGACTCGGTGATCTCCGACACCACGCGGATGGTGTAGGGGAACTGCTCCTTCGACGGCAGCACCGGGTGGATCGACCGCCAGGCCAGCTTGCCATGGCCGATCTCGCGGCGGCCGGGGCTGCCCATGCGGCCCGCTTCACCGACCGAATAGGGCGGGAAGTTGTAGTGCAGCATGAAGTTTTCGCGGTACTCGCCCTCGAGCGCGTCCACGATCTGCTCGTCCTGCCCGGTGCCGAGGGTGGTGACCACCAGCGCCTGGGTCTCGCCGCGGGTGAACAGGGCCGAACCATGGGCCCGCTTCAGCACACCGACTTCGGCGACGATCGGGCGGACCGTCTTGGTGTCGCGACCGTCGATACGCAGGCCGGTGTCCAGCACGTTGCCGCGGACGATGTCGCTCTCGAAATCCTTGAACACCTTCGAGCCGACGGCCAGCTCGGCGTCGTTGCCCTCGAGCAGCGCCAGCGCCTTCTGCTTCACCGCGTCGACGGCGGCATAGCGATCCTGCTTGCGCACGATCTTGTAGGCGTCGCGCAGCTCGCCGGCGACGCTCTGGAACTTGCCGCGGACGGCACCGACCTCGGCCGGCTCCTCGGTCAGGGCCCAGGGCTCCTTGGCGCACAGCTCGGCCAGCTCGATGATCGCCTGGATCACCTCACGGGCGGCGGCGTGGCCGAACGCGACGGCGCCCAGCATGATCTCCTCGGTCAGCTCGCTGGCCTCGGACTCGACCATCAGCACGCCTTCGGTCGTGCCGGCGACGACGAGGTCCAGCTTGCTCTCGGCGGTCTGGGCGATCGTCGGGTTCAGGATGTACTGGCCGTCGATGTAGCCGACGCGCGCGGCGCCGATCGGGCCCAGGAACGGGATGCCCGAGATGGTCAGGGCGGCGGAGGCGCCGACCAGGGCCGCGATGTCAGGATCATTCTCCAGATCGTGGCTCAGCACCGTGGCGACGACCTGGGTCTCGTTGCGGTAGCTCGGGTGGAACAGCGGGCGGATCGGGCGATCGATCAGGCGGCTGACCAGCGTCTCGTTCTCGGACGGGCGGCCTTCGCGCTTGAAGAAGCCGCCCGGGATCTTGCCGGCGGCGAACGCCTTTTCCTGGTAGTTCACGGTCAGCGGGAAGAAATCGAACTTCGACTTCTGCTTCGAGCCGACCGCGGTGCAGAGCACGACGCTCTCGCCATAGGTGACCAGCACGGCGCCATCGGCCTGCCGGGCGATCTTGCCGGTCTCGAGGATCAGCTTGCGGCCGCCCCAGATGATCTCTTTGCGATAGATGTTGAACATCGCTTTTCCTTCCTCGGACACCCCGTGCCTTGATGTGCCTATCGGGGTCGGGCCGCTCCACGCCGGGCCCGGGGGCGAAATACGACAAGCGCCGCCGGCACGGATGCCGGCGGCGCTGATGTCACGAAACGGAATCTTCGTCTGGTGCTGGACCGCCACGAACCTTCGCCGCGGATGGCCGCATGATCGGTGGGAACCCGATCATCTGGCGACCCGGGCAAAGGCAGTGGACCGGCATGCGTCGGATCAGCGGCGCAGGCCGAGGCTCTTGATGATCGTCTCATAGCGCGCCACGTTCTTGCGCTTGAGATAATCCAACTGGCTGCGGCGGCGGCCGACCATGATCAGCAGGCCGCGGCGGCTGTGGAAATCCTTGGGATGGGTCTTCAGGTGTTCGGTCAGGTTCGTGATGCGCTCGGACCAGATGGCGATCTGCACTTCCGGCGAACCGGTGTCCCCGGCCTTGGGGGCATAAGTGCCAATGACCTCTTGTTTGCGCTCCGGCGTAATCGACATCGTGGTCTCCTAATCAGAGGTTGAGGATGCGCACCGGCCGGATCTCGCCGCCGTCGATGCGGGCCAGGGCCACGGGAGTGTTCCCGCAGGTGGCCAACACGATGGCGTCCGGGTTGTCCGGATCGAGATCGAGGGCGGCGATCCGCTCCCGATCCGAGCGTCGTAGCAGCGCGACCGGTTGGCCGTGCCGCATCCGATGCGCTTCAGCTTCCGTCAAGGCCACCGCCGGGATGTCGTCCAGCGGGGTCGCGATCGGAAGCAGAATGCTGTCGAGGGCCGATTGCTCGGCCAGCGCGTCGATATGCGCCAAGGGGACCGACGCGTCAAGGCCGAAGGGCCCGACTCGCGTGCGGCGCAATGCGACGATGTGTCCCACCGTGCCAAGGGCCAGCGCGATGTCGCGGGCCAGGCCGCGCATATAGGCGCCCTTGCCCGACTGGACGTCGAAGGTGGCGTGGTCGGCATCGGGGATCTCGGCCAGGCGCAGGTCGTCGATCCGGATCAGCCGGGCCGCCAACTCCACCGTCTCGCCGCTGCGGGCCAGGTCGTAGGCGCGCTCGCCATCGACCTTGATCGCGGAATAGGCCGGCGGCACCTGGCTGATCTCGCCGATGAAGCGGGGCACGATCGCGGCGATGGCGGCCGGGTCGGGCCGGACGTCGCTGGTCGCGGTGACCTTGCCCTCGGTGTCGTCGGTGTCGCGCGCCTCGCCCCAGCGCACGGTGAAGCGGTAGGTCTTCTCGCCGTCCATGGCGTAGGACACCGTCTTGGTCGCCTCGCCCAGGGCGATCGGCAGAATGCCGCTGGCCAGCGGGTCCAGGGTCCCGGCATGGCCGGCCTTCTCGGCGTCGAACAGCCGGCGGATGCGGCCGACCACCTGGGTCGAGGTCACGCCGACCGGCTTGTCGACCACCACCCAGCCATGGACCGGGCGGCCCCTTTTCTTACGCGCCATCGGTGTCGTCCGTCCTGTCCTTCGACGGCTCTTCGTCGTCGTCGGTCAGGTCGCGGGCGATCACGTCCCGGTGCATCAGCGTGTTGATCTTCTGCGCGTAGTCGAACGAGGTGTCGGCCTGGAAGCTCAGCTGCGGCGTGTGGCGCAGCCGCACGGTCTTGGCCACCTGGCCGCGCAGGAACGATGCGGCCCGGCGCAGCGCCGGCAGCACGGTGTCCATCTTTTCGCCGTTCAGCGTGGTGACGAAGACGACGGCATGCTTCATGTCCGGGCTGGGGCGGACTTCGGAGACGGTGATCGAGATGCCGGCAAGGTCGGGGTCGTGCAGCTCGTCCCGCATCAGGATGGCGGCGATGGAATGGCGCAGCTCCTCGCCGACGCGCAGCTGGCGTTGGCTCGGGCCTTGGGGAGTGGTGTGTCGCATGGGGTCGTTCTCAAAACGCCGCGGTCCGGCAGTGATGCCGGACCGGGGGGAAGGATCCATCCGCCACCGACCGAGGGTAAGCCCGATCGGCGGCGGTGGTGCAGGAAATCAGGAAGCCCGGCCTTACAGCTGGCGGATTTCCTCGACCAGTTCGAAGCACTCGATGACGTCGCCGGTGCGCATGTCGTCGTAATTCTCGAAGGCCATGCCGCATTCGTAACCTTCGCGGACTTCGCGGACTTCGTCCTTGAAGCGCTTGAGGGTCTTCAGCGTGCCTTCATGCATCACGACGTTGTCGCGCAGCAGGCGGACACCGGCGCCGCGCTTGACCACGCCGCTGGTGATCATGCAGCCGGCGACCTTGCCGACCTTGGTGATGTTGAAGACTTCGCGGATCTCGGCGTTGCCGATGTAGTTCTCGCGCATCTTCGGCGCCAGCAGGCCGGTCAGGGCCGCCTTCACGTCGTCGATCACGTTGTAGATGATCGAGTAGTAGCGGATCTCGACCCCATCGCGCTTCGCCATTTCGCGCGCCTGCGGGTTGGCGCGGACGTTGAAGCCGATCAGCATGGCCCCGGTCGATGCGGCCAGGGTGACGTCGCTTTCCGTGATCGCGCCGACCGCGGAATGCAGCACCCGGACCTTCACCTCGAGATTGTCGCCGGCAACCTTCTCCAGCGACCCGGCGATGGCTTCGACCGAACCCTGCACGTCACCCTTGATGATGACCGGCAGCTCCTTCGCCTCGCCTTCGCGGATCTTCTCGAACATCTGCTCGAGCGAGCCGCGCGCGGTGGCGACGTGAGAGGCCTCGCGCCGCTTGCGGGTCCGGAACTCGGTGATCTCGCGGGCCCGGCCTTCGCTGTCGACGACGACGAAGTCGTCACCGGCCAGCGGCGTGCCGTTCAAGCCCAGCACCTCGACCGGCTGGGCGGGCCCGGCCGATTTCAGGTTCTGGCCGCGGTCGTCGAGCAGGGCGCGCACGCGGCCCCATTCGCCGCCGGCGACGAAGATGTCGCCGACCTTGACGGTGCCGCGCTGGATCAGGACGGTCGCGACCGAACCGCGGCCGCGCTCCAGCTTCGCCTCGATCACCGAGCCTTCGGCCGGGCGGTCGGGGTTGGCCTTGAGGTCGAGCACTTCGGCCTGCAGCAGGATGGTCTCGACCAGCTTGTCGAGGCCTTCGCGGGTCTTGGCCGACACCGGAACGTCCAGCGTCTCGCCGCCCATCTCCTCGACCACGATCTCGTGCTGCAGCAACTCGGTGCGCACGCGCTCGGGCTTGGCGTCGGGCAGGTCGATCTTGTTGATCGCGACGATGATCGGCACGCCAGCGGCGCGGGCATGACGGATCGCCTCGACCGTCTGCGGCATGACGCCGTCATTCGCGGCGACCACCAGGACGACGATGTCCGTGGTGTTGGCGCCGCGGGCGCGCATCTCGGTGAAGGCGGCGTGGCCCGGCGTGTCGATGAAGGTGACGCGCTGGCCGGATGCGACCTGAACCTGATAGGCGCCGATGTGCTGGGTGATGCCGCCGGCTTCGCCGGACACGACATTGGTGTGCCGCAGCGCATCGAGCAGCGAGGTCTTGCCGTGGTCGACATGGCCCATGATGGTAACGACCGGGGGCCGCGGCTGGAGATGCTCCGCCTCGTCCTCGTCGCCCCGCAGGCCGATCTCGACGTCGGATTCGGCCACGCGTTTTACCTTATGTCCAAATTCCGCCACCACCAGTTCGGCCGTGTCGGCATCAATCGACTGGGTGATCGTCGCCATCACACCCATGCGCATCAGCGACTTGACGACGTCGCCGCCACGCTCGGCCATGCGGTTGGCCAGCTCCTGCACAGTGATGACCTCGGGGATCACCACCTCGCGGGAGAACTTCTCCTGGTTCTGGCTCAGCTGGGCCAGACGCTCGCGTTCGCGGGCCCGGCGCATCGCCGCCAGGCTGCGGCCGCGGGTCTCGCCGTCGTCGCTCAGGGCCTGGACCACGGTCATCTTGCCGGAGCGGCGCTTCGGCTCGGACTTGCCCGGGCCGGGTGCACGCCGGGGCGGGCTGGGCGGCGCACCGCGGCCGGGCAGGGCGCCACGGCCAGCAGGGGCCCCGCGACCACCGCCAGCCTTGCGGCGCGGATCTTCCTCGTCATCGGCCGTGGCCGCGACGCGGGCGCCGGGCACCTCGGCCGGGGCACGGGCGGCGGCCGCCTGGCCGGACCGGTCGGCCACAGCCTTGCGGCGGGCGTCCTCGGCGGCGCGCTCGCCATCGCGGCGCTTCTGCTCCTCGTCGAGCAGGAAGCGTTCCTCGGTGATCTTGCGCTTGGCCTCGTCCTCGATCGCGTTGAGCTCTTCGAGCTCGCGGCGACGCAGGGATTCGGGATCCAGCGGGGCGGCCGGCTCGGGCGCCGCCGTCTCGACGGGCGCAGCCGAGTCCTCGACGAACTCCTGCTCGGGCTCGTCCGGCAACAGGCGCCGGGCTTCCTCCTCGCGCAAGGCCCCCTGCAGGGCGCGTTGCCGCGCCTCGCGTTCGGCCTGCGACAGGACCCGCCCACCGGCACCGCCACCACCGCCGCGGCCGCTGCGGCCAGGCTGGCCGCCGCCTTCGGCCGCACGCCGGGCTGCGGCGCCGCCATCGGCCAGGGCCGTGTTGGTGCCGCCGCGCTGGCGCTTGACCTCGACGGTCACCGCCTTCGAACGGCCGTGGCTGAATTGCTGGCGCACCTGTCCTGAATCGCCCGGCTTCCCGCTAAGGGTCAGCTTCGGCTTGGCACTGCCCAGCGACAGCGTCTTGCGATCTTGTTCCTTGCTATCCGTCATATCGTCCAGCGTGATCCGCCGCTATCCCTGTACAGAGAAGGCCGGCGCGGCATTGGATGCCTCGTCGACCACACCACGTCCAGCCGGTCCGTCGGCTCGACCACGAATTCCGTCCAACCGCAGCGCTTCCGCGAGCAGCCGTTTCGACAACCCACCGCGCGCTACCGCGGCATGTACCATTCTGTCCCGGGCAAAGGCCATCCCCAGCGTATCCGCAGAGAACGTCTCCACCAGGCGAGGTTGCGACGGGATCGACGAAGCCAGCGCGGCCAACTTGCCCCGCCCGTCCATGGCGCCGTCAGACGCCCCGAGCAGGACCGCGACGCGACCCTCGACCAGCCAAGCATGCACTTTCTCATATCCGGCCACCGCCTGTCCCGCGCGGCGTGCCATTCCGATGAGATCGATGCAGTTCCGAAACAGCAGGGCCTCGACCCGTTCGACCAGATCGTCGGGCACCTTGACCGATTCCCGCGCCGCCCGGGCGAACAGCTTCTTGGTCACCGCCCGCTGCAGCGCCGCGCGGTCGGCCGCGACCCACAGTCCCCGGCCCGGCAGCTTCTCGGCCAGATCGGGCACGATCTCCCCCTCAGGGCCGACGACGAAGCGAATCAGCTCCGCCTTCGGCCGCACGGCGGCGGTCGCGATGCAGCGGCGCAGCGGCCCGTTCGCGTCGGGCTCGGCCGCGTCGTCGTCCGGGGGAAGGGTGGTCGTGTCGCTCAGGCCTTGGTCTCCTCCTCGAACCAATGGGCCCGCGCCTGCATGATCAGGGCGTTGGCCTCATCGAGCGAGATTGTCTTTTCGCCGAGCGTCTCGACCAGCTCGTCGCCGGCCAGGTCCGCCAGGTCGTCCAGCGTCTTCACGCCGGTCTCGGCCAGCTTGACCAGGATCGCCGGCGTCAGCTGCTCGATCGCGGCCAGGTCGTCGGTGACGCCCAGCTCGCGGTAGCGTTCGGTCAGCTTGCGGTCGCGCTCCTCGAGCCAGCGCAGCGCGCGCTGCTGCAGCTCGCCGGCCACGGTCTCGTCGAAGCCTTCGATCTCCGCCAGCTCGTCCAGCGGGGTGTAGGCGATCTCCTCGACCTGGCGGAAGCCTTCGGCCACCAGCAGATGGGCGATGACGTCGTCGACGTCCAGGGCCTCCATGAACAGCTCGCTGCGCGTCCGGGTCTCTTCCTGGCGGCGCTCGCTCTCCTCGGCCTCGGTCAGGATGTCGATGTCCCAGCCGGTCAGCATCGAGGCCAGGCGGACATTCTGGCCGCGGCGGCCGATCGCCAGCGACAGCTGGTCGTCCGGCACCACCACCTCGATGCGGTTCTGGGTGTCGTCGAGCACGACCTTGGCGACCTCGGCCGGGGCCAGCGCGTTGACCACGAAGGTGGCGGGATCCGACGACCACGGAATGATGTCGATCTTCTCGCCCTGCAGTTCGCCGACGACGGCCTGGACGCGGCTGCCGCGCATGCCGACGCAGGCGCCGACCGGGTCGATCGAGCTGTCCTTCGAGATCACCGCGATCTTGGCGCGGCTGCCCGGGTCGCGGGCCACCGACTTGATCTCGATGATGCCGTCATAGATCTCCGGCACTTCCATCGCGAACAGCTTGGCCATGAACTGGCCATGGGCGCGGGACAGGAAGATCTGCGGGCCGCGGGCTTCCTCGCGGACGTCGTAGATGTAGGCACGGACGCGGTCGCCGACCTTGAAATGCTCGCGCGGCAGCAGCTCGTCGCGGCGGATGACGCCCTCGGCGCGGCCGAGATCGACGGTGACGTTGCCGTATTCGACGCGCTTGACCGCGCCGTTGACGACCTCGTCGACCCGGTCCTTGTATTCCTCGAACTGGCGGTGACGCTCGGCCTCGCGCACCTTCTGCACGATGACCTGCTTCGCCGTCTGCGCGGCGATGCGGCCGAAATCGATCGGCGGCAGGTCGTCGATGACGAACTCGCCGACCTTCATGGTCGGCCAGCGCTTGGCGGCGTCGGGGGCGGCCAGCTGGGTGGCCTCGTCCTCGACAGTCTCGACGATCTGGCGATAGCGGCGCAGCTCGATCTCGCCGGACTTGCGGTTGATGTGGGCACGAATGTCGTGCTCATGGCCGTATTTGGAGCGACCGGCCTTCTGGATGGCCTGCTCCATGGCGGTCAGCACCTCGTCGCGATCGATGCTCTTCTCGCGGGCCACGACATCGGCAACATGAAGGAGTTCCATGCCTTGGGCGTTCCTATGCGTCTTGTGCGTCAGGCTGCGGGGCAGCGGCTGCCGCAACGGCGGCGGCCTGCTCGGCTTCCGCCGCAGCGGCTTCGATCAGGGCGTCGGTGAGGATCAGCTTCGCGCGCTGGATCTCGGCGAAGGGCACCTGAACCACCTCGTCCTCCTTCTCCGGGCGAAGCAGCACCGCCTCGCCCTCGACCCCGGTGAGGGTACCGCGGAACCGCTTGCGGCCGGCGACGGCGATCCGGGTCTCGATCCGCGCCTCATGGCCGAGGAAGCGTTCGTAGTCGGCGGGCTTGGTCAGCGGGCGGTCGATGCCGGGCGAGGAGACCTCGAGCGTGTAGGCGCTCTTGATCGGATCCTCGACGTCGAGGATCGCCGACACGGCGCGGCTGATGTCGGCGCAATCCTCCACGGTCATGCCCTGGCGGTCGACCCGCTCGGCCATGATCTGAAGCTGCGGCCGATGCTCGCTGCCCATCATCAGGACGCGCACGACCTCATAGCCCATCGCTTCCAGCGACGGTGCCACGATCGCGCGCACTTGATCCACTTGCGTCATTCTCTCCGGCATTCCCCGCGTCCAGAGCCATGGAAAGCCGTCACCACAACAAAAAAGGCGGGCCGCAGCCCACCCTAATCGACCGATCGACCGAATAACATTCGAGCCGAACGCTATGGGTAACTGCGGTGATATATAGCGATCCACCCGCAATACGCAACCCGATTCGCGTCTAGTTTCGCGCGTGGCGCCGGAATCGCAGGTAGTAGGGGCGTCCGTGCAGCGCCTTCTGCTCGTATCGGGTCGGCGGCCAGTCGTCCGGGCGCTCGCGCCAGTCACCCGGACCTTGTGCCGTCCAAGTGAAAGCCGGGTTGCGGCGGACACGCTCCAGCGACCAGTCGAGCAGCGGGGCGTCGTCGGTGGCGATGCGCAGCTCGCCGTCATCGCGCAGCAGGCGGGCCAGGTCGGCCACGGTGGCGTCCTGGATGAAGCGCCGGCTGCTGTGGCGCGCCTTCGGCCAGGGATCGGCAAACAGCAGGAAGATGCGGGAGATCGACCCGTCCGGCAGGCGGTCGAGCAGCGGCCGGGCGTCGTCGGCCCACAGCCGCACCATGTCCAGCCCTTCGCCCGCGACGGCCGCCAGCAGGGTCGACATGCCGTTGATGTAGGGCTCGCAGCCGATGATGCCGACATCGGGGTGGTGGCCGGCCTGCCAGGCCAGGTGCTCGCCGGCGCCGAAGCCGATCTCGACCCAGACCTCGCGGGCCGGGCGCGGGAACAGCGACAGGGGGTCGAGCGCCCCGCCATCCGCGGGCAGCGCGACCGTCAGCTGCGGCAGCAGGGTCTCGATCAAAGCGGCGCGGCCGGCGCGGAGCTTTCGCCCCTGGCGCCGGCCGTGGAAGTTGCGGCGCTTCGGGGAGGTCCCCTCGGCGCCGTCCGTCTCGGTCATGGGATCAGAAGGCCGAGCGAAGCTCGTCCACCAGGTCCGTCCGCTCCCACGAGAAGCCGCCATCGGCCTCCGGGGCGCGGCCGAAATGGCCATAGGAGGAGGTGCGGGCATAGATCGGCCGGTTCAGGCCGAGATGGGTGCGGATGCCGCGCGGGCTGAGGTTGACCAGCTGCTGCAGCACGTCCGACAGCTTGTCCTCGTCGACCCGGCCGGTGCCCTGGGTGTCGATGTAGACCGACAGCGGATGGGCCACGCCGATGGCGTAGCTGAGCTGGATGACGCAACGGTCCGCCAGTTCGGCCGCGACCACGTTCTTGGCCAAATACCGCGCGGCGTAGGCGGCCGAACGGTCGACCTTGGTCGGGTCCTTGCCGGAGAAGGCGCCGCCGCCATGCGGGGCCGCGCCGCCATAGGTGTCGACGATGATCTTGCGGCCGGTCAGGCCGGCATCGCCGTCCGGGCCGCCGATGACGAAGCGGCCGGTCGGGTTGACGTAGAAATGCGGCTCGTCGCACATCCAGCCCTCGGGCAGGACGGACAGGACGTAGGGCCGCACGATCTCGCGCACCTCGGCCTGGTCCAGGCCTTCGGCATGCTGGGTCGAGACCACGACCGAGGTCGCGGCGACCGGCTTGTGGTTCTCGTACCGCAGCGACACCTGCGCCTTGGCGTCGGGGCCGAACTGGGGCGCGCGGCCGGAATGGCGCGCGTCGGCCAGGTTCTTGAGGATCTGGTGCGAGAACTGGATCGGCGCCGGCATCAGCGCGTCGGTCTCGCGGCAGGCATAGCCGAACATGATGCCCTGGTCGCCGGCGCCTTCATCCTTGTTGCCGGCGGCGTCGACGCCGACCGCGATGTCGGCCGACTGCTGGTGCACCAGCACCTCGACCTTGGCGTTGCGCCAATGGAAGCCGTCCTGCTCGTAGCCGATGTCGCGCACGGCGTCGCGGGCGGCCTGCTCCAGCAGGTCAGGGGTGATCGAGGCCGGACCGCGGACTTCGCCGGCGATCACGACGCGGTTGGTGGTGGCCAGCGTCTCGACGGCGACGCGCGCCTCAGGGTCGGCGCCCAGGTACAGATCGACGATGGAATCGGAAATCCGGTCGCAAACCTTGTCGGGATGACCTTCCGCGACGGATTCGCTGGTGAAGATGTAATTGCCTTTGGCCACGTCGAACCCCTGGGCTGCCCTGAAGGGAAAGTTGCGGAAAATATCGTGCGACGGCGACCGGTCTTTTCGCAGGGGTGCGGCATGCGGTCAAGGGGAGCTGCAATCAGCCTCGGCCGCCGGGGGAGGCAAAGCGCGCCGGAGCCTCAGGTTTCGCCGTCGGTGCCGGCCTCGTCGGTGCGGGCGCCGGACATCGCCTTGAGCAGGTCGAGCACGCGGCGCCGGGTGGCGTGGTCCTCGACCCGGTAATAGGCGCGGATCAGCTCCAGCGTCTCGCGCCGCTGCATCGGGTCCGGCCCGGCATCATAGGGCTCGGCCTCGTCGGCCAGGCCCTGCGGCAGTGTCCCGGCGATCGGCGGCGCATCCTCGAAGAAGAAGTCGACCGGCACCTCGAGCACCCGGCTCAGCTGGTGCAGGCGGCTGGCGCCGATGCGGTTCGAGCCGTGCTCGTATTTCTGGATCTGCTGGAAGGTCAGGCCGACCGCTGTCGCCAGCTTGGCCTGGCTGAAGCCCAGCAGGGTCCGGCGCAAACGGATGCGGCCGCCGATATGCACGTCCAACGGGCTGGGCTCGTCGTTCCGGGGACGACCGCGGGGCCGTTTCGGGGCGTCGAAGGCGGCCACATCATCTCCGCAGCAATTCGCAAGGGGCCGAGTGCGATCGTTTCGCGAGGCGCGCATCCTAAGGCCCCTGGCCGGGCAACTTCAAGGCGGTGATCGCGCTCCGCTCCGCTGGGTTATTGCTGTGGTGCGGTGCGCCAGGCCCGGCCGGCCAGCAGGCCGGCCAGCAGCAGCAGCCAGAAACCGGCCTCGCCCCAGCGGGCATAGGGCGTCGCCGGCAGGGCGGCGGGCAGGGCGGCGTCGAGGATGCCCTGCTGCCCCAAGGCGATCTCGCCCTTCACCCGGCCATAGGCGTCGATCACGCCGCTGACGCCGGTGTTGGCGGCGCGCACCAGCGGCAGCCCTTCCTCGACCGCGCGGGTGAGGGCGATGGCGAAATGCTGGTGCGGGCCGCTGGTCAGCCCGTACCAGCCGTCATTGGTGACGTTCAGCATCCAGCCCGGCCGGGCGCCCGCCGGGTCCAGCACTTCGCCGGGGAAGATCGCCTCGTAGCAGACCATCGGGCTGACCGGCGGCAGGCCCGGCAGGTCCAGCGTCCGCGGCCCGGGGCCAGCGGTGAAGTCGACCGAGCCGGCGGTGATCTTCTCGACCCCGAACCGGGCCAGGAAGGCGTGCAGCGGCACGTATTCGCCGAACGGCACCAGATGCGCCTTGTCGTAGCTCGACAGGACCGTGCCGGTGCGGTCGATCGCGAAGACGCTGTTCCAGATCTCCAGCGGCTCGCTGCCATAGGGGGTGGCGCGGACCGCGCCGACCAGGGCCAGCGCGCCGGGCGGCAGGATGGCGCCGAGCGCCTGCTGCGCCCCGGGGTCCCAGGACAGCACGCCGGGCACCGCGGTCTCGGACCAGATCACGGCGCTGACCTTGTCCAGCCCGGGGGCCTGCGACATCTCCAACTGCTGCCGGAAGTTGTCGCGCATCTTCTCGCCGGACCATTTGTCGGCCTGGGCGATGTTCGGCTGCACCAGGCGCAGGGTCACGCCGGGCACCACGGCGCCGTCGTCGCCGGCCAGGCGCCAGCCGCCCCAGGCGGCGATCGCGACGAACAGGGCGATGCCGGCGGCGGTGGCGGCCAGCCCACGGCGGCGCGGCCCGACCAGGGTCGCCGGCAGGGTGGCGGCGGCGACGGTCAGCAGGCTCAGGCCATAGATCCCGACCACCGAGACGCCCTGCAGCACCGGCAGCCAGCCGACCCAGCCATAGCCGATGAGATTCCAGGGGAAGCCGGTCAGGACATGGCCGCGCAGCCATTCGGCCAGCGCCCAGGTCGCGGCCAGGGCCAGGGGACCGCCCCAGCCGATCCGGTTCAGCCGGTGGAAGGCGAAGCCGGCGAGGCCGGTGAACAGGCCCAGCAGCGCCGGCAGCCCGGCCATGGCGAAGGGGATCAGCCAGAAGAAGCGCGGATCGACCGTCAGCGCCCAGGACACCCAGTACAGGCCGGGCACGAAGAAGCCGAAGCCGAAGGCCCAGCCGGTCAGGAAGGCGGACCAGCCGCCGCGGGCGCTGGCCAGCAGCCAGTACAGGCCGGGGAAGGCGATCCACAGCAGCGGCACGGCGTAGAGCGGCGGCACCGACAGGCTGGCGATGGCGCCCAGCAGCACCGCGGCGCCGAAGCGGCGCCAGCGCGCCAGCCCGGCGAAGCCGGCGGCGATCCTGGCGATATGGTGCGGGACGGGCTCTCCCGCCGCCGGCTCAGGCAGCGTCGGCGCCGCCCTTGCGGCGGATGCGGAGGCGTTTGATCCGGCGCGGATCGGCATCGATCACCTCGAACTCGAACCCCTTGGGGTGGGTCAGCAGCTCGCCCCGTGCCGGAATCCGCCCGGCCAGGGCGAAGACCAGGCCGCCGAGCGTGTCGATGTCGTCGCGCTCATCCTCCTCCAGCACCGCGCCGACCTTGGCCTCGAAGGCCTCGATCGGCAGGCGGGCGTCGGCGATCAACGTGCCGTCGGGCTTCTCGACCAGCTGCGGCGGCTCGTCGATGTCGTGCTCGTCCTCGATCTCGCCGACGATCTCCTCGACCAGGTCCTCGATCGTGATCAGCCCGTCGATGCCGCCGAACTCGTCGATGACAAGCGCCATGTGCTGGCGCTTCTCGCGCATCTGCAGCAGCAGGTCGAGCACCGGCATCGACGGTGCGACGATCTGGACCGGGCGCAGGATCTCGGTCAGCGACTTCGGCGCGTCGCCGTCGCCGCCGCGGGCCCGGCTCAGGGCCGAGACCACGTCCTTGACGTGGATCATGCCCAGCGCGTCGTCCAGGTTGTCGCGGTAGACCGGCATGCGGCTGTGGGCCTCGCGCGCCAGGATGTCCAGCACGCCGGGCAGCGGGGTGTCGACCTCGACCCCGACGATGTCGGCGCGCGGCACCATCACGTCGATCGCGGTGCGGCCGCGCAGCCGCAGGATGTTGCCCAGCAGCACCCGCTCATGACGGGCGACCGAGGCGTCGTCCTCGCCCTCCTCGCCATCCTCGATCAGCTCCTCGATGGTCTCGCGCCAGGCGTCCTCGCTCTTGCCGCGCAGCAGGCTGCGCAGCCAGCTGCGCAACGGACCGGATTCGGAGCTGCGGGAAGGTCGACCGGAAGGGGAGTCGGACATGGCCTCAGATGGGGTCGGGCAAGTGGGGGACGGAGGGGGGATCGGAATAGGGGTCGGCGATGCCGAAGCGGGCGAGCAGCGCGGTCTCGATCCGCTCCATCGCCTCGGCCTCGGCATCGGTCAGGTGGTCATGGCCCAGCAGGTGCAGGATGCCGTGCACCACCAGGTGCCTGGTGTGGTCGACAGCAGCTTTGCCATCCCGCGCGGCCTCGGCCAGCACCGTCTCATAGGCCAGGATGACGTCGCCCAGCATCAGCGGCGCGCCGGGAAAGTCAGGCTCGTCGGCCTCGGTCAGGGCGAAGGACAGCACGTTGGTCGGCGCGTCCTTGCCGCGATACTCGCGGTTCAGCCGCTGCACCGTCGCGTCGTCGGCGAACACGATCGACAGCTCGGCCGGCCGGCCGGACTCTATCGGCCCGTCCGGCAGGGCGCCGGCCGCGATCGCCGCTTCGACCAGCGGCTCGAGCGCTTCCGCGAGGGCGTCCTCGTCGGCGAAATCGGGGCCGAGCGTCGCCCAGCCCGGCGCGTCGATGCTGACGGCGATGTCGATCACGGCTGCGGCTTCCGGGCGCGGTCCGCCGCCTCATAGGCGCGCACGATGCGGGCCACCAGCGGATGGCGCACCACGTCGCGGTCGGTGAAGCGGACCACGCGGATGCCCTCGGTCCCGTCCAGGATCTCCAGCGCGTCGACCAGGCCGGACTTGTCGCCGGGCTTGAGGTCGATCTGGCTGGTGTCGCCGGTGATCACCATGCGGCTGGCCTCGCCCATGCGGGTCAGGGCCATGCGCATCTGCATCACCGTGGTGTTCTGCGCCTCGTCCAGGATGACGAAGGAATGGGCCAGGGTGCGGCCGCGCATGAAGGCCAGCGGCGCGATCTCGATCGTCCCGGTCTCGATGTGCTTGGCCACCTGCTCGGCCGGCAGCAGGTCGTACAGGGCGTCGTAGAGCGGGCGGAGATAGGGGTCGACCTTCTCCTTCAGGTCGCCGGGCAGGAAGCCCAGCCGCTCGCCGGCCTCGACCGCGGGCCGCGACAGCACGATGCGGTCGACCCGGCCGGCGATCAGCAGCGACACCGCCTGGGCCACGGCGAGATAGGTTTTGCCGGTGCCGGCCGGGCCGACGCCGAACACCATCTCGCTCTCGCCCAGCGCGGCGATATACTCCGCCTGGGTCGGCGAGCGCGGGCCGATCCGCTTACGCCGGGTGACGATGGCGCCGTCGGCCTGCGGCAGCCCGCGCGGCGCGCCGTCGGGCAAGGGCGGCGCGTCGCGCACCATCCGAATCACGCCGTCGATGTCGGCGCCGCTGGCGCCCTGGCCCTGGGCCAGGCGCTGCCACAGCGTCTCCAGCACCAGCCGGGCCTGCTCGACCGGCTCGGTCGCGCCCTTGATGGTGACGGTGTTGCCGCGCGAGGCCAGCGAGACGCCGAGCTGGTGCTCGATGCGCAGCAGATGGGTGTCGTGCTCGCCATACAGCAGCGGCAGCAGCCGGTTGTCGTCGAAGCTGACATCGACGCGGTGGGGCGCGGGCTTGGACTTGGGTGAGACCATCGTGCCGGACTCGCGCGCGGTCATGCCGCTTCCTCCGACACGAGATGGGGCGCCACCAGATCGGGCGCGACCAGATCGGCGGTGCCGGTCAGGCTCAATTGCTTGGCGTCGATGATGCGGACCGGCTGGATGGTGCCCAGCAGATGCGCCGGCGCCTGGAGATGGACCGACTGCATCCACGGGCTGCGGCCCTGCAGCTGGCCGGGCCGGCGGCCGGGGCGGTCCAGCAGCACCGGGATGACCCGGCCGACCATGCCCTGGTTGAACGCGCCCTGCTGCGCCCACAGCAGCTGCTGCAGCGCCTGCAGCCGGTCGTCCTTCGCCGCCTCGGGCAGCTGGTCGTCCAGCGCCGCCGCCGGGGTGCCGGGCCGGGCGCTGTACTTGAAGCTGTAGGCCTGGGCGAAGCCGATCTCGGTGACCAGCTTCAGCGTGTCGGCGAAGTCGCGGTCGGTCTCGCCGGGGAAGCCGACGATGAAGTCCGACGACAGCGCCAGGTCCGGCCGCGCCGCGCGCAGCCGGTCGATCACGCGGCGGTAGGTGTCGCCGTCATGCTTGCGGTTCATCGCCGCCAGGATGCGGTCCGACCCGCTCTGCACCGGCAGGTGCAGGAACGGCATCAGCTGCGGCACGTCGCGATGGGCGGCGATCAGGTCGTCATCCATGTCGCGCGGGTGGCTGGTGGTGTAGCGGATGCGCTCCAGCCCATCGATCTCGGCCAGGGCGCGGATCAGCCGGGCCAGGCCCCAGACCGACCCGTCCGGCCCCTCGCCGTGGAAGGCGTTGACGTTCTGGCCCAAGAGCGTGATCTCGCGGGCGCCGGTGGCGGTCAGCCGCCGCGCCTCGGCCAGGATGCCGGCGGCGTCGCGCGAATACTCGGCGCCGCGGGTGTAGGGCACGACGCAGAAGGTGCAGAACTTGTCGCAGCCCTCCTGCACCGACAGGAAGGCCGACGCGCCCTGGGTTCCGGCCTCGCCGGGCAGGTGGTCGAACTTGCTCTCGACCGGGAAGTCGGTGTTGACCAGCGGCCGGCCGGCCTGGCGGTGGGCGCGGGCCACCATCTCCGGCAGCTGGTGGTAGGTCTGCGGCCCGAACACCAGGTCGACCCAGGGGGCGCGGCGCGCGATCTCCTCGCCCTCGGCCTGGGCGACGCAGCCGGCCACGGCGACGATCATCGGCTCATCCTCAGCCTTCGCCGCCCCAGCCTTTGCCTCCTTCAGCGGGCGCAGCCGGCCGAGGTCGGAGAACACCTTCTCCGTCGCCTTTTCCCTGATGTGGCAGGTGTTGAGGATAACCATGTCGGCCCCCTCGGCACTGTCCGTGAGGGCATAGCCGAGCGGCGCCAGGATGTCCGCCATACGACCGCTGTCGTAGACGTTCATCTGGCAGCCCCAGGTCTTGATGAAAAGCTTCTTGCTGGCCGCAGTGCTCACGCGCGCTTGTCCAATCTCTCCATGGATCGGGCCGGGTCCCTGCCGCACAGGCGGCCGGGCGATGCGATCCACATCTCCATCGGGTTGCGATGATAGATCACGGCGACCTGTTCGGAAATCAAGCGCTTGCTCACGCGGCGTGGCGCTGGTCGGGCAGGTTCGCGGCCGCCGGCTCCGGCAGCCGGCCGGCATTGGCGGCGGACACGCCGACCGCGATGGTGCGCCAGCAATGGTCCGCCAGCGATTTGCGCGAGCGGAAATCCTCCAGCGTCACCGGCGGGTGGAAGATCACGGTGATGGTCAAATGGCCCTGCTTCACCACGTTCCACAGATGCGGCAGCAGGTCCATGTCGCCGTACCAGGCGTAGATCGGCCGCAGCCGCCGGCCCAGCGGGATGCCGTCCAGCGCGGTGCAGGCGATCGACACCGGCTGGACCGTCAGCGGCCGGTCGTCGATGCGCATGCCGGCGGCGGCGAACAGCGCGCTCTTGAACGGCAGGGTGCGGTTGCCGTCGCTCGAGGTGCCCTCGGGGAACAGCACCAGGTTGTCCCCGGCCTCAAGCCGCGACTGCAGGCTGTCGCGCTGGGCGTCGGCGGTGCCGCGCTTGCTGCGGTCGACGAAGACGGTGCGCTGCAGCCGCGCCAGGGCGCCGAAGAACGGCCAGGTGTTGACCTCGGTCTTGGCCACGAAGCTGCCGGCGATCACCGACCCCAGCACCTCGATGTCGAGATAGGACAGGTGGTTGGACACGAACAGGGTCGGCGCCGCGGCCGAGGGGGTGCCGCGGATCTCGACGCCCAGGCCCAGGATGCGGCAGCACACGCGATGGTAGAAGGCGGGCAGGCTGGTCTGCAGCCGCCAGCCGAAGCGCACGGCCAGGGCCTGCACCGGCATCAGCGCCACGGTCCAGGGCAGATAGAGGCCGAGGCGGAAGACCGCCCGGAGCTTCGACCCGAGACGCGATCCCGCCATCGCGCCGGTCAGTCCTTCCGGAAGGCCAGGATCGGCCGCTGCTCGCGCTTCAGCTCGTAGTGCTTGAAGTACTTCTCGGTCACCAGGTCGGTCTTGACGATGATGGCCACGTCGGTGGTGCCGAACTGCTGGTCGATCACCGCGCCGTCGCCGACATGGCCGCCGAGGCGGAGATAGCCCTTGATCAGCGGCGGCAGGGCGGCGATCGCCTCGCGCTGGTCGATCTGCTCCAGCGGCAGCAGCCGCATGTCGGTGTAGCGCTCGGGCAGGGCCTTGGGCCGCAGCGCCGGCGGGGCCAGATGATAGTGGTAGAGATAGGACAGCGGCAGCTTCAGCGCGTCGGCGTCGATCCCGGGCAGGCTGGCGCAGCCGAACATGATCTCGATGTCGTGGTGGAACAGATAGGCGGCGATGCCGCGCCACAGCAGCTGCATGGTGCCGCCGGAGCGGTAGGGGCCGGCGACGCAGGACCGCCCCAGCTCCAGGATCGCGCCGGGATGGGCCTCGACCTTGGCGATGTCGTATTCGCTGGCGGAATAGAAGGCGCCGATCCTGGCCGCGCCGTCGCGCTGGATCAGCCGGTAGGTGCCGACCACGGCCTGCGGGCCCTTGCCGCGCGCATGGTCGATGACGAGAAGGTGATGGGCGACGTCGTCATAGGCGTCGAAGTCGCGCCGGTCGGCGGCCATGGCGGGCGAAGGCTGGGCGGCCATCTCCTCATAGAAGACGGCGTAGCGCAGCGCCTGGGCCGCTCGAATCTCCTCCTCCGTCTCGGCAAGCCTGACCTCGAGGTTGCCTGCGCGCAGACTGAACCCGTGGTCGTCGACGAAGGTTGTTACTGCCATGCTGCCGTCCGTCCGCTCTTATTCCCCTCGGGCCGCCATGGCGCTTCTGGTGTCACCACATGGGCCACTGACCCGATTATAAAGCAGAACGGTTACAAATGTGCGCTGATTTCGCGGCCGGACGGTGATGCGTGCGGCGCCCCGGCAGAAACCGGGACGATCCCGGGAAGGGGAGTCGTCCCGGCGAACCGGATCAATCCTTGCGGGCGCGGGTGCCCAGGCCGATCTGCTTGGCCAGCCGGCTGCGCTGCTTGGCGTAGTTCGGCGCGACCATCGGATAATCGGACGGCAGGCCCCAGCGGTCGCGGTACTCGTCCGGGGTCATGTTGTAGGCGGTCTTCAGATGCCGCTTGAGCATCTTCAGCTGCTTGCCGTCCTCGAGACAGATGATGTAGTCGGGCGTGACCGACTTCTTGATCGGAACCGCCGGCTGCGGCTTCTCCGCGACCGGGACGGGCTCAGTGCCGAGGCCGTTCAGCGCGCGATAGACTTGCTCGATGACGCTCGGCAGGTCCGAGATCGCAACGGTATTGTTTCCTACGTGTGCCGCGACGATTTGAGTCGTGAGGTTCATCAAATCGTTAGTCGGCGTTTCATTGCTCATGTTCATACTCCCGCGGCACGATTCTTGGGTATATAAGTCGTCCACTATTGGACTGCAATACGAATCGCCCCGAAATCCGAGAAAGCGTCATGAGCAATGATCTCCGCATCCGGGTTCTTGATGTAACCGCGGAAGTCTGCCCGTTCACTTTCGTCAAGACCAAGCTGTTGCTGGAAGATATGAAGCCCGGTGAAGTGGCGGAAATACGGCTGAACGCTGGCGAACCACTGGTCAATGTTCCACGGTCGGCGGCCGAAGCCGGGCATCGCGTGCTGTCGGTGGAGCCCGAGGATGCCGGCCGCGCGCGTTGGCTGGTGCGGATCGAGCGGGGCCCGGGGGCCTGATCTGACGCCTTTGCGGCGTCTTTTATCTGATTCATCCTGTAGTTGACTTTTATTTCACAGGCTGTCACGTCGGAGTCCCTTGCCATGAAGGATCCCGCGATGCGACTCCACGACCCGATCCCGGCCGGCCCGGTTCTGCGCCGGCCCCGCCCCCTGGCGCTGCCCACCCTGGCGCTGGTCCTCGGCGCCCTCGCCTGCGGCCCGGCCGCCCGGGCGCAGGACGCGCTGCCGGACGGCACCACCCCGGCCACCGACCTGTCGCAGATCCCGGCCACCGCCAAGGCGCGCAAGGACACCGTGGTCGGCGCGATCAGCGCGCCGCAGGGCGTGTTCAACCCCTACTTCTTCACCAATGGCTGGGACGAGAACGTCACCGAGGTGATCTTCGGCCGGCTGGTCAACTACGACAGCCAGGGCAAGCTGATCCCGGAGCAGGCGGAATCCTGGACCGTCAGCCCGGACAACCTGGTCTACACCATCAAGCTGCGCCCCGGCCTGACCTACAGCGACGGGTCGCCGGTGACCGCCGAGGACGTCGCCTTCACCCTGACCGTGGCCTATGACCCGACGCTGGAGAGCGAGTTCGACATCACCCCGGCGGCCATCGCCGGCGGGCCCGAATACAAGACGGGCAAAGCCGACAGCATCTCCGGCCTCAAGGTGATCGACGCCCAGACCATCCAGGTCACCACCACCAGCCCCGGCGCCAAGACGCTGTACCTGATCGGCGGGCCGGTGCTGTCCAAGGCGCATTACGGCAAGGGCTTCGCCCGCGGCCAGCTGGACGGCATCCGCGCCCTGGGCGGCGATCCGTTGGGTGCCGGTTCCTATGTCTTCGACAAATACCTGCCGGGCCAGGAGGTGCGGTTCCACGCCAACCCGAACTACTTCCGCGGCAAGCCGGAGGTGGAGCACTTCATCTACCGGATCACCCAGGACACCACCAAGCTGCAGCTGTTCCAGACCGGCGAGACCGACTATGACGGCTTCTCGGTCAGCCAGGACAACATCGACACGCTGCAGAGCCTGGGCTTCGCCGACATCAACCTGTACGGCTCCAGCGACTACAGCATGATCGAGTTCAACCCGAAGGACCCCCTGCTGCGGGACCCCCGGGTGCGGCATGCGCTGACCTACGGGCTGGACCGGCAGACGCTGGTGACGGTGGTCTACCAGGGCTACGGCCAGGTCGCGACCCAGCCGATCGCGCCGATCTCCTGGGCCTACGACCCCGACGGCATCGAACCCTTCGCCTTCGACCCGGCCAAGGCCGCGGCGCTGCTCGACGAGGCCGGCTGGAAGCCCGGGCCGGACGGCATCCGGGCCAAGGACGGCCAGCGGCTGTCGCTGACCCTGCTGGCGACCAAGTCGCTGATCAACGACGCGCTGATCCCGATCGCCAAGGAGAATTACAAGGCGATCGGCGTCGACCTGGTGCCCGAGGTGTCGGACTTCAGCGCGCTGCTGGCCAAGCGCAAGGCCGGCAACTACGACCTCGCCACCTTCCGCACCTCGGGCCTCAGCGACCCGCATGACGGGGTGGAGGACTTCCTCCCGACCGGTGAGGTCGGCCGGCTCGGCTACCACAATGACGAGGTCGAGCGGCTGATCCTGGAGGGCAACGCCACGCTGGACCCGGAGAAGCGCAAGCCGATCTACCACAAGCTGTACCAGGCGCTGGCCGAGGACCCGCCGGTGATCTACCTGGCCTACCGCAAGATCCTGTCCGCCGCGGACGGCCGGGTCAGCGGCTTCAAGCCCGACATCTACAACGGCATCATCGCCAGCCTGCCGAACCTGAAGATCGTGCATTAGGGCGCGGGGGATGGCTGGGCTTTCCCAACCTCGTCATTGCGACCCCGGCCTTGAGCCGGGGGAAGCAATCCATCGGGCAGCTCAAGCGGCGCCATGGATTGCTTCGTCGGCTTCGCCTCCTCGCAACGGTTGGGGGGCGGTGGGCAGGCGACACGCGCACCGGGCCGCCGCGCGATGAGGAACTTCGTCATCCGCCGCGTGCTGCTGATGGTGCCGATGCTGCTGGGGGCGTCGGCGCTGATCTTCTTCGTCTTCGCCCTGACCCCCGGCGACTTCATCGACGGCAACATCACCCTGACGCCGGAGCGGGCGGCGGAGCTGAAGGCGCTGTACGGGCTCGACCGGCCGGTGTTCGACCGCTACCTCGACTGGCTCGGCCACCTGCTGACCGGCGACCTCGGCTATTCCATGCAGTACCGGATCCCGGTGGCGACGCTGCTGAACCAGTATGTCTGGAATTCCTTCCTACTGGCCGGGACGGCGCTGCTGCTGTACTGGGCGTTGTCGCTGCTGGCCGGCATCACCGCCGCGGTCAGGCCCTATTCCTGGTACGACCGGCTGGTGACCCTGGCGATCTTCGGCGCCATGTCCTTCCCGGTGTTCTTCCTGTGCCTGCTGCTGATCAAATGGTTCGCGGTCGACCTGCGCTGGCTGCCGGTCGGCGGCATGACCAGCACCGGCAGCGAGACCACCGGCTGGGCCTGGGTGGCGGAGGTCGCGGCGCATATGGTGCTGCCGGTGCTGGTGCTGACCGCGCTGCAGGCCGGCAGCCTGACCCGCTACATCCGCGCCAGCATGCTGGAGGCGCTGTCGATGGACTTCGTCCGCACCGCCCGGGCCAAGGGGCTGAAGGAGCGGACGGTGATCTTCAAGCACGCGCTGCGCAATGCGCTGCTGCCGGTGATCACGCTGCTGGGCTTCGAGCTGCCGGGCCTGTTCTCCGGCGCCATCGTCACCGAGAAGATCTTCAACTGGCCCGGCGCCGGGCACATCCAGATCGACACGCTGGCGGCGCGCGACTACCCCGTGCTGATGGGCTTCACCATGGCGCTGGCGGCGCTGACCATCCTGGGCAACCTCTTGGCCGACATCGCCTATGCCGCGGCCGACCCGCGCATCCGGCTGCGGCGGGGCTAGGGCCGTGGGCGTTGCCGCGCTGAACCCCTTCCGCCGCCGCCGGGCGCAGCAGGCCGATTTGCTGGCCCTGGCCGGCCGCCTCTCCACCGCCCGCTCGCCGCTGGGCGACGCGCTGTGGCGGCTGCGGCGCAACCCGGTCGCCATGGCGGCGCTGGCGGTGCTTGCGCTGATCGTCCTGGTCTGCGTCGCCGGCCCCTGGGTCAGCCGCTGGGACCTCAACACCACCGACGCGCTCAGCCCCAACCGGGCGCCCAGCCTCAAGCACTGGCTGGGCACCGACTTCCTGGGCCGCGACATCCTGGCCCGGCTGATGTCGGCCGGCCGCATCTCGCTGAGCGTGGGCCTGGCCTCGGTGCTGCTGTCGGTGGTGATCGGCTACCTCGCCGGCGCCGTGGCCGGCTATCTCGGCGGGCTGGCCGACGCCGTGATCATGCGCGCCGCCGACCTGGTGATGACGATCCCAACCCTGCCGCTCCTGATCATCCTCGGCGCCGTGCTGTCCGAGCTGAAGGTGCCGCCAGACCAGCGCATCTACCTGGTCATCGTCATGCTCAGCCTGCCGAACTGGGTCACCGTGGCGCGGCTGGTGCGGTCGCAGATCCTGTCGCTGCGCGAGCGCGACTTCATGGTGGCGACCGAGGTGCTGGGCCTGTCGCTGTACCGCCGGCTGTTCCACCACCTGCTGCCGAACACGGTGCCGATCCTGATCGTGGTCGCCACCGTCGGCGTCGCCAGCGCCATCCTGAACGAGGCCTATCTCAGCTATCTCGGCCTCGGCGTGGTGCCGCCGACCCCGTCCTGGGGCAACATGATGGACACCGCCAACAGCTTCGTCGACTTCCAGCGCCGGCCCTGGCTGTGGGTGCCGCCGGGCGTGGCGATCTTCCTGACCGTGGTCGCCATCAACATGCTGGGCGACGGGCTGCGCGACGCGCTCGACCCGAAGATGAAGCGGTAGTTTCACGTGAAACATCTTGTCGAGTTCCAGGACCTGTCCGTCCAGTTCCGCACCGAGGAGGGCGTGGCCCGGGCGGTCAGCCATGTCAGCTTCGGCATCGCCGAGGGCGAGACCGTCGGCGTGGTCGGCGAATCCGGCTGCGGCAAGAGCGTGACCGCGCTGTCGCTGATGGGGCTGCTGGCCCGCCCGGCCGGGCGCGTCGCCGGCGGCCGGATCCTGTATCGCGGCCAGGACCTGCTGACCCTGAAGCCCGAGGTGCTGCGGGCCCTGCGCGGCAACGAGATCGCGATGATCTTCCAGGAGCCGATGAGCTCGCTGAACCCGGTGCTGACCATCGGCGAGCAGATCGTCGAGCCGCTGATCGAGCATCGCAAGCTGAGCCCGAAGGCGGCCTGGGCCGAGGCGATCGCGCTGCTGGACCGGGTCGGCATCGCCCGGCCGGACAGGATCGTCGAGGGCTATCCGCACCAGCTGTCGGGCGGCATGCTGCAGCGGGCGATGATCGCCATCGCGCTCAGCTGCGGCCCGCGCCTGCTGATCGCCGACGAGCCGACCACCGCGCTCGACGTCACCATCCAGGCCCAGATCCTCGACCTGCTGGGCCGGCTGAAGCGCGACCAGGGCACGGCGCTGATGCTGATCACCCACGACCTCGGCATGGTGGCCGAACTGGCCGACCGGGTGGTGGTGATGTATGCCGGGCGGGTGGTCGAGACCGGGCCGGTGCGCGACATCCTGCGCCAGCCCAAGCATCCCTACACCCGCGGCCTCTTGGCCTCGCGCCCGGTGCCGGGCCGGCGGCTGAAGCGGCTGGTGTCGATCCCGGGCCAAGTGCCCAGCCCGGCGCGGCTGCCCGATCATTGCGCCTTCGCCGAGCGCTGCTTCGCCGCCGCCGAGGTGTGCCGCACCGGCATCCCGGCGCTGGAGCCGGCCGCGGCCCCGCACCGCGCCGCCTGCTTCCTCGCGCAGTCGGGGGCGATCTGATGGACACCGCCGCCCCTCTGCTCGAGGTCGAGGGCCTCAAGACCCATTTCCCGATCCGCGACGGGCTGTTCGGCCAGATCTCGGGCCAGGTCCGCGCGGTCGACGGGGTCAGCTTCCGCATCCGCCGCGGCACCAGCTTCGGCCTGGTCGGCGAATCCGGCAGCGGCAAGTCCACCCTCGGGCGCACCGTGCTGGGACTGTACGAACCCACCGCCGGCACCGTCCGCTTCAACGGCCGCGACATCCGGGCCGGCGGCCGCAAGGGGCTGGCGGCGCTGCGGCCGAAGATGCAGCTGGTGTTCCAGGACCCCTACGGCTCGCTCAACCCCCGGGTACGGGTCGGCGACGCGATCGGCGAGGCGCTGCTGGCCCATGGCCTGGTCCGCAAGGCCGAGCTGCGCGACGCGGTGCTGGAGGTGATGCGGATCTGCGGCCTGGCGCCCTACCAGTTCGCCCGCTACCCCCATGAATTCTCCGGCGGCCAGCGCCAGCGCATCGGCATCGCCCGGGCCCTGGCGCTGAAGCCGGAGCTGATCGTGGCCGACGAGCCGGTCTCGGCCCTCGACGTCTCGATCCAGGCGCAGATCATCAACCTGTTCTCCGACCTCAAGGAACAGCAGGGCGTCACCTTCCTGTTCATCTCGCACGACCTCGCGGTGGTCGAGCATCTCTGCGACGAGATCGCGGTGATGTATCTCGGCCTGATCGTCGAGACGGCGGGCCGCGACGCGCTGTTCGACCGGCCGCGCCACCCCTACACCCAGGCGCTGCTGTCGGCGATCCCGGTGGCCGACCCGGATGCGCGGCGCGACCGCATCGTGCTGCAGGGCGAACTGCCCAGCCCGGCCGCGCCGCCGGCCGGCTGCCGCTTCCACACCCGCTGCCCGCTGGCGATCGACCGCTGCCGGGCTGAGGTGCCGGTGCTGCGCACCCTGGCCGACGGCCACCAGGCCGCGTGTCACCTCGCCTAGGGATCGCCGGCGAAGACATGGGCCTCGCCCTGCACCGTGATCCGCACCCGGGCGCCGACCGCGGGCAGGCCGAGGCCGGGCCGGCGCAGCAGCAGCCGCTGCGCGCCTGCGGGGCCGTCCGGCAGCCGCACGGTGACGGTGCAGACCGACCCGGCGAAATCGATCTCGGCGACCTCGCCCCGCGTGCCGGGGGCGCCGTCACGCGCATCCGCCAGCGCCAGCTGTTCGGGCCGCAGCATGATCTGCGCCGGGCCGTGGCGGCGGTCGTCGACCGCGATGCGGCCGAGGGCGCAGTCGGCCCAGCCCTCCGCCAGCTGCGCCGGCAGGATGATGGCATCGCCCAGGAACTCGGCGATCATCGAATCCCGCGGCCGCAGGTACAGCTCGCGCGGCGTGCCGGCCTGCAGCAGCCGCCCGCTGCGCATCACCGCCACCTGGTCGGCGAAGGACAGCGCCTCGGCCTGGTCGTGGGTGACCAGAATGGTGGTGATGCCGGCCGCCTCCAGCAGCGCGGTCACCGCCTTGCGGGTGCTGGCGCGCAGGCCGGTGTCGAGCGCCGAGAACGGCTCGTCCAGCAGCATCAGCCGCGGGCTGCGGGCCAGGGCGCGGGCCAGCGCCACCCGCTGCTGCTGCCCGCCCGACAGCTGGTCCGGCCGGCGCCGCAGCATGGCCGGGTCCAGCTCCACCATCGCCATCAGCTCGGCGATGCGGTCGGCCCGGTGCGGCGCCCGGCGGGGCAGGCCGAAGCCGATGTTGTCGGCGATGCTGAGATGCGGGAACAGGGCGCCGTCCTGCGCCACCAGCCCGATGCCGCGGAGATGGGCGGGCGTCGCCGCCGGGCCGTCGGCCACCAGCGCGCCGTCGAGGGTGACGCGGCCGGCATCGGGCGCCTCGAAGCCGGCGATGATCCGCAGCAGCGTCGACTTGCCGGAGCCGGAGGGGCCGAGGATGGCGGTGCGGCTGCCGACGGGCACGGCGAGGTCGACGCCGTCCAGCGCCGCCACCGCGCCGTAGCGCCGGGTGATGCCGCGCAGGTCCAGGAAGGTCATCGTCCCGCGGTCCGTTTGGATTGGGCGTGCAGCAGCCAGGTCAGGGGCAGGGAGATCAGGATCATGATCAAGGCATAGGGCGCCGCGGCGGCATAGTCGATCTCGCCGCTGTAGGACCAGAAGGCGGTGGCCAGGGTGCGGGTGCCGTTCGGGGCCAGCATCTGGGTCGCGGTCAGCTCGTTGGTGATGCCCAGCGCCACCAGCGCCATGCCGGCGGCGGCGCCGGGTGCTGCCAGCCGGATGGTGACCGACCACAGCGCCCGGGCGGGCGACCGGCCCAGGCTGGCGGCGGCGTGCTCCAGCTCGACCGGCGCCTGGGCGATGCTGGCGCGCAGGCCGATCAGCGCCCGCGGCAGGAACAACAGGACATAGGCCAGCAGCACGGTCGCCACCGTCTGGTACAGCGGCAGCGCCACCCGCACGGTGATGGTGACCAGGGCCAGCGCCACCACCACGCCGGGCAGCGACCCGACGGTGTAGTTGCAGGCCTCCAGCACCCGCTGCAGCCGCCCGGGGGCGCGGATCGACAGCCAGGCCATCGGGATGGCGGCGACGGTGGTGATGACGCCGCCGGCCACGGCGAAGACCAGGGTCTGGCCCAGCGCCGGGCCGATCTCGTCCAGCTTCCAGATCGCGGCGCCGCCGGCCGCCAGCCACTGCCCCAGGGTGACGAAGGGCACGCCCAGCGCCAGCAGCGTCGTCGCCAGCGGCAGCAGCAGGCAGGGCAGGGTGGCGCGGCCCAGCCGGGTGCGCCGCGGCAGGCGGGCGGCGCCGGACCCAATGCGGGCATAGCGGGCCCGGCCGCGCAGCACGGCGTCCAGCCACAAGAGGCCGAGGCAGCTGAGCACCAGCACCCCGGCCAGCATGTTGGCGGCAGGGCCGTTGAAGGTCGACTGGAACTGGTCGACGATCGCGGTGGTGAAGGTGTCGAAGCGGATCATCACGAACAGGCCGTATTCGGCCAGCAGGTGCAGCCCGACCAGCAGCGCCCCGCCGCACAGCGCCAGCCGCAGCTGCGGCAGCACCACCCGCAGGAACACCCGGGGCGGCGCATCGCCGAGGGATGCGGCCGCATCCTCCAGCCCGGGATCGAGCCGTCGCAGCGTCGCCGCGATCGGCAGGTACATCAGCGGGAAATAGGCGATCACCGAGACCAGCACCCCGCCGGACAGGCCGTGCAGGCCGGGCACCAGGCTGATCCAGGCATAGCTGTGGACGAAGGCGGGCACCGCCAGCGGCGCCACCGCCAGCCCGGCCCAGATCCGGGCGCCGGGCAGGTCGCTGCGCTCGGTCAGCCAGGCCAGGGCCAGGGCCAGCAGGGCGCAGACCGGCACGGTCACGCCCACCAGCAGCACGGTGTTGACCAGCAGCTCGCCGACCCGCGGGCGGAACACCAGGGCGGAGGCCGTCGCCCATCCGGTCTGGAGGGTGACCCAGACGACGAAGCCCAGCGGCAGCAGGGCGGCGAGCGAAACCACCAGGGCCGCGCCCGCCATTCCCGGGACCAAGGGCCGGCGGCCCGCCGCGAAAGCGGGCCCGCCGGGCCGCAGCCCGACCGACGCCTGGGTCATGCCCGCCCCACGGGGCTCATGCCCGCCCCGCAGGCCGGCCGGACCGCGGGGGCATTACAGCAGGCCGGCCTGGGTCATCAGGTCGGTAACCGCCTTGCTGTTCAGGCCCGACGGCTCGACCTTCGGCGCCTGCAGGTCGGCCAGCGGCACCAGCTTGGGGTTCGACTCCGCGCCGGTGCCGACGGCGTATTCGAAGGAATCGCCGGTCTTCAGCACGTCCTGGCCGCCTTTGCCGGTGATCCATTTCAGGAAGGCCTGGGCCTGCTGCTGGTGCTTGCTCGACGCCAGCACGCCGCCGCCGGAGATGCTGACGAAGGCGCCGGGATCCTGGTTGCGGAAATAGTGCAACCCGACGTTCTTGCTGTTCTCGCCGGTCTTCGCCTGGTCGCCAAACCAGTAGTAGTGGTAGATCACCGCGCCTTCGACCTGGCCGGCATTGACCGCCTTCATCGCCGTGCTGTTGCCCTTGAAGGGCAGGAAGTTCTCCTTCATCGCCTTCAGCCAGGCGGCGGTCGCCGCCTCGCCCTTCAGGGCCAGCAGCGCGCTGACGATGGCCTGGAAGTCGGCGCCGGAGGGGGAGGCGCCCCAGCGGCCCTTCCAGGCGGGGTCGGCGATGTCGAGCAGCGACTTCGGCAGCTTGTCGGCGCTCAGCTTGGTCTTGTCATAGGCGAAGACGGTGCTGCGGGCGGCGATGCCGATCCAGCGGCCATGCGCCGGACGGTAGCTGTCGGGCACCTGCGCCAGGGTGTCCTGGCCCAGCGGCGCGAACAGCCCGGCGTTGTCGACCAGCACCATCGACGGCGAATTCTCGGTCAGGAACACATCGGCGGGGGAGGCCGCGCCCTCCTGCACCAGCTGGTTGCCCAACTCGGTGTCGCTGCCGTTGCGCAGCGTCACCTTGATGCCGGTGTCGCGGGTGAAGCCCTCGGCCCAGGCCTTGGTCAGGCTCTCATGCTGGGCGTTGTAGACGGTGATGCCGGCGTCCTGCGCCATCGCCGGGGCGCTCAGCAGAGCGGCGGGGGCGGCCACCAGGGCCGCGGCCAGGGTGGCGGCGCTCGCCAGGGCCGGGAACGGGAATCTCATCGGGGCCTCGCCTGCTCGTTGGCATGAATCGAAATGCGTCGCACCATGCCGAAAATGGGAATGCGTCGCAATCTCGCTTTCTGGATTGCCCGTGCCATCGCCGTGGCGCGCTGACGCAGGCTCAGCCGCAAAGAGGCCGAGCCGGGGCCGCCATCCACGGCCCCGCGTTACGGCCGTAGGCATTCCCGGGCGGTTCCGACACCGGGCCGTAGCCGGGCCTTTGCATCCTCGCCCCGGCGACGGCCACCCGGTCGCGCCCGACCTTGCCCGAGCGGCCGCCACGCGGTCGCGTCTGACCTTTCGAGGAGATCCCACGTGACGCTGCCGAACCGTGCACCCGCCCCCCGGCCCCAGGACATAGCGGCCGGCGGCGAATGGCTCGAATGGATGCCGGGCGAACGCTTCGCCCTGCGGGTTCCGTCCGCCGCGACGCAGGGGCGTTACACCATGCTGGAGGTCACCGCGGTGCCGCGCTGCGGCCCGCCGCTGCACATCCACCGCAACGAGGACGAGCATTTCATCATCCTCGAGGGCACGGTGCGCTTCGTCCGCGGCGACCGGGTGTTCGACGCCTCGGCCGGGACCACGGTCACGGTGCCGAAGGGCGTGCGGCACACCTGGAGCGTCGTCTCCGACGGCACCGTGCGGATGCTGCTGGTGTTCACGCCGGGCGGCTTCGACGACTGTTTCCTGGAGCTGGTCGGATCGGCGAAGGACCAGGCCGAGGGCATCCTGGCCCGCCATGGCTGCACCGTCGTCGGCCCCGCGATCTGCGAGTAGGGCGCCCGCCGCGGCGCCCCTCGATCCGCCGAACTCCTGACAAGATCCGGCGTCACCATGGACTTTTGCTGCACAAGTCTATGTTGATCGGATGGAAACAATGCGGAGTGCGGTCGTGAATCGCCGTCGCGGGTTCGTTCGGGTCCTGTTCGTGGTTGTCGCATTCGGCGCATCGGCGCCGCTGATCGCCGCGTGCCAGCCCCAGGGCTACGGGGATGGCTGGTACGACGGCGACTACCGCCAGGACCGCTACTACAATGGCGGCTATTACGGCAACGCCGGCTATTACGATAACGACCGTTACGACAACAACCGGTACAGCGACTACCGGCGCTATCACCGCGATCGCAACCGGAACGACGATGACAATCGCCGCTCGCGCCACAGAGATGACGACGGAAACCGGCGGAACAACGACAATGGCCGGAACCATTCCCAGGGCAACGACAACCGTTCCCAGGGCAACGACAATCGTTCCCAGGGCAACAACAACCGTTCCAATCCGCCGCCTGGCTCCGGGTATCGGAACCAGAGCAACCCCGGATTCGAGAGCAAAGTCGGAAATCCGCGCCGGTATGTTCCGCCGCCGCTCAGCAACTGACATCGGCGGCACCGCGAAGCCGGGCAACTGATCCGACGAGTCTTTGGAGGGGGGCTGGCGCACTCGACAGGATTCGAACCTGTGACCTCCGCCTCCGGAGGGCGGCGCTCTATCCAGCTGAGCTACGAGTGCAGGCCGTGACTCGGGGCCCGAAGGCCCGAAGCGGCGCGGACCATACTGCAAAGACGCGGCGATGCAAAGCCTGGATTCTGCCGCTGGAGTCTGCGGTGGATCTGGCGGCCGGGACACCGGCCCTTCGGCCGGCTGACGGCCGCCCCCGCCGCTGCTAGGGTGCGCGACGAATCGGTTCCTGGAGCGATTGAGATGAAAGCCCGCATCACCTGGGTCGAAGGCCGCACCTTCGTCGGCGAATCCGGCAGCGGCCATGCCGTCGTGATGGACGGCGCACCGGAAAGCGGCGGGCGCAACCTTGGCATCCGGCCGATGGAGATGCTGCTGATCGGCCTCGGCGGCTGCTCCGCCTTCGACGTGGTGATGATCCTGGAGAAGGGGCGCGAGCCGGTGACGGATTGCCGGGTCGAGGTCGACGCCGACCGTGCCGAGACCGACCCCAAGATCTTCACCCGCATCCGCATGCGCTACGTCGTCACCGGTCGCGGCCTCGACCGTGCCAAGGTCGAGCGCGCGGTCCAGCTGTCGAAGGAGAAATACTGCTCCGCCTCGATCATGCTGGGTGCGATGGCGGAGATCACCGCCGAGATCGAGGTTGTGGAAGCCGCCTGAGGCCGCTCAGCCCGCTGCCTTCACCGCCGCCAGCCCGGCGGCGATCGCCGCCACATCCTGCGGCCCGGCGCCGCCCGCCTTGAGGCAGGCGTCCAGCTGCATCTCCAGCGCCGCCGCCGCGTCCGACAGGGCGGTGAAGCCCATGGTGCCGCCGGTGCCGTGCAGGCGGTGCGCGATCATGCGCAGGGCCGCCAGGGCCTGACCGTCGTCGGCCTGCAGGGCGGCCAGCAGCGCGTCGGCCTCGGCCAGCTTCGCCGGCAGCTCCGCCTTGAACTTCTGCCGCAGCCGGTCGAGCTGCGCGCGTAGGGCGTCCTGGTCCATCGTTCCCGCCCTCAGCCGCCGCGGCGGGCCCAGAGGGCGCGGATCTCGTCCGACAGCGTCATCGGGTCGAACGGCTTGGAGATGACGTCGAGCGCGCCGAGGGCGCGGTAGCGCGCCACCTCCTGCGGCTGCACCTTGGCGGTCATGAACACCGCCGGCGTCGCCGCCGTTTCCGGCCGCGCCCGCAGCGCCGCCAGCGTCTCCGGCCCGTCCATGCCCGGCATCATCACGTCGAGCAGCAGCAGCTGCGGCGCGAATGCCGCCGCCTGGGCCAGCGCCTCCTCGCCCGAGGCGCAGGCGGCCAGCACGAAGCCGCCGACCGCCTCGAGCGCGAAGCTGGCGACCGAGCGGATGTCGGCATCGTCCTCGACATAGAGGATGCGGGTCAGGGCCTCATCGGCCATGGTGGGGATCCTCGTGCTTGTCCTGGATCAGCCCGTTGATCAGGGCGGTGATGGTCTGGTGCAACTGCCGGTTGTCGGTGCGGCTCTTGACCAGCGAGGCCGAGACCGCGCTGGCGTAGGCGGCGCTGGAATCCTGGGCCGAGAAGATCAGCACCGGCTCCCGCGGGGTGCGGGCGTTGATCGTCTCCAGCAGGTCGAGGCCGGAGCCGTCGGGCAGCCCGACATCGATGATGACAAGGTCGAAGCGCTGCTCGGCCAGCTTCTGCCGGCCTTCGCGCAGCGACCGCGCCGGGATGATCTCGGCCTCGTCGCGCACGATGGCGCTGACCACCTCGATGACGTCGTCGTCGTCCTCGACATGCAGGATGCGGGCGCGGCCGCTGCGGCTGCGCAGCCCGGCCTGGCGCAGCGCCGCGCGCAGCCGCAGCTGCTCGATCGGCTTGTCCAGCCAGTCGACGATGTTGACCGCGTCGCCGTTCAGCTCGCGCTTGCCGTCCTGGGCGGTGGCCGAGACGACGACGATCGGCAGCGCCGCGGTGGCGGCGTCGGCGCGCAGCTGGCGGATCAGGGTGATGCCGTCCATGCCGGGCAGCAGCAGGTCGACCGTCATCGCGTCGTACTGGCCGGTCCGCGCCTTCTCCAGCGCGGTCTCGGCGTCGCGGGCGATGTCGACCCGCCAGCCATCCTGTTCGATCATCAGCCCCAGCAGCATCGCCACGTCGGGGTCGTCCTCGCACACCAGGACGCGGCGGCGCGCGTCGCCGGCGGTGGTCGGGGTCTCCTGCGCTTCGGCCAGCAGCGGCAGGGTGAACCAGAAGCGGGTGCCGCCGCCCTCCGCCGGCTCGAAGCCGATGCGGCCGCCATGCCGCTCGACGATCGCCTTGGCGATCGACAGGCCCAGCCCGGTGCCGCCCTTGCGCCTGATATCGCTGGCGTCGGCCTGGGCGAAGCGCTGGAAGATGCGGTTGCGGAAGGCCTCCGGGATGCCGGCGCCGCGGTCGCGCACGCTGACCTGGACCTGCGACCCGGCGGTCTCGACCGCCACCTCCACCGCCGTGCCGGCGGGGGAGAACTTGGCCGCGTTCGACAGCAGGTTGGTCAGCACCTGGATCAGCCGGTCGGCATCGCCCAGCACCGGCAGCGTCTCGTCCGACCGCGCCGTGATCCGGTACTCGACCTCGTGCTGGGCCGCGTAGGCCTGGTTCGCCTCCACCGCCTGCTCGACCAGGCTGCCCGCCTCCAGCCGGTCGTGGCGGAACTCCATTCGCCCGGATTCGATCTTCTCGATGTCGAGGATGTCGTTGACCAGACCGACCAGCCGCTCGCTGTTCTTGTGGGCGATCTCCAGCAGGGCCTTGGCCTTGTCCGGCAGCGGCCCCGCCGCCCCTGCCACGATCAGCCCCAGCGAGCCGCGGATCGAGGTCAGCGGCGTGCGCAGCTCGTGGCTCACCGTCGACACGAATTCGTTCTTCAGCTGGTCCAGCCGGTGCCGCTCGGTCCTGTCACGCAGGATGCAGACCGACATCTCGCGCCCGTCGCGCTCGAACACCCCGGTCGAGATCTCGGCCGGGAAGCCGCTGCCGTCGCGCCGCGTCACCTGCACCTCGCCGGCCGGATGGGCGCCGCCGATGAGGGCCGGCACCAGCTCCGAGATGTCGGTGCCGACCAGGCTGCGGCTGCTGGCGCCGAAGGCCTCGCCGCAGGCCCGGTTGGCCAACTCGACCACGCCGTGGCGGTCGACCACCAGGATCGGGTCGCGGGCGCTGTCCAGCACCGCCTGCATCTGCGCCTGGCTTTCGGCCAGCGCCCGGGCGGCGTCGTCGCTCTCGCGCTTCGCCCGCTCCAGCTCGCGGTAGCGCCGCTGGTCGGTGCGCACCTGGCGCGACATGGCCCACACCGCCAGCAGGCCGCAGGCCGCCGCCAGCGCCGAGATGCCGGCCAGCAGCCAGATGATCCGCTGCAGCGTCGCCGCGGTGGCGGCCCGGCGTTCGGCCAGCAGCGTCCGCTCGGTGGCGGCCGCCTCCTCGATGGTGGCGCGGAAGGCCGGCCCCTGGTCGGCGGCGCTCCTGACGATGTCGCGGGCGCCGTCGACATCGCCGCGCCGAACCGCGGCGATGATCCGGTCGTTGGTGACCAGGATCTGTTCGGTGGTCGTCGCCGCGTCGTCGAAGCGCCGGACCTGGGCCGGGTTGTCGGCGACCATGCTGCGCAGGTCCAGCAGCGTGTCCGTCGCCACCCGGGCGGCGTCCTCGGCCACCGACGCCTCCTGCGGGCTGCCGGTCACCACGAAGCTGCGGCTGTACAGCTGGGCCCGCGACAGCTGGATGCGGGCGGTGGCGATGGTGGCGATGACCCGGCTGGTGTGGTCGACCCGCTCCTGCGTCCGGGCGTTGTCGGCCAGGAACTGCTGGCCCAGCCAGCCGGCCGCGCCGAAGAACAGCAGGAAGCCGAGGATCGCGATCAGCACGATCGAGCGAACCGAGCCCAGAAGCCTCTCCATCCCCAGCGGTCCCCCGATCTGTCCCCCGACGCCGCCGGCCGGGTGCCTCGGTGATAATCCAAAACCATGCGCGCTGTCGCCGGTGGCGGCGGAGGTAAAATTAATTCACATAAAATGCAATCAATATGCCGTTGCCGCAGGCGACAGGAAAGCGGGCGCGCGTGCTAGGCTGGCCTCCCGGTTGGAGGCGATGCGATGGGCGGCACGGCGGAACTGAAGGCGCGGATCGACCAGGCGTTGGGCCATGCGCCGGCGGATCTGGTGATCAAGGGCGCGCGCACCCTGGACGTGGTCACGGGCGCGCTGCTGGACGGCGACGTCGCGATCTGCGGCGACCGCATCGTCGGCACCTGCGACGACTATTCCGGCGCGGTCGAGATCGACGGCCGCGGCCGCATCGTGGTGCCCGGCTTCATCGACACCCATGTCCACTGCGAATCGACCCTGGTGACGCCGGCCGAATTCGACCGCTGCGTGCTGCCGCGCGGCACCACCACCGCGATCTGCGACCCGCACGAGATCTGCAACGTGCTGGGCGAGGCGGGGCTGACCTATTTCCTCGACGGCGCGCTGGGCACGGCGATGGACCTGCGGGTCCAGCTGTCCTCCTGCGTCCCGGCGACGGAGCTGGAGACGGCGGGCGCCCGGCTGGACGCCGCCGCGCTGATCCGCCACCGCGGCCACCCCAAGGTGATCGGCCTGGCCGAGTTCATGAACTTCCCCGGCGTGCTGGCCAAGGACGAGGGCGTGCTGGAGAAGCTGGCCGCCTTCCAGGACGGCCATATCGACGGCCATTCGCCGCTGCTGACCGGCAAGCCGCTGAACGCCTACCTCGCCTGCGGCATCCGCAACTGCCACGAGACCACCGGTGTCGAGGAGGCGATGGAAAAGCTGCGCAAGGGCATGCAGATCCTGATCCGCGACGGGTCGGTCAGCAAGGACGTCAACGCCCTGGCACCGATCATCTCGGCCGAGACCTCGCCCTTCCTCGGCCTGTGCACCGACGACCGCAACCCGCTCGACATCGCCGAAGAAGGCCATCTCGACCACCTGATCCGCGCCGCCATCCGCCGCGGCGCGCCGGTCGCCCATGTCTACCGCGCCGCCACCTGGTCGGCCGCCCAGGGCTTTGGCCTGCGCGACCGAGGCATCGTGGCGCCCGGGCGCCGGGCCGACCTGGTGCTGCTCGACGACCTCGAGGATTGCGCGGTGTCCCAGGTGATCAGCGCCGGCCGCATCGTCGGGCCCGACATCTTCGCCGGCCGCGCCGCGCCGGCCCCGGTCGGCCTCGGCTCGGTCCAGCTCGACCCTGTCATGATCGAGGATTTTCGGGCCCCGACCAGCGGCCCGACCGGCCCGGTGATCGGGCTGATCCCGGGCAAGATCATCACCGACGCGCTGGTCGCGACCCTGCCCTGGCGCGACGGCTGCCGCCTGCCGGACCCGGACCAGGACATCCTCAAGATCTGCGTTTTCGCCCGGCACGGGGTGAACCGCAACATCGGCCGCGCCTTCGTGAAGGGCTTCGGCTTCCGCGGCGGCGCCCTGGCCTCATCGGTCGGGCATGACAGCCACAACATCTGCGTGGTCGGCGACAACGACGCCGACATGGCGGTGGCGGTGAACCGGCTGATCGCGCTGCAGGGCGGCTTCGTCGCCGTGGTCAACGGCCAGGTCGTGGGCGAGATCGCGCTGCCGATCGCCGGGCTGATGAGCCTGAAGCCGTTCGAGGCGGTGGCGCAGGACCTGGTGGCGCTGCGCCGGGCGGTGCGGGCGATGGGCTGCCCGCTGCCCGAACCCTTCATCCAGCTGGCCTTCCTGCCGCTGCCGGTGATCCCCCACCTCAAGATCACCGACCGTGGCCTGGTGGATGTGGACAGGTTCGAGCTGATCGAAGCGTAGAGACCGTCTGTAAACGCTACTGGCGCGGCCGTCTGACGGCAGTTTCTCCGCTTCCGGTGCTCACGCACCAAACGTGCGCTGCGCTCCGGTTCTCGAAACCACCGCCAGCCGACTCACGCCAGCGCATTTCCAAACGGTCTCTCGAGCCGCGCCTAATCGTGGTGCAGCGCCAGCCACACGGTCGGCTGGTCGGGGTCGGTCCAGGCCACGCGGTGGCGGGCATGGGCGGGGATCGCGACCCAGTCGCCGGGGCGCAGCACCCGCGGCTCCGGCTCGCCCTCGAATTGCAGCCCGGCCGAACCGCGCAGCAGCGCGACCCATTCCGCCCGCTCCTGGTCGTACCAATGATCCGGCGGGCTGGCCTGGCCGGTCGACACGATGCGCTCCAGCACGAAGCCGGCCGCCTGCAGCAGGGGGATGAACTGCTCCTCGGCCGCATCCCGCGGCAGCCCGTCGAACAGGTTGCCGGCCGGCCCGGTCATAGCTTCAGCCGGGTCGCGGCCGCGGCATAGCCGCCGGCGGCGCCGTCGACGAAATGGACATGGTCGCTGCGCAGCGCCGACGGGGTGTAGCAGGTGACGATCGCCGAATCCTGGCGGTGCAGGCCGAAGCGGGCGATGCCGGCCTGCTCCGCCGCCAGCAGCCGCGCCTCCAGCCGGTCCGCCAGCGCCGGGGTGCAGTCCAGCGTCATGCGCAGCCCGTCGTCGTATTTGCGGAAATCGGCATTGGCCACCAGCTCGCGCAGATAGCGCTCGGGCTGGAAGCCGCCGATGCGGATGCCGAAGCGCATGATCGCCCAGGAGGCGAGGGTCTGCAGCCCCAGCACCGCCTTGCGGCGCAGCACCGATTGGGCGCCGCGCGAGGTCCGGGCCTCGACGTCCAAGCCGGCGGGCGGCCAGCTCATGGCGCGCTTGAGGTCCGAGATCGGGTGCTGCGCCTCGCTCTCGCGCCCGGTCATGCGCAGGATGTCGCCGACCAGCTCCTGGAACGCGGCCTCGCTCTCGGCCACCACGGGGGTGGCGATCAGCGACAGCACCAGGCCGTGGCGGGCCGGGAACTCCTCCCACCGGCAGGACAGGCCGGACAGGTCGGGGCGGGTGCCGGGGGGCGCCGGCTCGACCGCATGGGCGCCGGCCTTCAGCTCGCCCTCGGCCCAGGCCAGGCCGCCGCCCATGAACATGGCGTAGCTGACATGGGGCGAGGGGGCGTAGCGGGCCACCCGCACGTCCCAGCCCGCGGCGCGGATCGCCGCCACCGGCACCAGCGCCACGCGCAGCGCCAGGGCCAGGTCGTCGCGCACCCAGGCCGCGGTGGCCGCCAGGGCGGCGCGCGCCGTCTCGGCATCCTCGGGCGGCAGGGCGAAGCTGGCGCCGTCGCCGCCGAAGGTGAAGGGGAAGTCACGCTGCCCCAGCGCGTTCGACACGGCGGCGATCAGCGCGGCGCCGGCGACGTTCACATTCTTGTACTGCCCGGCCCGGATCGCCGCGGTGGAGGCGACGACGTCGGACAGGCCGAGCACCCAGTCCTCCGGCAGCGGCCGGTACAGCGCCGGGTCGGTCAGCCGGGCGAAGCCCTCGAACACCGGGATCTGGGCATAGAAATCGTCGAGTCCGTCGGCCATGGCGGCATTCTCGCTGATCCCAGGCGGATCGCAAAGGCGCGTCCACCGCCCCCGCGCTTGATCCGTGGGGCCGGCGGACCGATGGTGGCTGCATGCGCCAATCCCTCCACACCCTCCAGATCGCCACCGCCGGCAAGGGCCTGGTCGAGATCACGCCGCGGATCCGTCCCTGGGTCGAGGCGCAGCGGATCGCGACCGGCCTCTTGACCGTGTTCTGCCGGCACACCTCGGCCTCGCTGCTGATCCAGGAGAACGCCGACCCCGACGTGCGGGCGGATCTGGAGACCTTCTTCGAGGACATCGCGCCGGAGGAGCCGGGCCGCTACATCCATGATTCCGAGGGGCCGGACGACATGCCGGCGCATCTCCGCACCGCGCTGACCCAGGTGCAGCTGTCGATCCCGGTGGCGGCGGGCCGCATGGCGCTGGGCACCTGGCAGGGCGTCTACCTGTTCGAGCATCGCAGCCGGCCGCACCGGCGCGAGGTCGTGCTGCATCTCCTCGGGGAGTAGCCGAGAGTCAGCCCGCCGCCACCGCCGCCACGAAGCGGTCGATCTCGGCCTCGGTGTTGTAGCAGTGCGGCGAGGCCCGCAGCATCGCGTCCAGGCCGCGGTCGGTCATGTCGGCCATGGTCGAGCGGCGGCGGGTGACGCTGGTGTTGATGCCAGCCGCGCGCAGGCGCCGCTGCAGCGCGTCGGCCGCCTCGCTTTCCCGGGTGAAGGTGACGATCGCCGAGCGCTCGGCGCCCTTGTCGCGCACCGTCACGCCGGGCAGCGCCGCCAGCCCGTCGCGCAGCCGGGCGGCCAGGCCCCAGGCCCGGTCGCGGATGGTGTCGAGGCCGAGGTCGAGGGCATAGTCGACCGCGGCGCCCATGCCGACGATGCCGGCGAAGTTGCGCTCGAAATTCTCGAACCGCCGCGCGTCGGGCCGCACCACATAGCGGTCGGGCGCCACCATCTCGGCCGCGTGCAGGTCGAGGAAGGGCGGGTCGATCGCCGCCAGCATCGACCGCCTGATATAGAGGAAGCCGACGCCGCGCGGCCCGCGCAGGAACTTGCGCGCCGTCGCCGACAGCATGTCGCAGCCGATCGCCCCGACATCCACCGGCATCTGGCCCACCGACTGGCAGGCATCGAGCAGATAGGGAATGCTATGCGCGCGTGCGATCTGGCCGATCGCCGCCGCCGGATTGACCAGCCCGCCATTGGTCGGCACATGGGTCACCGCGATCAGCCGGACCGGGCCGCGGCCGGCCGCCGTCACCGCCCGCTCCAGCGCCGCCACGTCCAGCTGGCCGAGGGCGTCGTCGGGGATGGTCTCGACCACCGCGCCGGTGCGCCGCGCCACCTGCAGGTACGAGATGGTGTTCGAGGCGTATTCGGCCTTGGCGGTCAGGATGCGGTCGCCCGGCCGGAACGCCAGGCCATAGAACGCCATGTCCCAGGCCCGGGTGGCGTTCTCCATCATCGCGATCTCGTCCGGCGCGGCGCCGATCAGCCGGGCGATCGAGTCATAGGCGGCCTCCAGCTTCGGCTCGGCGGCGGCCGCCGCGGCATAGCCGCCGATCTCCGCCTCCAGCCGCAGATGGTCCAGCATGGCGTCCAGCACCGGCCGCGGCGGCAGGGCCGAGCCGGCATTGTCGAGATGCAGCACCCGGGCGGCGCCCGGCGTGTCGGCGCGCAGCCGGTCGAGGTCGAGGGTCACGGCAGTCCTGTTGCGGTCAGGTCAGGCCCAGCACCGAGCGCAGTCCGATGAAGGCCGGCAGCGGGTGGGTGACGAGATAGGTCGGGATCGCGGCGACGAAGGGGCGCATCCGGCCCTTGGCCTCGAAGCGGCTGCGGAACAGGTCGCGGTCGAACAGGTCGCCCAGCTTCGGCACCACGCCGCCGGCGATGTGGACGCCGCCGCGCGACCCCAGGGTCAGCGCCAGGTTGCCGGCGACGGTGCCCAGCATCGAGGCGAAGACATTGACCGCCTCGACGCAATGCGGGTCGCCGGTGCGGGCGCCTTCGGTCACCGCCGCCGCGTCGCGCGACACCGGGTCGACGCCGTCCAGTTGGGACAGCGTCTCATACAGGTTGGTCAGGCCCATGCCGGACAGCACGCGTTCGGCCGAGACATGCTGGAAGCGGTGGCGCAGCCGGTCCAGCACCGCGGCCTCGCGCTCGCTCGCCGCCGCCATGGTGACGTGCCCGCCTTCGCCGGCCAGCGCCGCCCAGCGGCCGCCGCTCGGCACCAGGCCGGAGACGCCGAGGCCGGTGCCGGGCCCCAGCACGCCGATCGGCTCGTTCGCCACCGGGGCGCCGCCGCCGATCTGGGATCGGTCGGCCTCCTCGAGATGCGGCACCGCCAGCGCGACGGCGGTGAAGTCGTTGATCACCTCCAGCCGCTCCAGTCCCAGATCCTTCTGCAATGCCGCGATCGAGAACGACCAGGTGGCGTTGGTCAGCGACACCTGGTCGCCGGTGACCGGGCTGGCCACGTCGAAGGCGGCCAGCCGCGGTGCGACCGGCGGTCGCACCATGTCGAGATAGGCATGCGCGGCTTCGGCCAGGCTGGGATAGTCGGCGGCGTGCAGGATCTTGGCGTCGCGCGTGCCGCCGGCGTCGGCCAGGGCGAATCGGGCGTTGGTGCCGCCGAGATCGGCGATGAGGGCGAGGGCGTCTGGCATGGCGGGCCGGATGTTCGGGGCGGGCCTGGCATGCTTCCCCCATGCGGCCCGCCGGGGCAAGCCCCAAGCGTCGATCCGGGCGCCGCCGCGAGTCGGGTGGCCCTAGGGACCCGGATTCGGCGTCGCATTGTGCGGCGCAGCATAAAATTAGTGCTAACTGCACATATCTTAGGCACGGATAGATCGTAAGGGGTTGTTGCACAAGGGGAATTCATTTTCCGCTTGATTTGTCCGGCGAAACCCTTAAATTGTGCATTGCGACATGCAGCTTGCTGCTGTCGTAACGCACTTCTTGGGCGTTTCCTCCCTAAACTCGGGCCGCAGTTCGCTGCGGCCCTTTTTCTTTGCCCGGGCTCCGGCTGCTGGTGCGGCGGGCACGCCCGGCTGCCCCCGCATTGCGGGCCGCCCCCAATTCCCCGAGTCGACATCCAAATCTGAGTCTCCCCCTCCCCTCGCGGGAGGGGGCGGGGGGAGGGGGTTCATGCCGCAAAAGCCGGTATCGAATCCAGGGGCTGGGCGCCTGTCGGCCTGGACAGGCATAGACACAGGATGCTTCGACAACCCCTCCCCCTGCCCCCTCCCGCAAGGGGAGGGGGAGGAAGGAAAGAGGCGCCCGCCGTCGACCGGGACGGGCTCCTGCCCCCACAAACGAAAACGGCCGGGTTGTCCCGGCCGTCTTCGTCTGTCTTCGAGTCGCTTGCGGCGCGGATCAGGCCTCGCCGGCGGCCTTGTCGTCGAACAGCGGGGTCGGGGCGGGCTGGGGCGCCGCCGGGGCCTCGCTGCGCCCGCCGGTGTCGCCGCCCAGCGGCTGCAGCGTGCCGATCAGCTTGCCGCCGGTCTCGACATGCAGCTCACCGTATTTGACGGTGCCGGTGACGACGCCGGTGGCGCGCAGGCGCAGCAGGCCGGACACCGACAGGTCGCCCTCGAACCGGCCGGCGATGTCGCCGTCGCGGATCTCGGCCGACCCCTTGAACACGCCCTCTTCGGCGATCTCGATGGTCTGGCAGTCCTTGATCCGGGCTTCGATCCGGCCCTCGACCACCAGGTGGTCGCAGGCGGTGATCTCGCCGGCCAGCGAGATCTCGCTGCCGACGATCAGCTTGCGCGGGGATTCGCGGCCGGGCGCCGGGGCCGCCTCCGCGGTCGGCCGCCGGACGCCGCCGATCGCACCGGCTCCGGTGCCTGGCAGGTCGATCCGGCGCGGCAGCTCGGTCTTGTAGCTGGTGGCGGGCTTGGCGGTGGACATGGGCTCTCCTTGAGGCGCGGTCGGGGCGGCGGGCCGAACGGACGTTTCCGTGGCGGTGTGACCTGGCCGCTCGGCGCCGCCGTCGGATCCGCCAGCGGGGTTGCGTCGACGAAACACGCGGGTGTCCCCCTGCTTGTTGTGGTTCCGGTATCTGATGCCCCATCGGGCGATGGGCGCGGGACTTTAGCACGGATGATTGTGGGGCGATCAACCCGCCACGGCCATGCCCGTTCCCCGCAGCCGCGGAATTGTGACTTTCTTGCGTCGAATTCACCCCGTGCGGGCGGCGGCCTGCCGCTGCGCTGCGTTGCCGGTGGCGCGGTGCACCACATGGGTCATGAAGGCGGCGCCCAGCACCGGGACCAGCAGGTTGACGACCGGGACCATCAGGATCGCGGCCAGCACCAGCCCGGCGACGATGAAGCGGCCTTGGGCGGCGCGCCACAGTGCGCGGGCGGCCGCCGGCTCCAGCCGCCGCATCGCCACCAGCTCGAAATACTCGCGGCCCAGCAGGTAGCCGTTGACCAGCCAGAACACCAGCAGGTTGACCCCCGGCACGATCAGCACGATGCCGACCGCCACCAGGTTGGCCGCCACCAGCACCACGAAGAAGCGGACCGACCCCCAGATCATCTCGCCGATGCGCTGCCGGCGCGGCGGCGGCAAACTGGGGTAGTGCCGCGCCTCCACCGCCTCCGCCACGTCGTCGAGGAACAGGCTGGCCACCAGCCCGACGATGGCGGGGAACAACAGGATGCCCAGCGCCAGCACGGCGACGCCGCCGAGCACGTCGAGGATGGTGTCGACCCAGGGCCAGTTGGCGATCTGCACCCAGGACAGGCCCCAGCCGGTCAGGGCCGGCAGGGTCAGCAGCAGGGCGATGGTGGCGGCGAAGCTGACCCACAGCACCCGGCGGATCTTCGGGTCGTCCGTCATCTGGTGGAAGGCGAGGCGCAGGGCGTTGGGCATCGGGGCTCGGCGGTTGGGGCGCGGCCGTTCACCTAGGGTGGCGGAAGCGGCGGCGCAAGGGACCGGCCGGGCCGGCAGGTCACGCGGCGGCGGCCTCGGGTGTCACCGCCGCCAGGATCTCCGGCCCGAAGATGCGGGCGAGGCCGGCGCGGCCGTCCTCGGTCAGGTCCACGGCACGGCTGTCGCGGTCGCGGCGGATCCAGCCGCGGTCGAGGAAGCTCTCGGCGATGGCCGCGCCCAGGGCGCCGGCCAGATGCGGCCGGCGCTCGCTCCAGTCGATGCAGTGGCGGGCGAAGGACCGGCGGCCGTGGCGCAGCGCCGCCGCGTCGATGCCCAGCGCCGCGAACCAGGCGGCGCCGTCCCCGGTCAGGGCGAAGGCCTCGTCGCCGCGGGTCAGCAGGCCCCGCGCCACCAGGGCGTCGGTCACCGCCACGCCCAGCCGGCCGGCCAGATGGTCGTAGCACATGCGGCCGCCGCGCAAAGGCGCCGGCACCCGCGACTGGTCGACCGACGGGGCCCAGGCCACGGCCAGCATCTGCTCCAGCAGCGCGCCGATCTCCGGCCCCGACAGGCGGTAGTAGCGATGGCGGCCCATGCGCTCCACCACCACCAGCCCGGCCTCGGCCAGCTTGGCCAGATGGCTGCTCGCGGTCTGCGGCGTGACCCGGGCGCGGAACGCCAGCTCGCCCGCCGGCAGCGCCTCGCCGCCGAACAGGGCCGACAGGATCAGGGCCCGGCTGGGGTCGCCGATCAGCGACGATAATCCCGCGAGATCAAGTCCTTCCTTCATACTTCGATGGTGGTCGATTTGTTGTTGCTGGTCAAGGGGGCGGCGCCGGCCTTAGCTGGGCGGGACCTGTTCACCCCGATCGGAGGCGACCATGACCCACCCCTTCGCCCTGCTCGACTATGTCCGCCGCCACGGCCTGTCGCCGCAGGATCTCGCCGGTTCCGCCGGCCTGGGCGAGGACCGGCTGCGCGCGCTGATCGCCGCGCGCTGCCTGCCGGTGCCGACCTATGTCCTGGCCCCCGCCCTGTCGATCCGCAGCGCGATCCGCAGCGAGGAGGTCGTGCCGGCGCCGGAGGAGTGGTTCGGCGCCGCGGTGCTGCCCTGGGCCCGCCGGGCCGCCGAGTCGGCAGGGCCGCTGCCGGACCTCGCCGTGGATCTGCGGCAGGAGTTCGCGGCGGATTTTCGCCGGGCGCTGCTGGCCTCCGAAGGCCGTCTCCATGGCTGGGCGGAGCTGTTCGATGCAAGGGGCGGCCTCGACGAGCCGGCCCTGTCCAAGGCGCTGGACGAGATCTGGGACGAGAACTGGCTCGGTGGCGCCTATGGCGTCTGCCTGCGCCGCTTCGACGGGCACCATCTCGTGACCAAGCTGGTTGAGCGCAGCCGCATCCGGGCCCTGACCGCGGAGGGCTCCAAGCCGACGCTGACCCCGGTCGAGGCGGCGGCGGTGACGGCGGCGATGGCGCGGCTCGACGCCGTGCTCACGCCCTTCGCCCCGCATGAGCGGCCGCATGGCACCCCGGGCCTGTGGATCGACCGCATTGCCGCCCGCTACGGCCTGCCCCATCCGGCGCCGGAGCTGGCTCTGGCGGCGTGAACGGTACCGGGCCTGCCTTCCCCTTCTTCGTCATTGCGAGCGCAGCGAAGCAATGACGATTTGGGGGGCAAGGCCATGCGCATGCCTCCGCCATGCCCCTCTTTCCCCCTCGCGACTCGGTGCGCCGGTTGACTCGGGCGTGGCCGCAGACTAGAGGGGCAGGGACCCCGTGCGGGTCGTCCTCCTTGGCCGCAGACAGCGAGACCCATGACCGCCCGCTACGATGTCACCTGCATCGGCAACGCCATTGTCGATGTCATCACCAAGAACGAAGAGAGCTTCATCACCGAGCACGGCCTGGTGAAGGGCGCGATGACGCTGATCGACGCCGAACGGGCCGAGGCGCTGTACGCCGCCATGGGGCCGGGCCTCGCCGCCTCCGGCGGCTCCGCCGGCAACACCGCGGCCGGCATCGCCTCGCTCGGCGGCAAGGCCGCCTTCATCGGCAAGGTGACGGCAGACCAGCTCGGCGACGTCTACCGCCACGACATCCGCGCCGTCGGCGTCGATTTCGACTCGAAGCCGCTCGACCCCAAGGTGCCGGGCACGCCGCCGACCGCGCGCAGCCTGATCATCGTCACGCCCGACGCGCAGCGGACGATGAACACCTATCTCGGCGCCTGCGTCGAGCTGACGCCGGACGATGTCGACGAGGCCGTGATCTCGGCTTCCCAGGTCACCTATCTCGAAGGCTATCTGTGGGACCGGCCGACGGCGAAGGAGGCCTTCATCAAGGCGGCTCGCGTCGCCCATGCCGCCGGGCGCAAGGTGTCGCTGACCCTGTCCGACAGCTTCTGCGTCGAACGCCACCGCGACAGCTTCCTGTCGCTGATCGACAGCCATGTCGATGTGCTGTTCGCCAATGAGGCGGAGATCAAGGCGCTGTACCAGGTCACCGATTTCGACACCGCCGTGGCCGCCGTGCGCGGCCGCTGCGAGGTCGCGATCGTCACCCGCAGCGAGCACGGCTCGGTGGTGGTGACCGACGGCGAGACCCATGTGGTCGCCGCCGCGCCGATCGCCCAGCTGGTCGACACCACCGGCGCCGGCGACCTCTACGCCTCGGGCTTCCTCTACGGCTTCACCCGGGCGTTCGACCTGGCGGAATGCGGCCGCATCGGCAGCATCGCCGCCGCCGAGGTGATCGGCCATGTCGGCCCGCGCCCGCTGGTGCCGCTGGCCAAGCTGATCGCCTGAGGCGTTTCCCTGTCATTGCCCGGCTTGACCGCATAGGCGCTAAGATAAGAGTGATTGTGTCTGGTGTCGTCGCCTTCGAGGTGGTTCGGCGAGGTATCTCCATGCCTTGTGTGCGAGGTATGG
>NZ_JAVDPW010000014.1:0-12139 GCF_031453975.1 Inquilinus ginsengisoli
GGGGGGGCCCCCCCCCCCCCCACACACCCACGTGGGGGCGGGTGCCTCGACTATCTGGGGTTGGGGGGGGGGCCCCCCCCCCGGGGGCGGGGCCGCTAACCCGGGCCCCCCCCGGGGGTGGGGGAGACGTGCGGCTATCTCCAGTCCCGCGGCGCGCAACCTACAGCGTGTCCGTGCGCCCTGCAGCGGCGCAGAGGAGATCTTGCGGCGGCTGATCGATCAGAGCAGGGGATCCCCGTTTGCGGGCGCGGGAACGATTGGAGCCAGCGCGTCTCGGCGAACCGACCGAGTAGATACTGGAGCGGACTTGTCCATATGGACATGATGAAATGGACATGTCCTTGTGCCCATATGGACAGATGGACATGTGCAAGTTTTGAATTTCTGAGGAGGGAGGGGGAGTGGCGCACCGCAAGGCGCTGCTCACCGGCAATCCGGCGCCTCCACGCGCACGTCAGCCACGGATACGCACAGGGGAGAATAGGGGTGCCCACAATCGTCTTCGCGAATTCGAAGGGCGGCGTCGGCAAGTCCACGTCCGCCCTCGTCCTCGCCCAGGTGTTCGCTGCCCAGGGCGCGAACGTCACGCTCCTGGATGCCGATCCGAACCAGCCTCTCGCGAGCTGGGCTGATCGTGATCCGGAGCATGTGCCGGCGAACCTCCGGGTCGTGCCGAGCGTCACGGAGGAAACCATCCTCGACCATATCGACACAGCCGCGGCTCGAGACCCATTCGTGATCGTCGACCTTGAGGGCACGGCCAACGTGGCGGTCTCCTATGCCATCGGGCGGGCCGACCTGGTTCTCATCCCGATGCGCGGCTCTCAGCTCGATGCCGACCAGGGCGCCCGCGTCATCAAGGTCATCAATCGTCAGGCGCAGGCTTACAGGCGATACATTCCCTATGCGGTGCTTTTCACCTGCACGACGGTCCTGCGCGGCCGGGACTTCAAACACATCGCCAACACGTTGCGGGGTGCGGAAATCCCCGTCCTGCGGGCCGAGATGGTCGAGCGAGCAGCCTTCCGCGCGATCATGCAGATCGGCGGCACCATCTATGACCTCGAGCAATCGGACGTGTCGAACCCCGAGGCAGCGATCGAGAACGCCGAGGCGGTGGCCGCGGCGGTCGTCGAGCACCTGAGAGTTCAGCAGGAACAAAACGCATGACCAGCCGCAAGCGGGCGGGCCTTGACCTGGACCAGTTTGAGCCGAGGGCCTCGGTTGGGGCGGCGAAACCGGGCTTGGCCGCGGCGATCGCACGCGAAGAGGGATTCGTGTCGCGCTCGCTGGTGCCGGCGTCACGTCGACAGCGAAGGCTGGTGCGGCAGCCTATCGACATCACGGAAGAGCTGCGCGCTTGGCTGAAGGAAGAGGCGCACCGGCGCGACGTGACGATCAGAGCTGTCATCTTGGATGCGCTGAAAAACAAGGGTGCTCCGGTGGACGAGGACGATCTTGTGGACCGAAGACGGACATCCTGAGCGAGCTCACGCGAGGCCCACTGGCCATCCTGGCTGCCCTGGAGCGGACATACCCTTCGATCCCACCGACCGTAAAGCCGGACCTTCGCGTAGGACAGGTCCGTCCCCATTGCTGACGGTCCGGAGCCTTCCAGCTCATCGCGAGCGGACATTCACCGCGCGTCAGTGAGCCCAGAAGGAAGACGTTCACGATTGCCGATACGACACTACAGAGCCATCGAGGGAAGCGACGACCTGGGTGGCTTAGGCGCGCGACGTTCGCACCGATTGCTGGCGATCTACTGATGCTACTCCTGGTCCAGGAAATTGCGCAGCTTCCTGGCTGAGGCGTTCAGGTCTTTTGTTTCGCACTCCCACACCACTAGAGCGTCCCATCCTGAAGCAGCGAGGTGCTCCAGCGCGGCTTTGTCGCGCGCTTGGTTGCGTTCAAGCTTGGGAAGCCAGTAGGCGGCGTTCGATTTCGGGAGGCGCCCCTCCCTGCATCCTGCGTGCTGATGCCAGAAGCAGCCGTGGATGAATATGACCTTGCGCCTCCCGGCAAAGATCAAATCGGGCTTGCCGGGAACATCCTTCCGATGCAGGCGGTACCTGTAGCCCATGCCGTGCAGCAGGCGGCGCACTGCCATTTCCGGCGCGGTGTCCTTGCTGCGGATACGCCGCATGTTTTCGCTGCGACCTATGCCCATACGGCCCCTGCTATGCAGCCTCGAGATCTTTAAGCCATTGCCCCAAGCTTATCAGCCGCCCTTGGTCAATGTGGCGCAATACGCGCTGCATCGAGGCGGCCTCTCCCTGACCGTCCCCGGACTGGCTGTAAGTGGCCCTAATCGCATCGGTACTGATGTGCACGACGTGCTTGAACATCAAGGCGTTGCCGACGAGCTGCTCACAGGCGCGCATCAGCCGCGCCGGGTCAAACTCGTTGGTGACAAAGATGTACTCGAACGGCTTACGGTCAGACTCGGCATTCACGTAGTCGGCAAAGTCCGTGACGAACTGCTTTTCTCGGTCGGCACGGACGCTCCACTTCGCGGTGACGAGCGTCCGTGCCGAGGGGCGGATCACCGCAACATCGACCTTGTTGGGTTTGTCCCCAGAGCGCACTCGGTTGAAGCCCGACAGTTCATGGAGCGCCCGACGTGTGAATACCTGCATGTCGTCACGGCGGCAGGTCCGCTGGATGACTTGCGCAATCACGTCCTCAAAGCCTTCGCCCACGAGATTCTTGCGCTTGTTCTCAAGGGTCAGGTACTGCCGGACCCGCTGCACCAGACTGTCCCAGACCTCGGGCGGCGGCTCAGAGCCAAGGTGCGATCCCAGGGCGTTTTTGACGATGCCGACAAGTTCGGGATCCTCCCCGGGCCTTGGGAACCCGCGTCCCTGGTAAGGCTTGCGCTGCACATCGGCATTGGCGGCGACCTTCGCCGCTCTGCGGAGCACGTGGGCGGCCAAGTCGTCCGCCGCTCGCAGGAACAGCCAGTCGATATGCTGAGCGACTTCACCAGGCGAGGTGCCTAGGGCACTCGAAATCCAGTCGTGGAATGCCAGCGAGCGTGCATACCAGCGCTTGCCAGGCTGGCACTTGTCGCTCTCGTAGCAGTGTCCCAAACCGGTTGTCTGATCCACCCACAACAGCAGCCGGTATACATGAGCCCATGCCTGCGTCGCAGTAATATTCTCGTCACTTTGCTTGACAAAATATTCATTAATGAGTCTAGTCCGGTTCCCAGCGCCGAATGCCGACTTGATCGAGCTGGCATCGGGTTGGTTCGACTTCGTTTCGGCCACGCTCCTATCCTATCCTGCCTTGGCGTACCCCGGTTCATGTGCCTCAAACACGCCTAGCTGCACAAGCAAGCTCGCGGCGATCGCCTTGGCCAGCAGGGGCGGGACGGCATTGCCCACCTGGCGGTAACGCGAATGCGCTGGCCCGCCGTCATGACGGCCCTCGATCATCCCGGGACGCGGATCGGTAGTGAATACGAAGCGATCGGGGAACGACTGGAGCCGGGCAAACTCCCGCACGGACAAGGCTCGCGCGACGTTGTAGTGATAAACCGAGTCGGCCTTCGTGTTGAGAGTCCAGGCCCACACACCCGGATGCAGGCGCCGATATGCGTAGAAATGCTTGCGGGAGAGCTTTCCGGTTCCGTTGTTCTGGCCCCACCGGTGCCCGGTGATGTAGCGCTCCTGAAGCTCTTCTCGAAGGTCCCGGTAATTCCCACCCGGGGGGATGCCGAGAAGCCGCAGGTTTGTGTCGGCGTTGATGCGGGGCACTTGGACGTTCGCCAGCACCGCACCGGCCCCTTCACGCATCACTCGCTGATATGCACTTTGAGGTCCGGGCAGTTCGTTGTACGGCAACACATCCGTCCGGTTGCCCACTGGCAGATCGATCAGGTCGCTGATCGCGTCGGAGGCGCTCACTACGGATGCGTTCTCCGGGTTCGCCAGCGCTTCGCCTGTCCGCAAGCTGCGGATGTGCTCCTGGACCACGATCTGGTAACGGGGCCGGCGCAGGCCGGTGAAGCGCGCCAGCGTGACGCCCTGCGTCGCTTCCGACCCTATCAGCACCGGGCAGCCCATCCCGCTTGAGACGCGGACGCCGACGAAAAGAAGGCGCTTCCGCGTTTGGGGCACGCCGAAATCCGCCGCATCGACGACTTGGGGCAGCACGATGTACTCGCCATCCAAGGATAGGTCCGCGGCAATCTGCTCGCGGACCCCCATTTGATCCATGCCGGTCACGTTCTCCATGACGAACGCAGGTGGCAGCGTTTGCTTGAGAACCTCGACGAACTCCCGGTAAAGCGCGTTCCGGGGGTCTTCGATCAATCGAGTGTGATTGCGGACCTGGGAAAAGGCTTGGCATGGCGGGCCGCCGACCAAGACGCTGGCCTGCCGAGCAGCATCGAGAATCTGCTCCCTCACAGGGGCAGAGCGGATGTCGCCGGTAATGGCTTGCGCTTCTCTGAAGTTGGCCGCGTAGGTCGCCATAGCATCGGGATCGTTATCGGATCCAGCGGCAACGGCGAAACCGGCCTGACGGAACCCCTCTGACAGGCCGCCGGCGCCGGAAAACAGATCCACCATCCGAAACGGGCCGCTGGCTTTGCTCCTGCCGTTCGCCCGCACCGACGTATCGGCCGCCTCTGCACGGGGCAGCGGCACGGTTGGTTCCGCGGAGGTGAATAACTCGGGGGAGCATTCCAATGTCATACCCTGCTCGTCAGCCATGTCTGTCCTCCTCAACAGCAGGGATGCAGCCCAGCAGGGCCAACGGCTGCCGCCGCTGCGCCTGCCACACCTTCACCTCTGAAGTGCACGGGCATGCAGAACGCAGCTCATGCCAGCGCCTTCTTCCTCGACCGTCGACGGGCGGGCCCCAAAAACAGATCACGTTGTCCCCCCCGGTGCCGCTCAACGTACGTTTGCATGAAACCGCGAAGCACGTCGGACGCCCGCCGGTCTTCTGATGCACAGACGGCGAGGAACGCCTCCCGCAGCTCCCTCTCCACGCGAATGCGGATGCCGACGTCCTTCATGGCGCCATCCTAACTCATGGATACACAAATGTGTATCCGATTTGCGCTCGGGTGAGGACGGCATCATGAGATAATTCGGTTGCGCTACGGCCGACACCCGCACGCTTTGTTCGTCAGTGGACACCCGAATTAGCCGTTGCTGCATTCTGCTGTAAGCTGATGAGATATGATCATCCTGGTGCATGAAGGGTTAACCGGTCGGGGTGGGGTACGCGAGTTTAATGATGACAAATAGTGGTCGAACGCACTATACGGAATAACGGGGAAAGTGTCTGGCATTCATCCATGCCAAAGTCTAGCAATAAGGGTCTATCCAAATGTCAGACCACGATGACGTTCCGGTCGATGACGAGATCCCGGAAGATGAGCCGCCGTCGGATGATTGGTTTACGGACGATGACGGCGACGATATGGATGCAAGCTTTAAAGATTATGATATATCTGCCTCGCCAAATGACTTCAATGTCAAAACAATCGTCGATTTTATTGATTCTGGGCCTGTAAAAATTCCGGCCTTTCAAAGAAATTACGTTTGGGATATAAAAAGAGCTTCGAAATTAATTGAGTCTATACTTATAGGACTCCCAATTCCTCAAATCTTTTTGTACGAGGAGGAGAGAAATTCTTTTCTCGTCATCGACGGGCAACAACGGCTAATGTCTCTTTACTATTTTGCAAAAGGCCGATTTCCTCGTCGGGCACAACGCCCCGCGATTCGCCGAATCATGGCCGAGCAAGGCTCATTGCCTATGTCAATTTTGAGTGACGATAGATATTTTCAGAAGTTCAACTTGATGCTGCCGCCAGCTGCTCCGGGGCAATCGTCCAAGTATCATAGGAAAAATTTCGACACACTTGGATCCGACCAAATCACCTTCAATTTAAGGACAATCAGAAATGTTATAATAAAACAAAATGCGCCAGACGAAGATGGCGACAGCTCGGTATTTGAGATATTCCATCGCCTTAACACCGGTGGTGTAAACCTCAGGCAGCAAGAAATCCGAACCAGCATCTATCATTCGAACTTCATGAGTCGCTTGGATCGGGTCAATTTGAATCCGGAGTGGCGTAGGCTATTGGGCCAACCGGAACCTGATCTCCACGCCAAAGATCTTGAAATTCTATTGCGTTCCATTGCCATGGTAGCAGACGGCGAAACGTATACGGAGCCAATGGGCCGATTTCTCAACCTCTTTGCGAAGAAATGTAAGCGTCTTGACGAAGGAAAATTGAACTATATCGAGCAACTATTTGAAGCTTTCTTCGAAGTGATGAAAGGCGTGCCAGAGGAGAGTTTCCGAGTTAAGCAGACCAATCGCTTTAGTATTGCTATGTTTGAGGCGGTTTTTCGCGCTGTCTGCGTCGATGCGTTTAGGGACCAGACATTAGACGTATTGCCGTTAACCGCTGAGCGTCTCGCTCATCTGAAATCTGATCAGGAATTCGTGAGCGCCACTCGCTATGGAATTGGTCGCTCGATGTACGTAAAACTAAGGTATGATCGTGCTCGCGCTCTTTTGACGCCCTAGCGGAGCTGGAGCAATGGCTGGCGATTCAATTGAGCGTTTCTATGAAACGCATCAAAAACTTTATGAGTTCCTACTGCAAAGTGGTGAACCAACATTCGCAGTTGAGGCTAACAACAACTTTAGAAGGTCGCTGATATTGGCTATAGCTAGCTACTTCGAGCATGAGATTACAGATATAGTTAGAGGAATCTCAAAAATTCATGCAAATGGTAGCTCGATAATTTGCGAATTGCTGGAGCAGAAAGCTATAAATCGTCAATATCATACATATTTCGATTGGGAAAAGAAAAACGCAAACAAGTTTTTTGGGCTATTTGGTGCGGAGTTCCAGGCAGTGGCAAAGGAAAAGGTTAGAGGAGATAGCTCTCTGGACCAAGCTATCAAAAATTTTCTGGAATTGGGAGACACCAGAAATCGTCTAGTTCATTTGAATTATGTTGTTTTTGATGTTGATAAGACGCCCAATGATATCATGAGTCTATTTAGATCTTCCTTGATCTTCGTCGATTTCTTAACCACAACTCTGTTAAAGGCTCCGGATAACCCTGATGCGCCTGGGCACTCAGATTCTGCAAGCGGAACCAAGTGATGCTGCTGCGATTTCCGCATGGAGGAGACGACAGTTTGGCGAGGGGATGTACCATGGCTATGCTCTACCGCCATTTACGCCGCCAGCTGATGGAGCGGAGCTCATGCGAGGCATGATTATCGGACCGGCGCAAAGTCGGGATCGTTGTCATCAACCATATGGAGTTGAGCAACGGGAACATAACCACCGACCATTCCCAGTTCGAATATATTCACGCCCATAACGGTATACTCTCCGGCAGTCGACCCGACGCGCCTGAGCATCGGCTTGAGTGCCACTCCTTTGGGGCTCGCCGTGCTGGCCTGAATGGCACCCCCAACAGATGGCACAGAAGGATCAGCGATGATCTTATCCATTACCTTTATTGGCCAGATGGGTTGGTGAGCTCTCCGCAACTCATCAACAATGGCGCGAGCGTTTTTTGCGCCACTGCCGATACAATAAATGCGTTCACGCCTTAGATCAATTTCGTCAACCTTTGTTTCAATAACTTCATCGCTGGCGGATGTCACCATAATCGAAAATATCCTCGACCTTCTGATTTTCTCACAATAACCAAACACCAAGCCATGTATGCTATAATCTGATACTAAGTGGCGCCACCGGTTGGCCACGATATTTTCCGCGCATTTTCCGAAGAACTGAGCCACCTCTTCAATGCTTGGACGCACTGTGTTCTGTGGCGCCGCAAGGTTCTGTAACGTTGTAGTCGCTAGGGAATGAATAAACTGGCCGGTCAGCGTTTCTCCTGCAAATGCAAAGCCAGCAGGTAGGCAGACATCAAACGCATCTGTTTCAAGATTCCGGGTCCTAATGGGAACGAGGAATATTTTAGGACCGATGCTCACCAATGGCGACCCGCTTCGGCCGAACAGTGTATCGGCAATTACAACTATTCGATCTGCTACGGCCCACGTCATTATTAGGGTCAATATATGAACCTCTGTTAATTGCTAATCTTCTAACGCTAAACGGCGGAGCTTTCAATGTCAACGCAGCGATGAAAAGACAGTAAGTTTCGCCAAGCAACTCCGGGTTGCAATTCCATGTTACGGTTTAATTAGTTGAAATGCCTCCATCATCAAAATATCGCGCAGCTTAGCCAGGTCCGGTTTCAGAAGCCAAGTGCGATGGCCGGTTCCGACCCCCCGATAAAACCCACCGGCCGTGAGGCCGCGGACCCTTGCGCCGAGGGCGGCTGGCCCCCTCAACCGTCCCGCGTCGGCGGGATCATTGGCTCTGTGGTCTGAAGCGCCAATGAAGGTTGCCGGTGATTGGGGCGGGCGAGGCTTCCTGGCCCGGGCTCTCCTCCGCTTCGCTCCGCCGAGCTCCGCGGTCGCGGATCTCGTCCCCTTCGGGGTGAAACCGATCCCTCTCGCATCAACACGAGCTCGCGGACGCGGGCCGAGGGGAACCCAGGTTCCCGCGCCGGCAAGGGGCGGGCGGCGGCCATGCCGCCGGCGCTGGGCCGGTTTCCCCAGGTTTCGGCCAAGGCCTGCAACGCTGCGCCCCGGACGCTTCGCGTCCGGGCTGGGTGAACCCCCTCCGGCCCTCTGCCCCCTTGCCTCCGCTCCCTCCCGCCCTCGCCGGGCGGCGTCTCGGTCGCATGCGCAACCGGAGCGCATACCAGGAAGGACGCCTCTCGGACCCGTCTCCCATCGCGACGTTCACGGAACCAGCCGGTAGCGGATGCCGGCCCGTGGCGGGGACCGTCTGGAGACCCGACGTCGGCGAATGCCGATAGCTCCCACCGTGTCGGGTCCGGGGGGCGCCTTCAGTTTTCGGAGGGACACATGAGGCCAGATTGGGCGATCCATTTAGGGATAGCCAATTTGAGCCGTGATTCCCATTCTTGGCTAGGGCCGGTACGGCAGGCCTTGTAGAGTATACTCAATTTGGCCATGCTGGAGCGATGACATGTCCGAGGTTCCGCAGATCGGCAATGCCGACCTTGCCCACATGATCCAGAAAGCTCGCACCGCTGCTGGTGGAGGCTTCGGCGTCCTCTCCACCGGCGAGAAGCTGATCGCGGCTCTCCTCCTTGACCGGCCGGACTGGCTGGCCAAGATGGATTACACGATGGCCGACGCGATCGAGCGCGTCGGCGCCGATTGGCTTCGCCTGATCCCGGCGGCTGCCCGGCAGCTGCGTGACGAAATCCGCGCTGCTGCCTACACCGACGCGATAAAGGCCCGTGAAGCGCAATTGACCGGCCTCGCGGAAGACCGAGCAACCGATGACCCTGCAGCGTTCGCCGCGACGCTGGTCACCTGGGGTGACTCTCCAGGGTATCGCGATGTCGATCTCGTGTTCGACCTGGAGCCCGCGTATCAGGAATCGTCGCTGCCGTCCTTCCGAGCATCGATCCGGATCAGCCCCGCGGATGGTGAAGCGATCGTACGGCATATCCGGAACGTTTACCGCTTCGCATGGGGGAGCGGCGAGCCGATCGACGTTAAACCCGGCGAGAAGCGGCCGACCTGGATCTGGAGGCGCGTATGGCAACAGGCATGCGGGTCGCCCGGGTCTATTTGCGCGTCAGCACCGACGAACAGGACCTGGCGCGCCAGGAGCGCATCATCGAGGAGGCGAGGGGAGGGGGGTATTACATCGCCGGCGTCTACCGAGAGAAGGCCTCCGGCGCCCGCGCTGACCGTCCAGAGCTGCAGCGCCTGATCCAGGACCTGCAGCCGGGAGAGGTGGTCATCGCGGAGAAGATAGACCGGATCAGCCGCCTTCCGCTGGCTGACGCCGAGCGCCTTGTCGCGTCCATCCAGGCAACGGGCGCTCGCCTGGCGGTGCCAGGCCTTGTCGACCTATCCGAGCTGGCGGCCGCATCAACGGGTGTCGCCAAAATCGTCCTGGAGGCCGTGCAGAGCATGCTCTTGCGCTTGGCGCTGCAGATGGCCCGAGACGACTACGAAGACCGGCGCGAACGGCAGCGCCAGGGGATTCAGTTGGCAAGGCGGGAAGGCCGCTACAGGGGCCGCAAGGCGGATCGTGCAGTGCATGACCGTATCATCGCCCTGAAATCGAGCGGGAAGAGCATCGCGGAAACGGCCCGCCTCGCCGGCTGCAGCCAGAGCCAGGTCAAGCGGATCTGGGCGCTTCACCGCGCGACCGCGGCCGCCGGAAGAAATTTTGGCCCTTCCGCGGAATCGGTCTCTTTGCGCTAGGCCGCATCCGGCTCCGCTTATAAAATTCGAGTTGCGATCCGTCGATCGCGCCCTTGTGGACCTTCCGAGGTCCGCAAGGACGCTCGACTCGGCCACGAGGGTTCCAACGCTCCAATAGCGGAGGCGCCCAGATGGAAACCCAGGATCGTACCGCCGGCGACGCGACCATCGTGAAGCCGCGGCAGGAACTGTTGATCAATCAGTTGCTTGCAGAGGGATTCTTCCCGGAGGAGGTACAAGACTTCGTCGCGCTGAAAGACGCCGCTCTGTTGAACCTGGCGACCCAGGCCGATTGCAAGCGGCACCTTGAGGCGTTGCGGACCTTCCGGCACGGCCTGACCTCTCCGACGGTGAGCATGGCGATCAGGATCGACGCTTTCGAGGACTTCCTGCTCAATGTCCTGCGAAGCCGGGAGGATGAAGAGGACGGTGATTGCGGTATCGATTTCGCGGCTCATGACCGCTATCTCGATGCCATATATGGGCCTCGGCCCCTCCGTCTCAGGCTGTACCGCTTCTTCTGCTTCTCGGCTCCGGTGCTCTTCATCCGGCGCAGAGTGTTCGGGCATCTGATCTGTTGATTGACAGCGGCACCTCAAATGGTGCGTTTCCAACGGGGCGGTGATCTTCACCGCCCCTTCTTCTTTTCACCGCATGGCGGTGGCCGACTGTGTCGACCTATGCCCTGTCGATGCCAGCGCTTCCCGCTTTGGCCACTCCAGTCGGCTACCTGATAGACATTTTTCTCTGCCACGCCATATCCTTGTTCTGATCTGTTCTTAACGAGGCTATCCGCCCGCGTGGTCGCTGCCACCATGCGCGGCGATGAACATGGCGACGGCCGACCGGCAATAGGATTCGATTTCGTTGTCGTCCTCTGCTCTCGCCTGATCGAAGCGGGCGATAAGCAGGAGATCGGATCCTTTGATAAGCGCGGCAAACAAGCGGGCGGACCGGAGAGGATCGGGCACGTTCAGAACCGCCTTCGCGTGCAGCTGACGCAACAGGGCCTCGATTTGGGCGATGACATAGGCGGGGCCGGCTTCGTAATGGAGCTTGCTTAACGACTTTTGATTCGTCTTGTCGGCCATGATCATGGCTTCGACACTGCGGACGTCCGGGCTCAACAGCGTGCGAAGCAGGGATGTTCCCACCGCCATGAGCTGATCTTCGGCCGACCCGTCGACGCCTTCAAAAAGGGCCTGTGGTGCAAACTGATGGCAGTGGGCCGCGATGGCCGCGCTGAACAGCGCCTCCTTGTTCTCGAAGTGCCGATAGATGCTGAGCTTGGATATCCTCGCCCGCTGGGCGACTTTGTCCAATGTCGTCGCTTGAAAACCCAATTCCACAAAGAGTTCGCACGCGGCGTCGACGATCGTTTGGCCAAGCGCCTGGTTGGCGGGCCGGCCGCGCCGGCCCTGGCTGTTCACGGTCACGACAATTCCAGTCCTTGACAGTATCGTAATTTCTGCATTACGATACCATTTAGTATCTGAAACGTGCAAGCCAATGGGTAGGTTTTCGACCGTCCTCCAAATCAAGTTTCCCCGGCCGCCCGGCGATATCGAATGCGGCATTGTCCGGCCGGGTAACACAGTGATGGGCGACTTTCTCGCAGATGCCGAAGCCCTGCTCGCTGCCTGTCTCGAGCGCGTTCCGCGGGACGATATTGCGCGCCAGGCCCAGCCCAACCCCCTCCATCCACAACACGGAGCCCATCACCATGGATGACGTCATCATCATCGGCGGCAGCTTTGCCGGTCTCGCCGCCGCCCTGCAGCTCGGCCGTGCCCGCCGCAAGGTCACCGTTCTC
>NZ_JAVDPW010000014.1:12149-169628 GCF_031453975.1 Inquilinus ginsengisoli
GCGCTATCCCACGATCAGGCTGGTCAATGCCCGGGCCGACAGCATCTCCGGCACCATCGACGATTTCTCCGTCCTCACTGCCGATGGCGAAAGCCTCAGCGCGCGCCGCCTGATCCTGAGCTATGGCGTCGCCGACCAGATGCCCGATATTCCGGGCTTTGCCGAAGGCTGGGGCACGTCCATCGTGCCCTGCCCCTATTGCGACGGCTTTGAAGTCGCCGGCCAGCATTGGGGCCTCGTCTGGTCCGGCCGGCAGTCGCACAATCAGGTCAGGCTGTTCCACGATTGGACCGACAGGTTGACGGTCTTCGCCGATGGTCATGACATTCCGCCCGATATCCGGGCCGATCTGGCGCGCCGCAACACACCTGTCGTCGATGGCCGGATCACCGGGATCGCCCATCACGGGGGCCATAATGCCACCGTCAAGCTCGATACCGGCCCCGATGTCGCGGTCGACATCCTGTTCGCCCATCCGCGCAACAAGCCGTCCGCAAGCCTGCATGAGTCATTGGGCCTTGCCACGGTCGATACGCCCCTCGGCATCATCCTCAAGGTCGACGAGCGCCGCGAAACCAGCATGCCCGGCATCTACGCCGCCGGCGACCTCGCCAACCCCCTCACGCCGCCATCGGTCACCCTGGCATCATCGCAGGGCGCGATGGCGGGCATCTTCGCCCAGCAGTCGATGCTGGTTTGAGGTGAAGCACCAGCAAGAGCTGCAACGCATCGTCGGCAACCTGCTCACCGCCACATCAGCGAAAAGCAAGCGCGCTCGATCAAGTACCAGATCAGGATCCCAGGCTGCCGCTCGCCCACGGCGTCGAGGACTTCTCCTTCGACAACACGCCTCCCGACGAGAGGCTGATCTGTACACGTAAGGAGCCGCACGAAAAAGGCGGCTTTCTATCCGCTCTACGTCGCCATCGGAACGGTCGCTGAGCGATCCCCGCCGTTCCGCTGTTCGACGAGCCGCCGCCGATGGCGATCGCGCCGTCGGTGGCGTGGCTCTTTCAATCATATGCACATTCAGCGATGTCGAGGCCGCGCCCATGAACACCGCCCGTACCATCAGTCTTGTTGGCGTCGCGACCGTGGCGCTTGCGCTCGGCGCCTGCAAGCCGGAGGCGCAGGCCGACCCGCGTCAGGCGGCCCGGATCGTCCAGACCGTGACCGTGGAGGCGGCGGCCGAGCAGCGCCGCTCCTTCACCGGCGTCATCGCCGCGCGGGTGCAGAGCAATCTTGGCTTCCGCGTGCCTGGAAAGATCGTCGAGCGTCTCGTCGACACGGGCGCGGTGGTGAAGGCTGGCCAGCCGCTGATGCGGATCGACCGCACCGACCTTGATCTCGCCATCACGACACGCGAGCGGGCGGTGGCGTCGGCGGAGGCCGTGCAGAAGCAGGCGGCCGCCGATGAAGTCCGCTACCGCAAGCTGCGCAAAGCCGGATGGTCGACGCAGCAGCGCTACGAGCAGGCCAAGGCCGCGCTCGACACCGCAAACGCCCAACTGGAGGCCGCCAAGGCCCAGGCCCAGATGGCGCGGAACGAGAGCGCCTACTCGGTCCTGAACGCCGACGAAGACGGCGTGGTCGTCGAGACGCTCGGCGAACCTGGCCAGGTGGTTTCGGCAGGTCAGGTGGTCCTGCGCATCGCCGGCAGCGGATCTCGCGAAGCGTCGATCAGCCTGCCGGAGAGCGTGCGCCCGAAGATCGGATCGCAGGCGCAGGCGACCCTGTACGGCGGCCAACTGAAGGGCGTGGCGACCCTGCGCCAGCTCTCCGACGCCGCCGATCCGCGCACCCGAACCTACGAGGCGCGCTACGTGCTGGCCGGAGACGCCGCCAACGCGCCGCTCGGCGCGACCGTCACCGTGGGCGTAGCGATCAACGGCGCCGCCGAGGGCGTGCGAGTTCCGCTCGCTGCCCTGAACGACGATGGCTCGGGCTACTTCGTCTGGACTGTCACGGACGGTCCGAAGCTCGAGCGGCGCGCCGTCAAGGTCGCGCGCCTCGGCGCGGACTTCGCCACGCTCGGGGAGGGCGTCGCGGCCGGCGAGACGGTGGTCGCGACCGGCGGGCGATTCCTGCAGGGCGGCGAAGAAATCCGCGTGGCCGAGAACAAGGCCTCCATGCGATGAGCGGCTGGAACCTCTCAGCGCTCGCCGTCCGCGAGCGTGGGATCACGCTCTTCCTCATCATCGCGATCATCGTCGCGGGCGCGGTCGCTTACGTGAAGCTCGGCCGCGGCGAGGACCCGTTGTTCACCGTCAAGGTCATGACGGTCACGGCGGTATGGCCGGGCGCGACCGCGCAGGAGATGCAGGATCTCGTCGCCGACCCGATCGAGAAGAAGCTCCAGGAGCTGCAGTACTACGACCGTGTCGAGACCCTGACGCGCCCGGGCCTCGCGCTGCTGACGCTCAACCTCGTGGACTCGACGCCGCCGCAGGCGGTCGCGGGCCAGTTCTACGAGGCGCGCAAAAAGCTCGAGCTCGGCGACCTCAGGACGAAGCTTCCGCAGGGCGCGCTCGGTCCCTTCGTCAACGACGAGTATTCCGACGTCGCCTTCGCGGTCTACGCGCTGAAAGGCCATGGCCTGCCGGAGCGGCAGCTCGTGCGCCATGCCGAGACCGTCCGCCAGCGTCTGCTTCAGGTGCCGGGCGTGAAGAAGGTCGACATCATGGGCGAGCGCCCGGAGCGGATCTACGTCAACTTCTCCTATGCGCGGCTGTCGACGCTCGGGGTCAGCCCCAACGACGTCTTCGGCGCGCTCCAGCGCCAGAACGCCGTCACCCCTGCGGGCTCGGTCGAGACCTCAGGACCGGAAGTGTTCATGCGCCTCGACGGCGCGCTCGACAGCCTCGACCGCATCCGCGACACGCCGATCGTTTCGAACGGGCGGACGCTGAAGCTCACCGACATCGCGACCGTCGAGCGAGGCTACGAGGACCCGCCGACGCTGCTCGTCCGCAACGGCGGCGAGGAAGCGCTGCTCCTCAACGTCGTCATGAAGGAGCGCTGGAACGGGCTCGATCTCGGCAAGGCTCTCGAAACGGCCGAGAACACGTTCGGCGCGGATCTGCCCGTCGGCGTGACGCTCTCGAAGGTGTCCGACCAGGCGGTCAACATCGACGAGGCGGTCGGCGAGTTCATGCTGAAGTTCTACGTCGCGCTTGGCGTCGTCATGGTCGTGTGCCTCATCAGCCTCGGCTGGCGGGTCGGCGTCGTGGTCGCGGCCGCAGTGCCGCTGACGCTCGCGATCGTGCTGGTGATCATGATGGTCACCGGCCGCATGTTCGACCGCATCACGCTGGGCGCGCTGATCCTGTCGCTCGGCCTGCTGGTCGACGACGCCATCATCGCGATCGAGATTATGGTGGTGAAGCTGGAGGAGGGCCTGAGCCGCGTCGAGGCCGCGACCTACGCCTGGTCTCACACCGCCGCTCCCATGCTCGCCGGCACCGTCGTCACGGTGTTCGGCTTCCTGCCCGTCGGCTTCGCGGCGTCGAGCGCGGGCGAATACGCCGGCAACATCTTCTGGGTGACCGGTTTTGCGCTGCTGGCGTCCTGGGTCGTGGCGGTGGCCTTCACGCCATACCTTGGCGTGAAGCTGCTGCCCGACATCAAGAAGCTCCCGGGCGACGCGCACGGGCAGATCTACGCGACCCCGATGTTCGAACGCTTCCGGCGCCTCGTGCGGTGGTCGATCCGGCGCAAGTTCGTGGTCGCGGGCGCCGTGGCCCTGATGTTCGCCGCGTCCGTCGTCGGCATGGGCGCGCTCAAGCAGCAGTTCTTCCCGACCTCTGACCGGCCGGAGGTGCTGCTCGAGGTCCAGATGCCGGAAGGCACGGGGATCAACGTCACCAGCAGCATTACGAAGCGCGTCGAGGACTGGCTGCTCAAGCAGCCGGAAGCCAAGATCGTCACGGCCTATGTCGGGGCCGGCGCGCCGCGCTTCTTCTTCTCCTACAATCCCGAACTGCCCGACCCGTCCTTCGCCAAGATCATCGTGCTGACGGGCAGCGAGGCGGAGCGCGAGGCCCTTAAGCTCAAGGCGCGCCAGGAGATCGCCGAGGGCCTCGCGCCGGAGGCGCAGGTGCGGGTCTCCCAGCTCGTGTTCGGCCCCTATTCGCGGTTCCCGGTCTCTTTCCGGGTCATGGGCCCGGACCCGCAGGTCCTGCGCGGGATCGCAGACACGGTCCAAGCCGTCATGACGGCCAATCCCAACACCCGCACCGTCAATCAGGACTGGGGCGAGCGGGCGCCGACCGCGCGCTTCGTCCTCGACCAGGACCGCCTGCAGTCGATCGGCCTCACCACGGCGGACGTGTCCGATCAGCTCCAGGTGCTGCTGCGCGGCGTCACCGTCAGCCAGGTCCGCGAGGACATCCGCGCCGTCGCTCTCGTGGTGCGAAGCGACCTCGGCGCTGCGCCCGACCTCGGCCGCCTCGGCGACCTCACCATCGTCAACCGCGACGGCGCGCCGGTCCCGCTCAGCCAGATCGGCCATGTCAAGGCCCGTCCGGAAGACCCGGTGACGCGCCGCCGCAACCGCATCCCGACGATCACCGTGCAGAGCGACATCGACGAGAGCCTGCAGCCGCCGCAGGTGACCGCGGAGGTGTTCGAGGCGCTTCAGCCGACGATCGAGGCGCTGCCTGCGGGCTACCGCATCGAGATCGGTGGCAACGCGGAAGAATCCGCCAAGGCCAACGCGGCGCTCGTCCCGATCTTCCCCGTGATGGTCGGCTTCATCCTGCTAACGCTCATCCTGCAGGTCCGCAGCTTCTCGGCGATGTTCATGGTGTTCCTGACCGCGCCGCTCGGCCTCGTCGGAGTCATGCCGACGCTGTTCCTGTTCGGCGTGCCGTTCGGCTTCAACGGCATCCTCGGGATGATCGGGCTCTCCGGCATCCTGATGCGCAACACGCTGATCCTGATCGGCCAGATCCACACCAACGAGGAGGAGGGCATGAGCCCCTACCAGGCGGCGGTGGAGGCCACCGTCCAGCGGGCGCGGCCCGTGGTGCTGACCGCGCTCGCCGCCGTCTTCGCCTTCATGCCGCTCACGCTCTCCGTGTTCTGGGGCTCGCTCGCCTACACCCTGATCGGCGGCACCGCCGCCGGCACCGGCCTCATCCTGTTCTTCCTGCCCGCGCTCTACTCGATCTGGTTCCGCATCCGGCCGGAGACGGGCGCGAACCCGGGCCCGATCGCGGCGGCCCAGCCCGCCCACGCCTGAGCCATCCAATCAACGACCGACAGCCTGAAGAACCGACATGAGCCTTCAAGCATCCGACAGGGCCCGAAACCCGAGCCAGAACCTCCGCCGCTACGGCCCTTGGGCGCTCGTGACGGGCGCGTCCGACGGCATCGGGCGCGCCATCGCCGAGCAACTCGCCCAGGACGGCTTCAGCCTCGTGCTGGTCGCCCGGCGGCAGGAGGCTCTCGACGCGCTCGCCGCCGAGCTTGGCCGGACCGGGGTCGAGACACGGGTCGTGGCGAGCGATCTCGGCCCGCGGGGCGGGGCCGCGAAGCTCGATAAGGCGACAGCCGACCTGGACGTCGGACTGGTCGTCGCGGCGGCGGGGTTCGGAACTTCGGGCGAACTCCTCGACGCGCCGTTGGAGGCGGAGCTCGACATGATCGACCTGAACTGCCGGTCGGTCGTCGAAATCTCGTCAGTGTTCGGCCGGCGGCTGGCGAAGCGCGGCCGTGGCGGCCTCGTCCTGTTCAGTTCTGTCCTCGCCTTCCAAGGAGCGGCAGGCGCCGCGAACTACGCCGCGACCAAGGCGTTCGTGCAGACCCTCGCCGATGGACTGGCGCGCGAGCTGAAGCCGCGCGGCGTCGACGTGCTCGCGACCGCCCCCGGCCCGACCCACAGCGGCTTCGCCGACCGCGCCAACATGACGATGGGCTTCGCCGCGACCGCCAAGGACGTCGCCCGCGCCACGGTATCCGCGCTTGGCCGATCGGGAACCGTGCGCCCGGGCTTCGTGGCGAAGCTCCTCGGCTGGTCGCTCGCGCCCCTGCCGCGCTGGGCGCGCACCTCGATCATGGGACAGGCCATGGCGAGCATGCGGCCGAAGAAACCCGCCGCCATCGGCTGAAGCGCTCACCTCAAACAGACAATCAGGGAGAGAGACAGATGTTTGGAACGCGAAGCTATAGCATCCTGGCCGCCATGGGCCTTGCCGCCGGGACCGTATTCACCTGCGCTTCCGCCGCATCGGCGGAGCAGCCGGCGATCGCCCTCCCCGCAAGCTCGCCGTTTCCCGAAAGCCTGACGGCCACCTCGGACAGCACGCTCTACGCCGGGAGCCTGACCAATGGCGGCGTCGTGCGCGCGAAGCCCGGATCTACGGAAGCGGAGGTCTGGATCAAGCCCGGGGCCTTCGGGACGCGCTCGACGTTCGGCGTGCTGGCCGACGAGGCGAACGGGCTGCTCTGGGTCTGCTCCAACGACGCGTCGCGGCTCGGCGCCAAGGGCCCGAGCGATGTCGAGGGGGCGTTCGTGAAGGGCTTCGACTTCAAGACCGGCGAAGGCAGGATCAGCGTCCCGCTGCCGGCCGGCCCTGCGATCTGCAACGACATGGTCCTCGGCCCGGACGGCTCTCTCTACGCCTCGAACACCGCCCAGCCGCAGATCCTCCGCCTGAAGCCCGGCGGGTCCGAGATGGAGGTCTGGGCGCAGGATGAAAGGCTGAAAGGAGGCCTCGACGGCCTCGCGTTCGGCGCCGACGGCGCCCTCTACGCCAACACTTTCATGAGCGGCGAACTGTTCCGCTTCGAGGTGAAGTCCGGGTCCGTCGGCAAGATTGGGAAGATCGAGACGCCGCGGCCCCTGAAGTTCCCGGATGGCCTCAAGGCTGACGGCTCCGGCTTCCTGATGGTGGAGGGCGGCGGGCCCCTGTCGCGGGTCACGATCGCGGACGGCAAGGCGACGCTCACGACCATCAAGGACTTCGCCGGACCGACTGGGCTCGCCCGTGTCGGCGACGTGATCTGGGTGGCCGAAGGTCAGATCGTGAACCTCGTCGATCCCTCGCTGAAGGGACAGATGCCGAAGAGCTTTCAGCTCCGCGCCGTGAAGGCCGACCGATAGCGAAACGGCCGCTCAGGCGCGCCGCACCCAAAACTGACCGCAGATCCAGCAGCGCCGTTGGCCGATCCGGCCGGCGGGAGACCGCGCAACAACAAGGACAGCGCCATGGTCTACGCCATGATCGTCAAGAAAAAGATCCGCCAGAGCTTCGACGACGTGAACCACCACCGATGGGATGACGCGGTCAAGGATATGGCGCCGGACGTCCATCATCGCGTTTCCGGAACGCACGCGCTCGGAGGCGAGCGACGCGGCAAGCAGGCCGTTCGCCGGTGGTTCGAACGCATGGGACGCGTCTTCCCCACGCTTCGCATAACGCTCGACGAGGTGTGGGTGACAGGCGGGCCTTGGAACACCACTGTGTTCGCGCGATGGAGGGCCAGCGAGGCGCTCCTCGATGGCCGTGGACGGTACGAGAACCGCGGCCTGCACGTCTTCACCCTGAAGTGGGGCAAGGTCCGCGCGCTTGAGGAGTACTTCGATTCGCAGGCCGCGGACCGGGCTCTGACGGTCCAAGCGGAATGCGGTGTCGCCGAAGCCGCGGCCGAACCGATCGCAGGCTAGTGTAGCCTACAGAGCCTCCACGGCGCCGCTGCAGTTCGCTTGAGCGCAAGCAGCATCGATCACGCCAGTTTTAATTTCACAATAGACAGGAGCGCCACCATGGCCGCCGTAAAACCATTCAAACCTCTAGACGAGAAATTTCCGTTTCAGCGCCAACTCGGTATCGCGGCCGCGCCTCTCGTGCTCATCAACCTCTTCACGGTCGTCGATCCCGCCGACGAAGCGGGTTTCCTGGACGCTTTCAAGGCGGCTGCCGTGATCATAACGAAGCAACCGGGCTTCATTTCCATGCAACTACATCGAGCGATCGGCGATAGCCCGACTTACCTGAACTATGTGGTGTGGGAATCTACCGAGGCGGTCCGCGCCGCCTTCGCTGATCCCGAGTTCCTCGCGAAACTTCCAGCATATCCGTCATCGGTCGTAGCCAGACCGCACCTGTTCCAAAAGGTCGCCGTCCCCGGCTTCTGCACGGCCTGACTCGGGAAATATGGCGAGGCGCGATGACGGGTATCTCCGCCCAGCACTCGATGCTGGTTTGAGAGCGCAGATTGGAGATGAGCATGGCCGTCGAACCGGACAGCGCGGGTGTGCGCTTCCCTCCGCCCTTGGTCTATCTGGGAGCGCTGCTGTTGGGGTTGGCGGTGGATCGGTTCGTCACGCTGGGCTCTTTCGGCATCGACTGGCGGTTGCTGGTCGCGACGGGCGCGCTGCTGTGCGTTGCCGGCACGGCGATGATGCTTGCGGCGGCGGGGCTGTTCCGGCGGCTGGGCACGAACGTTCCGCCGTCGCAGCCAACGACCCTCATCGCAACGACCGGTCCCTATCGGTGGACCCGCAATCCCATGTATCTCGGCATGGCGCTTATCTATGCCGGCCTTGCGATCGGCTTCGACGGGCCGATCGCCTTCGCCTTGCTCCCGTTGGTGCTGATCGTGATCCAGACGCAGGTGATCGCCCGCGAGGAGCGCTATCTCGAAGCGAAGTTCGGCGACGACTACCGCCGCTACAAGGCCGAGGTTCGCCGATGGCTCTGACTATTCCGCCGCTGCGTAGGTGGAGGACCGGGCCGGAGATCGGCCCGGCCCGATGCCGGCGCGGTAATCGGGCTCGCTGCCATGGCGGCCGCATGGCTGCCGGGCCTGAAGTTCACGCCGGCGATCGGCGCGATGTCGGGCAGGGCAGGGGCGGACTCGCCGTGGCTGTGCCCGCGATGCTGCGGCATTGAATATTTCTTTATGTTCCGGTCGGAATCGAGTTTTCGGCGTTGACCCGAAAACCCCGAGGCGCAAGCTGGCCTCGTCTCAATCCGATCGGGCCGCTACAGCGGTTCCGATCGGAACCGGGGCGGCCCTTCATCCCATATGGAGGGTCACATGCTGAATGAGTGGAAGCTTATCGGTCGTATCGGTTCGTTCAACGTCCAGAACTACTCGGATGGAAAGCGGATCTTTCTCTCTCTCGCGGAGCAGGCCAACTACTTCGACGACGAAAAGCAGGACTGGGTCGAGCGCACTCGCTGGCACGATCTAACCTCCTGGCAACCGGAACTCATCGACCGCATCACCAGCAAGTACAAGGTCGGAGATCTGGTTTACGTCGCAGGGATCCTGGACCCGTGGAAGAGGAAGGCGGAGGACGGCACCTATTCTTCGGGTGTCAACCTCAAGATCCAGACGTTCCGCTTCCTGCAGAGGAAGAAGGAAGGTCAGACCGAGCCGGAGCCGCAAGGCTACGACGACGAGATCCCTTATTGAGCACCGGGCTGACGCTTCGTGCGGCTCGTCCGGCCAAGGGGGTGGCTATCGCCACCCCCTTACTTCATGGGTTCGGCGCCTCAAGCTGTGGCGCCGCCGCCGGCGCCGACAGGCCCAGGCCCTGCAGCTTCGCCTCCACCACCGCCTCCGTTTCGGGCGTGCGGATCGGCGCCACCTGGACAACGGTCGCCAGCTGCCCGGGCTGGAACATCACTGCGCGGCCGCGGGGCAGCGTCAGAGTGACGTTCTCCGGTATCAGCGCCTCCTCCTCCTCACCGAGCATGCGCTGGTCCTCCCAGACCTCGCCGCCCAAGGCGCCGACCTTCGTCCGCTCCATTTTCGCCACACGCTTCCGAACTGTTCCCGACGCCTTCGCCACCCACTCGGCCGTGGCCGCATCGGTGCCGCCGAAGATGAGCTTGAGCTGGCAGTTGGTCAGCACCGATTGCAGGATCGCGTCGCCGTCGAGACGGACATCGTCCGGCTTCACCATGTCGCCGAAAGACTGGAAGGCGACGGTGATGTTGATGTCGGCGCCCAGGGCCGTCGCGAGCGCGCCGGTGATCGTGTCGGAGGCCAAGAACCGCAGCTCGTCGACGAAGATCGACAGCGGCGCCGTCCGCTGCTTCTTCAGCCGCGTTGCGGTGTCGACCAGCTCCCGCAAGATGAGCCGCGTGGCGAGCTTGATGTCGGCGTCGCTCAGCGAGCCGACGATATAGACGATCGCGCTGTTCGTGAGGGCGTCTTCGGTGTTGAGGCCGCGGCCCGATCGAGGCGTGAGCCCGCGGCGCTTCGACAGGCGCCGCAGCTTCTCGCGAGGGGAGGCAAGGGCTTCATCCTCCTTCTCGGTCAGGTCCAGCTTGCCCAGCTCGGCCAGGATCCCGGCCAGGCTCGACCTCGTCGACTTTTCCATCGCCTCGAGGAGCTTGCCGGCGGCGAGAATCTTGTAATGGTCCGCGTTGGTTCCCGTCTCGGCGAGGTTCAGCAGCTCGACCATCCTGGTGCGCCGCTCTTCGAGCGTTCCATGCTCGAGCGGCGACCAGGTGCCGAAGCCGTCGTCGCGCAGATCGATCATCACGAACGGGCGGCCGAGATCCTTGGCCCGGGCACGCATGATCGCCGGCAGAAAGTCGTCGCCCTTGGGGTCGATCATCCAGACGGCATCGCCGCGCATGATGGCCTGATCCGCCCAGCTCTGGAATGTCACGCCCTTGCCGTAGCGGGTTGCACCGATCACGCACTTGTTGGTTTCCAGGAAGGTCGCGAGCGGGATCTGCACGGGATCCATGTTGTCGTTGATCGCGGTGAAGACCTGGCCGCTCCGATAGAACGATCGGGGGTCGAACTTGACGGCGTCCCAGCGACCTACCTCGTCGCGAATGTCCGACAGCACCTCCGTGCGTTGGCGCACGCGGGCGTCACGCAGCCTGGCCGATATCCAGGGGCGGCCGTACCGCACGAAACCGACCCGCAGCATCACGGCCAGCGCCGGCACGGCGAGGGCGAGAATCCACCACCGATCGATGATGGCCCCGATCAGCGCGGCGGCGGCATCCGGCGCGAGAACCCGGTACGCCAGCATCCGGTACAGCGCTGCGAAGGCGATTCCCAGGATTGCGGCGCCGAGGGCGGCGATCCGCACCCGCCACCAGAGGGTATGATGGCTGGCCTTTTCGTCGTGTGGTCGCGCCCCGGGCCACCCCAGAAGGATGCTCAGGGCCACCAGGCCGAGCACCCAGAGCGGGAAATCCGGATACCCCCACCGCAGCACCCCGATCCACATCGCATCGCCGGCCTGCTGCAGCCTGAAAACGAACCCGTCCATCATCGTCTGCCGATCCCTGATCAAGGGTCAATGCGCGCCGGCCGGGGAGATCCCCGACCGGCACCATGAAGGCGTCCGCTATTGCAGCGCACGCCCATCGCTCGCCGTCCTCTGCCACCGCCGGTCCGACCGGACGGCAACGGCGAGCGCGGCGACAGGGCCGTCCCCCCAGGCGTCGAGCCAGGGGGAACAACCGCCGTCGCGCGCCGCCACCCGCGAGGGCGATTTTGCGGCGTCACGATTGATGGTCGTCATGGATCCTCCATGGTTGTCGATTGCCCGGGATTGGGCGGGTCTGTCTGTCGCGTCATGTCGATTCTCCGGTTTGATCAGATGAAGCCCCGTTAGGGGCGTTCGCCCGCTCGCGCTGCCAAGCGCTCACGGACCGCACACACAACCCGGGCTGCCAAGCCCAGGCCGCTCTCACTGCTGTCAGCTTTCGGTTGTCCAGGTGCCGAGGGGAGGGGGCCACCCTCCCGCCGACGCCATCGCTCCGCCCAGGGTTTCGATCGAACCACCAGGGGCGTTTTTCACCTACTCACCGACGCTCCCAGCCATAGCCGTGACCGTCCTGCCAAGGACGGTCAGACCCGGTGCCACCCGGGTCCGGCCTTAGGCTTTCCCGCGTTATTCCAGTCGGTCTTAACGAGCAGACCGCCAGCGCCTCACGATGTCGGTTAGGCCTATGTCCTTTCATCTCAGATTTCGGGGGACCGAGGTTCCAAAGCATCTCCCCTACTCACCGCATCGCTTCCAGCTTCGATCACCGAGGGACTGCAGCCCCCGGCACTGGCTCTTGCTCTCCGATGTGCATCCTCGGGCGGATGCAGTTACAGGCTTGAGCTATCCATCGATCTCGCCAGGTTGCCCCAGCGAGTACCAGCCATCCGAGGTTTCCCCTGGTGGCCTCCCGGCGGTTTCCCGCCGGGCGTGAAGCCCACCTGATCGGCACGCGTTCGACCCTCTCGAGCCGCCCACGGGCGGGGCTGATTACCCGCTCTCCAACTGGACAGGGCTACCCGTGTCACCACGGGGCCCGTGTCCGCGTCGCCCAACGTCTCGACCTGTTCCAGATCCGATTGGGTCGAACGGGGGAATTGCACCCCCGAGCGCCCGTTGCAGCCGGACGAGCCCCATTACGGGCATCCGGCTACGGCAGTGAGATGCGCCCGGGTTGGCAGCCCGGACGCGCGGCTAAGGTTGCGTGGCATGGGTGGGCGGCCCTCCTGTCCTCCTTGTGCAAGGCAGGGCCGCGAAGCGTTGTGGCTGAAGGTGTTCCGCTGGCGAGGCGGAAACACGAGTGTTTCCGCCTCTGGCGGGTCCGTGTGCTCCGTTCATAGCGTCGGCCTCCGGTCTCCACCCGGACGGCGCAACAGGGTTGCTGGTCCGGGTGTCGTGGGCCGGCGCGATGGCGTCGCGCACGGGGTGGCCTTCGGCCACGGCTTGGCGGCAGGGCGGGGTGGCTGGTCCCATCCATACCGGCGTCTGAAGCCGGCCACGGTATAACCGCGACCGCGAGAAGATGCATGATCCCCGCCTAGTCGCCAAGCCTTTTCCGCTATCGCGGAAGCGCTCCGCGCAAGGAACCTCTTTCTATTTCTCAGTTGCCGCTTATTATTTCTATATCTAAATCTTCTTTCCATTTCCGTTTGGTCTGCAACTCCTCCTGCGTTTCGCCGCAAAAATGAGGTCCGATCGTGATGAATGTTTACGTGCACAAGGCCGGAATCATGCAAGACATGCTGCGGCACATTGCAAAGGGATATGTCTGGTACTTCCACGGCACAGTGCACGTGACGAAAGCCGAGCAGTTTGCAGCGAAAATGTCAGCGCACTACGCAGTGCGATTGACAGCTATCCAGCGCGCCAATCGGAAGGCGAGGGGACTGGCCAACGCACGCTTGTTTCTCTATCCGCGTCACGACAGGTTCGAGTTTGAATATGTCGTCCTTCTGACCGACGGTGCGCATCCGGCAAGGGATGTCGAGCGGCTTCGGAGCGTCACAGACAAGCGCTCTCGGCTGATCTTCGACGAGCGGTTCGAGGCGCTGATTCTGCCTGCCGCCGGCAGCGTGCCGCGCTGGACCTGGCGCCTGACGCCGGAGGCCTTCGAAGCACAGGTAACGGCTGTGAAGATCGCTGTCAGAAAGCGGGATGACGACACGGATATCCGGCGCGTGATCTCCGGAATCTATGCAATGCCGGGATTTCGTGGCTTGCGTCAGCAGATGGCGGCGCTGCTGCGGTTACTGCAGGGGGAGTGGAAGCGGGTGCGGGACACTGCAGCGTGCCCTTATGCGTCGACCAAGCTGAAAGGATATTTGAGGCTGGTTGACATTCAGCTGGTGCCACTGAATGATGCCGTCCGTCGCATTGCTGCTGGAGGGCGTGCGATCCCCCTCGACCTTGTCTATGACAGGACCAGCAGCAGCATGGCGAACAAGCCGTTTAAGCTTTCTATTGCCCCGACGCAGGCCGCTCCTTGCACGCTGAAGCGCGTGCAGCTCCCTGCGGATGTCTACAGCGATTTCGTCGAGTACAGGAACGCGTTCAACGCCCACTATGGCGTGGACATCGACGAAGACGATTTGGCGGCGAAGCTCATTGAGCTGGCGTTGAAGCGGGAGGTGCGATCGCGGCCAGTCCGTCGGAACAGTCGCGGCGACGGGGCCGCGGCGAGGGAGGGAGCGGACGCGACGAAAGCCAGCGCGGCGGAGGCGGAGGCATAGCATGGTGCCACCGGAACAGCGCAATCCGCTGCTGCAGTACTACGGCAAGCCAATTCATCCCTTCCTTGAGGATCCGGACGTCACGGAGATTTGCATCAACGGTGCGTCGAACATCTATGTCGAGCGAGGCGGGCGGTTGCATCTCACAGACGCGCGCTTCGAGAATGACGCGCAGCTCGAGGAGTTCGTTCGGCAGATTGCGCATCACCTGCGCCAGGACATAGACGGCGACACCCATCCTATCTTGGATGCCAGGCTGGAGGACGGCAGCCGTGTCAACGCGATCCTGCCGCCCTATTCGGTTGGCTATGTCGCCGTCACGATCCGTCCGAGCCCGAAGCATCGCATGTCGTTGGACGACCTACTGCGGCTGCATATGCTGGACGAACGCATCGCGCGTCGCGTCGAGCAGGCTATCGCGGATGGCGACAGCGTCATGACCGCCGGCGGCACCGGCAGCGGCAAGACTACGCTGCTTCGCGCATTCACGCAGTTCATCCCGCGCGATGAGCGGGTGCTGATCGTCGAGGACACCACAGAGGGTTTGGCGCCTGGGCATCCGCATGCGGTACAGCTAGAGGCGGCTCGCCGGCGCCGCCACGCAGACGACCAGCTCACGGTGACGATGGATGCGCTGATCACCAATACGCTGCGGATGCGGGGCGACAAGATCATCGTGGGCGAGGTGCGCACGCCGGAAGCCGCCGCGGCACTCTTTGCGGCGCGCAATACGGGCCATTCCGTGCCCCTTTCGACCGTTCACGCCAACAGTGCCCGCGACACCTTTCTCCGTCTGCGCCACCTCCTGGCCGCTGCCAATCCGAGCATTCCGATCGCTGTCCACGACGAGACGGTGCGTTCGAACCTGAGGCTCGTCCTGCATGTCCGGAAGGTCCGTGTCGGTGACGAGGTCCGGCGCCGCGTCACGGAGTTGATCGAAACTCGCGAGGGCGAGATCCGGGAGGTCCTGCGCTACGACGCGGACGCCGACACGTGGCACTAGCGCGTGCCGCCGGCGTCGCTCTCGCGGTGCTGATCGCGACTGGCTCGACGGCCGCCGCCGGCGGCGAGAGCTGTTTCGCTCGGGCGTCGCGCCTGGCACAGGTCGACGCAGATGTGTTGCTGGCGATGTCGTACGTCGAATCCCGCTGGCAACCTGAAATCACCAATGGGTCGAATCGGAACGGCACCGAAGATGTCTGTCTGATGCAGGTGAATTCGCGCCACTTCGACCGGCTTGCCGCGATCGGCATATCTCGTGACCAGCTGCTCGGCAACTGGTGTGTGTGCCTGCTGACCGGGGCGCAGATCCTGCGCGAGATGATGGAGGCGACCGGGCATGACCTTTGGACGGCTGTCGCCGCCTACAACGCGGGCCCGAACAACGTCGCTGGCGGACGTCGGTACGCCGGAGCCGTTCGGGAGACTCTGACAGCCATTCGCACGATCCGGCAGCGTCGAGCCGCCGGCACGACTGCAGGCCTCCTGCCGGAGGCTCCAGTGCCGACCGCCGGGGCGGATCCTCGGCTCGACGCGCTTGCCGCCCAGCTCAAACCGGGAGCGAAAGGGGGGGCCAGATGGCCAATAGACGGCCGCGGGCGCCGTTGACCTGGTGGATCGTCATGTTCCCCTGGATGAACTTCCTGCGGCATAGAAGGCTCGTGCAAGCGCTCGTCTGCCTCTTGCTCCAGCTGACCCTTTACCTTTGGCCGGTCGCCGTGATCTGGGCCCGGACCGCACATCGAGCGCCGCCACTGCGCTGGTCGGATATCGACTTCGATTTCGGGGATGACCCGCCAACCTCCTATCGTCCGCACCGCCGCTGAAGGCGCCGTGCTGATGTGATTTCCATCGATTGATCCGACTGACACACCAAACGAGGCAACTAGAGATGGTGGAGATCACCCTGACACCAGCATTGGCCAAGTTGGCTCTGCGGCTGATCAACACCGTGTGGTATGTTGGCGCCGCCGGTAGTGTCTCAGTTTGAAATCCGCCGCCCTTGACGCAGCCTTCGCATCCGGCCGATCCATCCTATATGCTTAGCGGAAAGCATGGGAGAGGCGAATGTCATTCACGATAGCGGCGACCAATTCGGCCGGGGCTATAGCCTTAGAGCTGGCAACAGCATCGGATGCCGTCAATAAGTTTCAGGAGTTTCAGCAACAGGGTTATCAGAGGATCGTCGTCCGAGACAATCTCGGTCGGGCGCTGAGCCTGGATGAGCTACTGCTCTTGATGAGCAGTGATGGGGACGACTGATGCCCAAGGGACCCAAAGGCGAGAAGCGGCCCGCCGATGTGATCGGCAACGCCGTGCATGTCATGCGCATTGCGACGGGCGAGATCGAGGAAGGCTCGCCCGCCGATGACGGCAAGGATCCTGCCGCGAAGGCGCTGGGCGCCAAGGGCGGGAAGGCGCGCGCCGAGAGTATGACGCCGGAGCGGCGCGCAGAGATCGCGAGGAAGGCGGCGGCGAAGCGGTGGAGCCGGCAGCCTGAATAGGTTCTGTATAATTTCGCCTTGATTTGCAGATCGCACTCAGCCTATCGTTTGGCTCTCAATACGGAGCGATTCGATGATCCCGACTGCGGAACAGGCCAAGGGGATACTGGGCCCCTATCATCCGATGATCCGCGGCCTCATCGAAGAGGCGTGGGCAGAATGGAAGGCTGTCCAGGCTTGTCGAGCGGCCCAACAGTTGCCGCCACTTCTCTACCCTCGCACCCTTTCCAATTATATTTTCGACGCAATCGCCCGGCGCGCAATTTTAGCCTTCGGTGCCGAGGACGCAGTCCAAGTCGAAATCGAGGCGCAGACCTTCAAATTGCACTTCAAGGGGCTCTGCGCTCGCTTCAAAAAAGGCGGTGAGGACAAGCTTGGCCGCAATGTCCCCACCCAAGCGGCGCTCGCCTTTATGGACGCCGATGGTCTGCTCCCGGGCATGCCGCCCGAGACGGCAAAGGTCGAGTTCGTTTGGCTGTCGAATGAGATCGGGGATCTTGATCGGGTCCTCGTCATCGCCCGCGATGGCGACCAGCTGATCTGGGAATATGATATCGACCCGGCCGAGCCTGCGGCGGATATGCTGACCCTGCCGATATCGCCGACCGAGCCAGACAACGATGGGGCGCCACTGGTGACCCCGAAGACCCCTGCGAAACCCGACACTAAACAGCAGTAAGGACATGTCCAGCGTCGGTGATATGCTGCGCCTCGCGCGGCAGCGACTGGGATTCACGCAGAAGGCGGCGTCCAGCCAACTTGGGATTCCGCAGCCCGTCCTATCTCGATTTGAGAATGGGGTTGCTGAGCCTGATGGGGCGCTATTGTCGAAGGCGGCGCGCGTCTACGATATCCCGAAAGAGTTCTTTGACCTCAAGGAGCCAGTTTATGGACCTCCTGTGAGTGTCCATCCGATGCCGAGAGCAAAGGCCGATGTTACCGCCCGTGATCTTGATATGGTGACGGCGGAATTGAACATTCGTGCGATGCAGCTTCGGCGTTTTCTGGAGGCTGTGGATTTCAAGCCAACCCATGAACTTCCATTTTTGGATGTAGAGAGCTACGGATCGCCTCAGAAGGTGGCGGCTTTGCTTCGCGCGCATTGGAATCTGCCGCCTGGGCCGATCAAGAATTTGACGGCCGTTGTCGAGCGCGCTGGCGCCGTCGTGGGGCTGTCTGACTTCGGCGGGGCATCGGTGAGTGGCATGACGTTCAGGGTGCCTGGGCAGCCACCATTAATCTTGATCAATGCCGATCATCCAGCGGATCGCATGAGGTTCACTCTCGCGCATGAATTGGGGCACCTTGTTGAACATCGGTTCCCAACGCCCTCGATGGAGCCAGAGGCGAACGAGTTTGCCTCGGAGTTTTTGATGCCGGCCGCCGATATTCACCCGTACTTTGCCGGGAGACGGATCACATTAGAACTGTTGGCAGCACTTAAGCCTGAATGGCGGGTGTCAATGCAGGCGCTTCTTCGGCGGTCTAAGGATCTTGGATATACCGATCAGAATCAGTATCGGTATTTAATGCAGCGTATTAGTCAGCGTGGATGGAGACTTCGGGAACCGCCAGAACTCGATTTCGAACGAGAACATCCGATGGTGATTTCGAGTATCATCAACGCGCATATCAAGGACCTGGGCTATACACTTACTGATCTGACGAAGTTTGTTCCAATGTATGAGCGAGAGTTCTCGCGGCTCTATGGGGATATCGGGGGGCAGACGCCGGGTCCACGGTTGCGACTCGTCATGTAAGTGAACAAAATGCTTGACGCTAAGCATAAATATGTGAGGGAGCAGACCGACGCGCTCGGTGACAAGATCGCCAAGCGGTTTACGGAAGTGGTTGGTCGCCTTCGAACGGAGATCGGCAAGGATAACGCCGTTTTTCGGTCGGAGATCAGCAAGGACAATGCTGAATTGCGGGCGACGCTCAGCGATCGGAACAGCGTTCGGATGCAATGGATCATTGGCAACCTGATCGCTGTACTTTCGTCAATCGTAACGCTGGTGGTTAGAAGTCTTCTTGACTAGCGCTTTAGTGGCGCGAGCCTCTCTCGTCCGGGTTGAGGATTCCTGCGGCGCATTTGGCGGCCCGCTGGCTGATGCCGATCACGGCGGCCGCGGCGCGCGGCGACCGCTCCAGGGCCATGCCCCACGGGCGTGGCAGCGGCCGGAGCTTGGCGCCGACGATGCGGCCGAGAGTACAGCGCGCGCCCTATCGCACCAGGCTGCGGACTTCCGGGGCGGCTTCGCTGTAGACCGTCACTGGTCCGTCATAGTGGCACGTTGCTCGAACGAAGCTGACCAGGATCGAGAGGTCCTTATAGGTTTTGTCCGCCTTTCCCTTCCACGTCCGCAGGATCGAATATCCGGGGCGCCACGACGTTGCGAAAAACGGGGTGAAGATCCGCACGTCGTCTTCGACCTTCTCGACGACAACGACTTTCAGAATGCGTCCTCCGTCGCGGAGGTGGCGTTTGATATCGGCCTCCTGGAGGCCTGGACCGTTGGTGGTCAGAAGGAACTCGTCGGCCCCCGCTGGCGGCGGCGGCGCGTCGTCACCTGCCTCCGCTTCCCGATGCCGGCCCACCAGGTCGACGTAGAGCGCCAATGCCCGGTCCAGCAAGTCGCGGTCGCTTTCTTCGAACGGGCGGTGAACGTTGGTCTCCTGGAAATTACCAGCGATGAGCGCGTACCCGGACGCCCGATCATAGGTCCAGAGGATGTACGGCGTCCCGAGATAGCTCCTGACGGCAGCTGCAGCAGATTCCAGCCGACCTTGGTCGCCCCTGGTGAGCATGAATTCGGGCGGGCGTTGGATCTTGAGGGTCGCCGGCGGCGCCTGATCCTGGCCGAGGCCGACCAGCTTGCAGAGCTTGAAACAACCTGTGTCGGCCGAGCACTCCTTCAGCAGAGCCACCCTGTCACAGATCATGTTTTCGCCGATGATCGTCAGAGTTGACTGCGCTAATTCGTCTGGTGTCGCGCTACGGGTTGCCAGGAATATCTCCCAGACCAAGCGGGCCAGGGTTCGGCTTCGCATTGATTCGCGGAAATTCTCAGCGCTCTGTGCCTCGAGCCGCCGGTAGCGCGTGCCAAGGGTATTCAGCTCCCTGCGGAGATAGTCTAACTCCCTTTGCAATTGTTCCGTTCTTGGGTCGCTTTCAGTCACGCTCGATACCGCAGGATCGCAAGAAGGCCAGTCCAATCTAGAGCGCGGGGAAGCGCATTTTCGAACGGTGCGATCTCGACTCCGGAATAGAATCCGATCAAAGGAATGTTTGCATCCAGACTTTGCGTCAACACAGCCGTTTCCTCTTCTGGCGAGCCAGAAAGAACGGAAGCTCTCCCCGCGCAATTGATGTAGATCGATACCAGACTATCGCCCCGCTCGATAACCCTATTTGCGGCAGCGACCCCCGTTCGAACGGAATCCAGCATAAAGCTGGCGTCTCGGCCCATAATTTGCACCCTCGCGCCCTCTTGGAAGTCAGGTTCAAAAAGGGTCACGGAACCGGAATTCGGATCGCATGTCAGCAGAAGCCGGTTCACATAGGCGTTTTCGTCGTAGGGCGCGTACGGATCGCCCTGCTTTTGGCCCAAGGTTGCGAGCAGCGTGAGGGCTCGACTCTCCTCGCCATGGGTGAAAGATACGCCAAACTGCTGTTCCAGCACCTGCAGAGCGGGCCGGCCGTCCAACTCGAACACCTCAGCCCCTTCCATCCGCGTGATCGTCAGGAAGCTGCTGGCTGGCACACACCCGTGCATAACGAAGGTGTCTACGGTGACGGACGGGGGCCAAGCAAGAGCCACTAGGGCGTGATGGCGTACGCTTGAGCCGTCATATACCCATCCCCCCGAGAAATTCAGGTCCGTCAGGGTCCCGCCGCCGATCAGCTTCGGCTGAATGGATCCGCAGCCATCATAGAAGCCTCGCACGATGGGGGTTGCATGGTGCAGCCGCGGCGGAGATGCAGAGGCCACGCTGTCAAAAAACAGAAGCACGGTGTCGCCACGTTCGATGTTGGCAGCGACCTTTTTTCCTAGCCGTTTGGCTACGGTATACTCACCCTGGCGCAGATCGGGTTCGCTGAAAACCGCCGGCACAAATTCCGGGTCCGTGATGGCCAGGACGGCAAGTTCCAGGCCGGAATAGCCAAACTGCGAATGCACGATGCCGCCAGAAGCCGCGCCACCGACGATTGGTATACAGCCGTACCGATTCTGGAATGCGTTAAGAACAGACTGGCCGTCGAGTTTGCCGCCACAGAATACCAGCAGCATCTTCGGGTCGATGGAACCTAGGTCCTGGATGCATTTTTCAGCGGCCTTGGCGCCGTCTGTTGACCGAGCGAATGCGGTTTTCATCAATTTTGTGGCGATTTGGTTCATTTATACGCGCCGCTCCTTGCATCGCCGGTCCTGAATCATCCGTAGGAGACCCTTCCTTAAACTGCGAAAACGATCAAGAGGGGGTTGCGTTTTTCGATTTTTCTCCTCATAACATGATCTACAAGCCGTCGCGATTTGTGTAAACGCGACGGTTCCCGAAAGACCATAAGGCAGCAGGTGATGGGGATTCAGGAATATCGTCGCACCTTACGGAGCGAGCCGAAAGGCCCCCGACTGTTCCGTATGTGGCAGGAGGATCCTGAGGGAGCTGCCGCCTGGATGGATGACCGGGTTCTCAGCGATGCTGAGGTCGGGGTGGCCAAGGCTTGGAGTGGCGGCGAGAGCGGGCGTCACCTCGTGGCGGTTCCCGCCTCTCTTGCGGGCGAAGACGAACACCGGGTGGTGGAGGTCTTCGGCCCCCTCGGCACCCGTGATGAAGGGATGCCGCCCGAATGGATCATCTACCCCTCGGAAACGGGCGGCTTCGTGACAGAGGACTTCAGCGGTCGACGTGTGGTGTCGGCGACGCTTGAAGCGGCCCTTTCCGCTCTTCTGGACTAACGACGGAGGAGGCGCCGAACCGACACAGCATCTCACCCACACGCATAGGTGGCCGGTCGGGTGTCTCCAGCACACCGACCGGCCTGTCCTCAAACCCACCAGCGGATTAGGCAATGGCACGTCTGACGACGGCGGACATTAACATGTCCGGCGAATGGGCAGCCACACCCTGCACAGAGGTGGCGAAGCCCGCTATTTCGAGCAGTCTCCCATGAGCGCCGCCGGGTCTCGTTTCCCCGTCGGCAGCGATGAGCTGCGTAGCGGCGGAACGATCCTCGGAGCGCCCGCCAAACATCTTGTGACCTTTGCGCTTGCATGCGGCCTGATGGCGATCGGCATCAGTGTCGTTCTCGGGGCCGTTCTCGCCGTCATCGGTCTGCCGACGCTGTTGTTGATGCACGGGCGCGACCCGGATGCCTTGGACATCTGGCTCGCTCGCCTCCGCCCCCCTTGGTGCAACGGATGGATCGTCGGCGCGAAGCGCCGGCCGTTCCTTTGGACCAACTGATGGAGATGACATCCACCATGACCGGACGTTCTTTGCTGCCCCGCCTCGGCGGATACATCGGCCGCCTTGTTGCCGGTACAACGACCGCGGCGGCGGCCGCCCTCTACACCACCAGCGCAGTCGCGCAAAAGCAGGTCAATATCGGCACGGTCGCTGCCGGCAACCAAGGCACGACGCTTCTCACCAGCCTCTTTCAGAAGTGGGTGACCTTCGCCACCGGCCCTTGGGCCGTCGCGGTGATCGCCGTCTCGATCGCGATCGGGATTGCGGTGTGGGTCTTCGTGCCCCGCGAAGGGTTCATGGGTTGGGTCGTCCGGGGCCTGATCGGCGGCCTGATCATGCTCAACCTCGCGACCTACATGGGCGATCTCGGCTTCTCGGGCGCCGGCGTCGGCGGCTGACACCGGACGGGATGACGACATGCGCAAGGAACAGGACATCACCGAAGCATTCCCTGTCTTCGCCCCGTATGGCGACCGCTTCGCGGTGACCAAGCGAGGATCCCTTCTGGCGGGCGTCGCAGTCGGCGGCGCCGATTTCGATTCCTTGACCCACGGGGACCTTGCACATGTCGCACTCGTCGCCGGCCAGGTCGCCGAGCACCTGCCGCTGGGATCCAGCGTCACCCAATACTACATCCATCTCGACCGGGTGCCGGTCCGGATCCGCGACCGGACGAATGCCCTCAGCCATTCCATTTCCAAGGCGCGCGAGCGATTCCTGAATGATCGAGGCCTTGCCCGATCATTCCTCTTCCATGTCTATGAATTCGCGGACCCCGCCGCCGCGACCTCCTCCTTTTGGGGCGAACTTCAGGACAATCTTGCAGGCGGCCTGTTCGAGACCGAGCGCCGCAGGAAGCTCCTCACCCGCCTCCGCAGCCCGTCGGCAACCATTCTCAGCCGCGAGGGCATGACCCAGCTCGCGCGCAACGCCACTGATTCCCTCGACACCATCGCCGCCCTGTGGGGCAAGATCGGCGACGCGCGGATCATCGACCAGCCCGAGATGTGGTCGCTCATGCGCTACCTCGCCACCTTCGATCCGGCTCACCTCACGGACGAGGCCCGTTCCCGCTTGCCGATGCCGGACGACGATCTCGATATCCGGCTGCCCTCAGGCGACATCGAGATGGCGGAAATCCGGGACCGCACCTTTCTGAAACTGCATGGCGATGTGACGCGATACGCCCGCATCGCCTCAGTCACCGGCTCGCCGGCCGAACCCCTTGGTTGGCTTTCCGCCGGGGCCGACGCCCCTCTTCGACGCAAGGGGGACTACATCCTCGTTCACCACTTCGAGCCCCTGAGCGAGCTGGCGAAGGCTGCAAAATTCACGGCGGCCCGGAACGCTCTGGAGCGCACCCGCATCAACCTGGTCGCGATGCTGAAGGGCGAGACCACCACGATCGCGGACGAGCGACGGCCAAAGCACACCGAGAAGCTTACCGCTATCGAGGCGGCCGAAGCCCGCAAGGACCGTTGGGGCACGGCATTCACGGCGATCGTCCTCCCCCACGAAAGCCCCGAGGCAATCTCGGACCTGGTGCGCGAATTCAATGGGTCCTTCGCCAACCGCGGGTTCAGCTTGGCTTGGGAAGGGGTTGGACTGCCCTTCGCGTTCCGCTCGATTCAGCCGGGCGGTGCCGGCGCCTCAAAGCGCCGGACCACCATTGCTTCCTCCCGTCATGGGCTCCTGTCGCTCACTCTGAAGACGCACCTCGGCCAACCGATCGTCGCCGACCTCGGAGGCGAGGAGGCGACCTTCATCTTCGAAACCACGACCGGGGAGCCATTCTACTACAGCTCGTTCGTGGGCGGCCGCAGCTTCGTCATCGGTGTCGGCCCGATCCGGTCCGGCAAAACCTTTCTGAAGAACTCGGTTGCCAGCCACTTCCTCAAGTATTGCGGCTATCTCCGCTCGATCGACATCGATCCCGGCGGCAAGTGCGTCTGCGATGTCTTTTCCGAGGGCGGCCGGGGTTATCTCGAGCTGGGCGAAGGCGGCGGCATCAACCCCTTCGTATCTCAGGTCGACGGCGTCGAGGACCTGAGCTTCGCCGCCTACCTGACGCAGCTGCTGCACCTGTTGCTGCAGGCCAATGCCGCCGAGGAACACCGCCGGCTCGACCGCGACGAGCAGAGGGACCTCGACCGCTCGATCCGGGCGGTGATGTCGATGCCGGATCCGGCGATGCGGACCCTGCCGACCCTCTTCCGGCATATGAGCCACCACACCCGGGCGAAGTTCGAGCGATGGATGTCCCGCGGTCTCTATGACGGGATCCTCAATGCCGATATCGACGCGATCGGACCGCTCAACAAGTCGATCTCGACATGGAACCTCGGCCGCTTCCGGGACGTCGAACAGGTCCTTCGACCGGTTCTCTTCGATCTGTTCTACCGGGTCACCCGATCGTTTGAGGATCCCGAGACCCGCTCCGTTCCGAAGCTCCTGGAGATCGATGAAGCCCATCATCTCCTGGCGATTCCATACTTCCGCGACACGCTCGTCCACAGGATCCGCACCTGGGGCAAGAACGGCGCCGGCGTCTCGCTCTGGAGCCAATCCGCGATTGAGTATGCCCGGATCCCGGAGTGGTCCACGGTCCGCGCGGCCGCCAGCACGTTCTTCTTCATGGCCGACCCGAGCATGGACCCGGATCAATACCGGCAGACCTTCCCCCTCACCGAATGGGATGTCGCCGCGATCCAGAGCCTGATCCCGAAGCGACAGGCCTACATCGTTCAGCCTGACATCGGTGTCCGGAAGACAATCATCCTGCGGGTCGATCCAACCCAGCATGTGATCAACACCTCGCATCCTCGCGAGGTCGTCCTTCGCGACCGGCTCATCCGCGAACATGGCCTCACCGAAGGCATCGCCCGGGCCGCCGTGGAGATTCCGAACCTCGGCACCTCGCATATCGAGGGCCTGGCCGCATGAGGAGCATTGCCATGCAGAAGGTCATCATCCTGGCCGCGGCCGTCGCCCTGGCGACGCCGACCGCCGTCGTCCATGCCGCCGGCGTGCCGACGATCGACGAGATCGCCAACGGCCTCAACCTCCAGCAGCTCGATCAGCTGCGGCAGCAGCTCCAGACCTTGAAAGACCAGTTCGATCAGCTTGCCCAGCAGACTGCCCAGGCGATTCAGAACGCCAAACGCCTCGGCAACCTCGACTGGCTCATGGACGAGCTTCGCCAGTATAGCGCTCTCCTGAACACCGACGCCGCCAAGACCGTGCTGCAGGAGTTCTACGGCATCCAGTCGACCGCCTCGAACTACGAGCAGTTGGCCCGCCAGGCACTCGGTCAGCTCTACGATCTGCCGCGGACCGACGACGACATCCGTCAGATTCTCTCGGAGGCTGGCGCATCCCCTGCGGTGGTCAGCTCCCTCACGTCCAACAACGGCCTTCTCCTCGACGACGAGAAGGCGATCTTGCAGAGCACGCAGAGCCTCAATCAAAGTGCCGAGCAGAGCGAAAAGGCGAAGGCGGCGCTGGCGTCCAAGGCGGACGCCCTGGCGAGCCTCGGCGACAACGACCTGGCCGCCACCGCCCAGCTCAGCACCAGCGTCCAGATCCAGCAGGGGTACCAGCTCGAGCAGGTTACGAGCGAGCTGCGCGCCATGCGGACCGAGGCCGTCCAACGTCGCTTGGTCGAACTCCAGGCGCAGAAGCGCGAGCTGGAGGCCCAACTGGCCAGACAGCAGGAACTCGCCCGGATCCGCGCCGATCGGCACACGCCGGTCTCGCTCGACAGCTTCGGGCAATAGGCCATGAAGATGCAGCACCACCACATCGGCCTCACCGCGGCCGTCTTCCTCCTGACCTCTGCGGCCACCTCTGGCGCCCGAGCCGATGCCCCCGGAGTCTACGACCGCGGGTACGCTGCCGAGCAGCAGCGCATAGAGCGCGCGGCCGAAGCTGCCTGCAGGCGCGGCAACATTGCGGCCCGCTTGGATTGCAAGGATCGGCAGCGTCAGGAAATGGAACGCGACAACCCGCGGATCCTTGGTACCGACGCCTACTGCCAGGCCAACTATTCCTCACTCGGCAACGCGGCGCTGCGGTCCGAGGCCGCCGAGCTGGCCCGCCTCCGCCCGCGTGCTCGCTATCTCGGATTTTCCGGTGCCGGTCAGATGGGCCGCGGCCAGCTCTTCGTCGAGACCATCGAGTTCGAGTATCGCTGCGTCCACGACATCCTTGCCCGACGCGGCGTCCGGATCGGCGTCGATCTGCCGGGGGGGCACATCGCTGATCCCGACGTCTGTCGGGAAGTGAACTGCCGCGCCGGTCAGCGCCCAGCTGCGCCATCAGGTGGCCCTCTCGACGGCGCGACGGACGTCCTCCGTCAGTTCAACTCTCTCTTCGAGTGACGGAGTCGACACCGATGCCTCACCTGTCAGCTCGCACCATCACCAGTTGCATCGCGGGCGCTGTCGCCGGCGTCGCAGCTCTGGCCGCAGCTCGCATCAGCTGGGCGGCCGAGGGCGATACGACCGGGAATTTCGAGAGCATCGGCGCCTGGACGGCCACCATCAACCGGTTCCGGAATGATATCACCGGCAAGATCGACCAAATTACGCAATTCGGCAGCAGCTATTACAGCATTGCTATGGTGTTCATGGTGGGGTTGGCCGCTATATACTTGGTGATCGCTCTCACAAAATACCAGTTTCAGGGAAAGAATTGGGCCGAGCTGATCGGCAGCTTTGTCTACGCGGCGATCGTCATGGCGATCTTCGTGACCTACAGCGTCACGGTCCAAGCGATCAGCGAAGCGCCATACGGCATCGTGAAGATGCTGCAGCTCGCCGTCCTCGGATCGGATGATGCCTTCGCTCCGATGGTCTACCTGTTCAAGGTCGCGACCAATATCACCTTCAACGGCGATACTGCGTGGTACGATCTGGTCGGCCATATTGAAAACTCCCTTACCTTTGCGCTCTTCGCGGTCGTGTTCCTGCTGGTGCAGGCGACGTATTTGCTCGCGGTCGCCTGGGCAACGCTCTGGCCGATCTTCTATTTCTTTGCGCTCAAAGTTCTCGGATTCATCACGGTACCGTTCCTGTTCGCAGGCCAGCTCGATTTCATTTTCTACGGATGGCTGCGCCAATTCTTCATGCTTGTGCTGTTCGTTCTGATCGTAAACGCCGTGATGATGGCGAACGTCGTCCTGGTCGCCTTCTGCTTCAACCTCCCATTCTCCGCCACCTTCGTGGGGCAGACCGTCGTGTCGGGCCTTCTCGCCACGACGTTGATCATCACCGTCCTGGTCTTCGGCGTGGTCGCCATCTTCCAGTCGCAACGCATAGCCGCGGCATGGTCCGGCAGCGACGCCCTGTCCTCAGGCTTTGCACGAGTTGCAGCCCAGCTCATCACCAAGGGGATCCTGCGATGATCCATTTCCGCACCATCGCCCTCGGCGTCGCTCTGGCCGCCGCCGGAAGCGCGGCCGCCGCTCAAGACCCGGCCTTCCTGCCGGTCCCGCTGAAGAAGATCGCCCAGGACACCCGGACTGATCCGCTCGGCATCTGGTCCGACCGCGAGGTGAAGGATGTTGTCGCCGGCAGCTCCAACATCTACGCCGGGAGCATCCAGACGCCTCGAGGCACCATCGTGATCTCGCAGCTGGTCGGACGCGGGTTCTGCGACACACCGCAGGACTGCCCGGTCCGCGTCGTCTTGCAGATGCCCGGGGGTGATCGGACCGTGCTGATCAGTTCCGAGCAGCTGTGCTCCTCGCCGGACTTCTATGCGATCCGCCGCGATCTGAAGGCGCTGCGCGCCTGCGATCGCGTGATCCAGCTGCCTTGAGGAGCGGGACGTGCGGCGCTTCTGGCACACCTTCGTCGCCCTGCTGACGCTGACGACCCCGGCCACCGCCGGCGTTCCCGCCGACGAGTTCATCAGCCTCGGCGCTTCGCCAGACCTCGCCGCCTATCTCGCCTCCGTGAGCAGCAGCGAGGGTGGCTGGACCTCGGAGAACACCTTTGGCTGCGCCGGGGCGTTTCAGTTCTGCCCGGGAACCCTTGAGCGCTACTATTCCGGATCCAAGCAGGATTTCCTAAACGATCCGAAGGCGCAGCTTGACGCCTACATGAAGTATGCCCAGGACGAGTGGAGCAAGGCCCAGCAAAACGGGCTGACCTCCGCCATCGGTCATGAGGTTTGTTACAACGGCGTCTGCCGGATCATCGACGAATCCTCGATCCTGAAGGCATGTCAATTCGGCTGCGGCACTGGCGGCAAGCTCGATAACTTCATCCGCAACGGCTATTCGTGCGACGGCCCCAATAAGACCAGCGACGGCTACGGGACCTCGATCTGCCAGTACCTGGTGTCGGGCGGCGGCTACAACATCGGCGACATCACGGGCAACCAGACCACGCCGCAGCAGCCGCCCACGCCCGTTGGCGGCGGCGGTGGTGGTGGCATCGGTCAGTCTGAATCGAGCGGTGCCTTTGGCTCCATCGCTTCCTTTACCGCCGCCCTTAACAGGCTGAGCGAGTCCGTCGCCGGAAAGATCATCATCTTGTCCCAACAGGGCAGCGCGTACCACTCGATCGCCCTGCTGATCTTGACCGCGATCGCCGTCCTCTACTTCGCCTGGATCCTCGCAGCCTACGCGATCGGCCGGGCTTCTGCGGCAATAACACTCGGTCGGGCGCTTGTCGCCGGCTTCGCCATGGCTCTGTTCCTCACCTACGCCGTGGTCGTAACCGCCATCAGCTGGGCGTCCTATGGCATCGCGACGATGCTGCAGACTGCGACGCTTGGCAGCGACGATGCGTTCGCCCCAATGGCCTACCTGATCAAGGTCGCCACCAACATCACGTTCCGGGACGGCGACGGCGCCTGGGCGGCACTCAGCACGTCAGGCAGCATGGCGGCCGCCGGCCTCGCAGTCGCCTTCCTCTTCATTCAGGCTGCCTATCTGCTGGCGATCGTCTGGGCGACGATCGCGCCGCTCATCGGCTTCTTTGCCCTGAAGCTCGTCGGTCTTGTCGCCGTGCCGTTCATGATGGCCGGCAAGCTCGAGTTCATCTTCGCCGGTTGGCTTCGCCAGCTGCTGTCGCTCGCGATCTTCGTCGTGATCGTCAACGCCGTTGTCATTGCCAACACACTACTCGTCGCATTGGCCTTCAACCTTCCGTTTTCGGCCGGGTCCGTAGGTCAAACCGCCGTCTCCGGCCTTTTCGCCACCGCTCTGATCATCGCGATCATGCTCTTCGGCATCGTCGCGATCTTCCAGGCCCAGCGCATCGCGGCATCTTGGGCCAGCGCCGGCGCCTCCAAGATCTCCCGGACGTCCCACACCATCACGGGCTTCGTCAGCCGCTCCGTCACGCAGCTGCGCGCCCCACGACCGGCGCCGGCCGCCTCGACGCCGGGCGCAACCACTCCCGCCAGGTCCTAGCTTTAGGAGACTCCATCCCGTGCTCGACAGCACCTATCAGGACAAGCTGGCCAAGACCCGGACCGCGACGCAGCTCGCCCGCTACCTCCGGAGCAACCTCGCCCTGCTGGTCCTCAGCATTATCCTCGGCGCAACCCTCTTTGTCGTCGTCAACGCCTATACTCGCGTCGTCGACACCTATGCCAACAACGTGCGCACAGCCTGGGTGAAGCTCAGCCCCAACGGCGATTCCAAGGTTGAATACATCGACGATGGGGGGAACGCCGACCGTTACTTCGACCGGGCCGTTCTCAGCTCGCTCACCAACTACCTGACCTGGCGCTTCCGGGTTCAGCCACAGACCATCAAGATCGACTACGGCAACGCATCGACCTATCTCGGCCCGGCCGAGGCTGACAAGTTCCTCAACGACTTCAAGGCAGCGCAGCAGGCTAGCGAAAAGGAGGCCTGCGTCTCCTGCCCGCAGTCTCAGGTCGTCGTCCGCGCCATCGACAACACCTTGCTGACGCCCGCCGAGCGCAACAAGGCGGCCGTCTACAAGACCGCCGCTTTCATCACCGTCACCCAGCGAGATTCGGGCGGAGGTGTCATCTCCCGGGACAATAAAATCGTGAACCTCGACTGGACGTTTCGTCCCGCTTCCGAGGCATCCCAGGGGCTCACCCTCGAATACCTCGCGGTCAACCCTCTCGCCATCCAGATCCTGTCGCAGGACGTCAGGGAGGACAAATCCTGATGCGCGCCCTCTATCTTTCCATCATCTCCATTTTCGCCACGATCGGCGCCGCCCAGGCGCAGCCAGCCGCCGCCGCAAAGGCCACGACCCCGACGTACACCAGTTGCGGCGTCCTCGATGTCGGGGGCCAGCTGCGGATCACGCTTCCTGCCCACCCGCAGGTTGCGACCCGCCTGGTCTTCCCATCGCCGATCGCTGACCAGTCCAACTCCGCGCCCACCCTCTGGGACGACTTTCCGAACCCCACGGGCCAGAGCACCGCCCTATGGGTCCGGCCGAAGACGACGACGATCGCCGGCAGCACCGTTGGCGTTTCCGTCGTCACGGTGGACGGTCGTTCCTACGACTTCGTCTTCACCAATTCCGATACGGTGCCCGAAACCACCTGCTGGACCATCGCTGACAGCCGGCCCAATCCCGGCGCCGCCGACAGGCTCCAGGCGCTTGAGAACGAGCGCTTGGCCCTCACCAACGAGCGCCGGCGGCTCGAGATCGAGCGCGAGGACCAGCGCAGGCGCACCGCGCAGCTCAACCGCCAGCAGCAGGCCACGATCAACGCGCTGTCGACCACGGCCGCAAAGCAGGCGCGGGATGCGATCACGGCCTTCAAGTATTCCGTGAACACTGCCTACGCCTGGTCCTATTCGGAAACGCCACCGCCATTCGAGATCAGCGCCGCCTATGACGACGGGCGCAACACCTATGTCCGGATCCTCAGCGACGCATTTACCGCGCCGGCAGTCGTCGGCATCGAGGGCGACCAGACGATGGCCCTCAACTACAGCTACAACGACCTGACCGGCGTCTACGAGATCCAGGGCCTCCATCGTCGGATCGAGCTCCGCTTCGCCGGGATCCTCGCCCGCATCGACAGGAAGCTCTGACGATGACGGGCGAAACGATCCCCCCGGCCTCCGGCGCCAAGAAGCCGGATCACATCAAGCGGGGCCTCATCGCGGTCATCCTCGTGCTCGGCATCATCGTCGTGGGCGTCGGCATCCGCATGGCGATGCAGACCCCGAAGCAGATCGCCAGCACTCCCGCGACCGCCCAACCCGAGGCGCCCGCCCAGGACCCTCAGAACACCTTCCTCCAGGAATTCGAGCAGCAGAAGCAGCGGAGTGGTTCGGCCGTGACGGCAACTCCCGCCCCAGCACCCGCTACGCCAGCCCTCGCCCCCGGCGAGATCGAGGCCATGCAGGAGCTGCGAAAGAGCATGTCGGTCAAGTCTGCGCCCATCCGCGAGCAGCCTGCTCCCGCGCCGATCCAGGCGCAGGCCCAGGCGCAGCCGATCACCGCCGCCAACTACGAACAGCGGTCCCAGGACCTCAACCGTCAGATCCAGGATTTGAACCGCCGCATTGAGGAAGGGAAGCGCAAATGAGGTTCCACCTGGCCGCGGCCGCCCTCGCCCTCATGGCTCCGGCGATCGCCATCGCACAACCTCGCGACAGCCTCGACGGTCTTCGCCGTGAGATCGAAGGCGTCCTCAATCAGCAGGCCCAGGCCTCGCAAGCGGATCAGAGCCCGCCCGACCGCGGGCCGGCGACGGATCCGGCTCCGGGCTCCGCCCCGGCACCTTCCGAGGACCTGTCACGCGAGGACCCGACGAAGCCGACCGGCTTCAATGCGGTCACCGCAACCCCCTACGGCTACAACGGTCCCACGGCGAAGATTGCCGTCGGCACGATCGCGTCAGCCGTCGTCAACATGATGGCCAACAGCGACTACCCCGGTCCCTGGCGCGCCACCCTCACCCAGCCGTTGATGAACATCGACCGCAGCGCCATCATCGCGCCGACCGGCTCGACCGTCGTCGGCATGACCCAGCGCTCCTCCGGTCCCAATGAGCCGATCAACAACCGGCTCGTCTTCACGCCGCTGATGATCGTTCTGCCGGATTCCCGGACCATCCCGCTCATCGGGCAGTACCAGCTCGACGGCTCCGGCATCGCCGGGGTTCGGGACAAGGTCGACTATCATTTCGACATCCAGGCCGCGGCCGTCGGTGGCAGCTCCATAGCCGACGCTCTCCCGGGCGTGATTGCCGAAGCCCTGGGCGTCGATAGCGCCTCCCGGATCCGCGACACGGTCGTCAGCAATCTCAGCGACAACGGCAAGGCGATCCTCGAGCGCTACACCCAGCTCGTCCCTACCGTCGAGATCCGGCCCGGCGCCCCGGTCAACATTTTCTTCATGAGGGAGACAATCGCCCCGGTTTGGCGCGCACCGGAGCGTTATTCGTTCCAGAGGCCGCGCCGATGAGGGCCGGAATCCTCGCCGGTGCTGCCGCGGCGCTTCTTCTAGGCGCCTGCGCTCAGCCGAAGCCGGTGCCCGTCGTCGCCGTCACGCCGCCGAAGCCGGATCTGCGCACACAGACTGTCCGCATGACGCTCCCGGCCGATGCTTTCACCGTAGGCGAGGCTGCCGACTACATCCTGGACGGCAGCGGCTACAGCCTGGTCCTCTACTGCCGGCAATGTCCCAAGAGCGCCCCTGCGATCGCTGCCGAACCCGTCTCACCGCTCGCCTTTGCCAAGCCCAATGAACTCACCAGCGCCGCCCGGGCGCTGCTGCTGATCCTCGGTGACGGCCGCCGGCTGATCATCGACGACACCATCCACCTCGTGACCTTCGATCTGTCGGGGGGGCGCCTGTGATCCGCACCGTGATGGTCGGCCTGGCCGTTCTCGCCCTTGCCGCTTGCTCCCAGCAGTACCCCGACTACGAGGACCTGGACACGCAACCGTACTTTTCGGATCTGCGCGACAGCTTCAAGCGGCCGCCGGCGTCGCGGATATCGTTCAGCTCGCTGGATGCCGCTGCAACCTCGACGCGCTTCACGCGCAGCTTGCCGCGACCGTCCGCCCCTCTCGTCGTCCGTCCCCGGCCGAGAGGAACGGCACCCACCCCGCTCGCTCCCGCCGGAGGTTGATCATGCTCTGGAGAGTATTCCTCGCCGCGATCGCTACCGTGTCCATCTCAGTGTCGACCAACGCGGTTCGGGCCCAGGAGAAGGACGGGGTCAATCTCAACTGCGCCCTCCTTCTCTGCCTCCCCGGCGGTTTCCCGAGCGTCGCGATCTGCGGATCCGCGCATGCCTACATGATCCAGCGCCTGCTGGACGGGAAGTCGCCCATCGGCACTTGCCCGATGTCGGACGGTTCATCATTCACCGACGACGACTACAACTACAGGACCGGCCAGCACTTCTATTGCGATGATGGCCTTACCCTGGCGCGTCGGGACTCCAGCTCCGAAAGCGGTTACACCGACATCAACGGCGATTTCATCCTCGCCCGGGCCGACGGTTGCTACCGAAAGACCGCCTACCAGGAATACCGCTGCGTCGGCAGCTACGGCCGTGACGGCAACTGCCGGTACAAGTGGGTGACCCTCTACCGCTATCAGCGCGTCACTGCACCGAAGGGCGGCCGCTTCATGCAGCTCACCCTCTATCCCGGCACGGCCGACGCCTTCGATTCCGGCCGCATCTATTACTGACAGCCTCCCCCGAAACCCGACGATCCGAATGGAGCAAGGCCGTGCCTGACACCATTCTCCGCCCGTCGACCGGCGGCGCGCTTGTTCAAGACCAGCTTATCCCCGGCAGCGACGCCTACTGGCGCGACCGGAAGGACGCCTTCGCGCTCGTCGTGCGGTTGCATGAGGCGATCCGCCAGCGCCGTCGAGCACCGCTCTACCTCGCTGGGCCTGACTACGATTCCGAGGACTGTCCCGATGACGTCATCGAGAATCTCGGCCCCTGGAACCGCGTCGCCGATCTCCGCCAGCAGGCAAAGTCAAATCCCACGGTCATGGAGATCCTGGTCGCGCAACGCCGGTTGCTCCTCCTCGAGGACTAGAGACACAGGCCCCATTGCAGCTCGCCACAGCCCGCTGCCGCCTGCGGCCCGCGGGTCCTGCATCACCTGAAGCCGAACCAAGGACGTCCATGGCCTATATCGAAGCCAATTGGCGCGCCGCCCAGATCCGACGCCACGAGCTGTACGATCTCCCTCTCTATGAAGCCGCGATGCGCGGTGATGTCCGCTCGATCTGCGTCCTGGATCCGTCACTCAGCGCCGGGCGCGTCAAGGCGATGATCGCCACGGCGCAATGCTTCCGGCGGATCCGAACAGGCTGGATCGGCAACGCCTTCGTCACCGTCATCTACGACCTTCACTACGGCGTCTGGCGGCCCGAGACGATGTTTCAGGGCCCCGATCGCGAGGCACTGTGCGCGGTCTGCAAGAGAGCGTCGGTCTACCGAACCGCCGGAGCCAATTTCTGCCGTTCGCATGGACCTGCCGATCTGCGGCGCTCTCAGCCCCAACCGATCGCATCCCAGGCCGCCAGCTAAGCCCGGATCTGACCTCAGAAGGAAACGAGCATGCAGCGCATAGGCAGCTTCAGCCGCACCGAGGACGGCATATTTGAAGGCAAGGTCGCGACCTTGACGGTTCAGATCGACGTCAAGTTCATCCCCAATCCCGATGTCGAGGACGCCGACTCCAAGCTGCCGGACCTCCTCGCGTTTTCGAATGGGGCGGAGATCGGCGCCGGTTGGGCGAAGCAGGAGGGTGGGAAGCCGGTCTTCTATACCATCCGCCTTGACGATCCGAGTTGGGCGGCGCCGCTCAATGCGGCCCTCTTTCAGAACAAATTTCGGTCGACCCGCTTTGACCTAGTCTGGTCGCGGGTCCCAGCCCGGTATGCCGATGATGCCTGACTCGCTGTCCGTTTGTGCGCCAGGAACTGGCGGCCAGGATGCACCTGCGATCCAAGTCCACGATAAGAATGGTCCGATCGATCGTCTCAATCGAGCCTCCCTGCATCAACTGGTTCAAGGTCTCTTGCAGGAAATCGAGGAGATACCTCGGGGCGTGGTGCGGCCGTGACGCAGCTCGTAGCGCCGCTGGCGCCAGCCTCGATCGGGTGCTTGAGGCGTCATCCCGGTCCGTTCCCGTCGCCTGAGGGTCCTGCGACGGCAGGACGGTCTGGACCGTCCTGCCGTGGCAGCCAGTATGCGCAGGGAGCGGAGGCGGTCAAACCCCCGCGCAGCGGCCCCGGAGGGGCGCGGAGCCGCGCGCAAGGCCGGGGCCGAGCACGGCGAGCGGGGTTGACGGCCGAGCACCCGGAGCTATCCGAACGTGACTAGCGAACCCGAAAATTGCCTGCGTGCAGCTGTGGAATATCTGCCTCCGCTGCTATTCGAGGACGAAGCCGCAGCTGCATTACGAGTTTCGGTGGCGACGCTTCGCCGAATCCGGAAACGTGGTGAGATATCGACCAGGCTCATCAGTGGTCGGTGGCGATACACCCACGCTGATCTGGTGGAATACCAAGAAAATCAGAAGGTTGGAGCATGCGTCGAAAGAGCAGGACCAGTGAGATCGCAGGCCACTGGCTTACCAGGCGACCAGAATCGGAGAACTGGTATGCGACTTGGTACGACTATGACGGCGGTAAGCGAAGCACGCGTCGCTCATCACTTGGCACAAGCGATCTTCGGGAAGCCGAAGTGAGATTGGCCGAGTTTGTTACCAAATTCGGCAGAATGCGGGATCAGAAGCCCGGCGAGACACCGCTGGCCACGATTCTGGTCCGGTATTGGGAGGGCCATGCGAAACGGATGCGAAGCAGCGTTCAGGCGAAAATCGCTTTGGCGCTCTGGAATGACCATTGGGGCAATGCCGTCGTCTCTGACCTGACAGTCGCACGTCAGGAGGGATTCGTCACATGGTTGAAGGATCGCGGCTACAAGAACGCCTATGTCTCCCGTGTTCTCTCCGTAGGTCGGGCAGCTTTGAATCGCGCCTGGAAGCGACAGGAGATCGCCAGCGTGCCGTTCGTCATGGACGAGCGCGACCGGTCCGATCAGGAACAGGCGCCGGTGCTCAACATGTACCAGGTGTTCCGGCTGCTCACTGCAGCGTGCGAGCAGCCCCATCTCTTCCTGTTCTGTATGATCGGGCTGAACACACTGGCCCGGCCGGATGCCATTCTCGACCTGGCGCCGGCGCAGGTGAGCCGCACGGACCGTCTCATCGAACTCAATCCGGCGGGCCGTCGGCAGACGAAGAAATATCGGCCCGTCGTACCATTGACTACGACTCTGGCCCCGTACCTGCAGGCGGTCGACGTTATCCGTTATGTGAACTGGTTCGGGAAGCCGGTAAGGAGCATCAAGCGTTCCTTTGCAGCCGCAGTGAGGGCAGCCCGACTACCAAAGGACGTCACGCCCTATAGCCTGCGCCACACGATGGCGACCGAGCTTCGGAGGAGGGGAGTGCCGCAGTGGGAGGTAGAGGGCTTCCTTGGACACAAGGCAGCCGGTCGGGTCACTGAATCGTACGCAAAATATAGTCCGGACTACCTTAGCAAGGCGGTTCAGGCTATAGATTCGTATTTCGCGGAGCTGGAGGCGAAGTTTGGAAACCGAGCCGACGGTTCTATGTCTCAACCGCGTGCCAGTTGCGTGCCACCTATCGGTTCGCCTGGCTCGGGAAGCCTTGCGGTGCTGGTCGGAGTGAGAGGATTCGAACCTCCGGCTTCTACGTCCCGAACGTAGCGCTCTACCAGGCTGAGCTACACTCCGTTGCACCGGCGGTTGGGCTTATAGCGGGACTGGCGGGGGGCCGCAATAGCCAGTGTCGTCAATCCGTCAGAAATCCCGCTCGACCACGAAATCGACCACATCTTCCAGCGCCGCGCGCATCGGCGACGCCGGCAGCAGGGCCAGCGCCCGGCGGGCCGCCTCCGCATGCGTCCGCGCCGCCGCCATGCTGTCGGCCAGCGTGCCGTGGCGCTGCAGCAGCGTCACCGCATGGTCGAGGTCCTGGTCGGTCTGCTCGCCCTCTTCCAGCGTGCGGCGCCAGAAGCCGCGCTCGTCCTCGCTGCCGCGCTCCATGGCCAGGATCACCGGCAGGGTGATCTTGCCCTCGCGGAAATCGTCGCCGATGGTCTTGCCCAACCGGGCCTGGCGGGCGGAATAGTCCAGCACGTCGTCGACGATCTGGAAGGCAATCCCCAGCTCGGTGCCGAAGCTGCGCATTGCGGCGCAATCGGCCGGGCTGCGGTCGGCCACCACGGCACCGATCTCGCAGGCCGCCGCGAACAGCTCGGCGGTCTTGGCCCGGATGATCCTGAGATAGGTGTCGCGGCTGGTCACCGTGTCATGCGCGGCCGAGAGCTGCAGCACCTCGCCCTCGGCGATCACCGCCGAGGCGTTGGCCAGGATGCCCAGCGTATCGACCGACCCGTCCTCGACCATCACCTGGAAGGCGCGGGAGAACAGGAAGTCGCCGACCAGCACGCTGGCCTGGTTGCCGAACACGACATTGGCGGAGGCCTTGCCGCGCCGCAGGTCGCTCTCGTCGACCACGTCATCATGCAGCAGGGTGGCGGTGTGGATGAACTCGACCGCGGCGGCCAGGCCGATGTGGCGCTGGCCGCGATGGCCGCACAGCCGGGCCGAGGCCAGGGTCAGCACCGGCCGGATGCGCTTGCCGCCCGAGGCGATCAGGTAGCCGGCCAGTTGGGGGATCAGGTCGACCGAACTCTGCATCCGGTCCAGGATCAGCGCGTTGACCGCGGCCAGATCGTCGGCCACCAGCGCGGTCAGCCGGTCCAGCGCGCCGGAATCGGCCTGCGGTTCCGGCGGCAGGGATTCGGCTCTCGTCGCTCCGACTCTGGCGGTCAAGCCCGGCTCCTCAATATCCACTCCCGATCCTTCCGGTTCCGGTATGCAGCAGAGCAGCGATCCGGACCGGATTGTGTCACCATGATCGTGTGTGCGCTGCATAAACGAGAAATGGACCCCGTGAAAGAGCTTCTGCGAACCAACGACCCGGTCCGGCTGTCCTTCCTGACGGCGCTGCTGGCCGATGCACGGATCGAAAGCATCATCCTGGATATGCACACATCCGTGCTGGAAGGGAGCCTAGGCATCTTGCCGCGCCGCCTGATGGTGGCCATCGACGACTGGGCCGAGGCGCGGGATATTCTGCTCTCGGCGGGGGAAAGCCTGCCGGATGCCTGAGGCCGCGGCGGCCGTGTCCGGCGAGGACCGGCTGCTCGACGGCCGGGTGCGGCTGCGCCAGCTGCGGGAGGGCTATCGCGCCGCGATCGATCCGGTACTGCTGGCCGCGGCGGTGGCGGCGGAGCCCGGTGAGCGGGTGGCCGATCTCGGCTGCGGCGTCGGCGCCGCGCTGCTGTGCCTGGCCACGCGTTGTCCCGGCGTCGCGGTGACCGGGGTCGAGCGCGACCCGGTGCTGGCCGGGCTGGCGCGGGAGAATCTCGGCCTCAACGGCCTGGCCGGCCGCGCCGTGATCGTCGAGGGCAGCGTCGCCGCCCCGATTCCCGGCGCGCCCTTCGACCGGGTGATGGTGAATCCGCCCTTCCTGCCGCCGGGCCGCGGCCGCGCCTCGGCACACCCGATCAAGGCGGCGGCGAATGTCGAGGACGGGCTGGCGCTGCACGGCTGGATCGACGCGGCGGCGCGGGCGCTAAAGCCGCGCGGCTGGCTGACCCTGATCCATCGCGCCGACCGGGTCGACGAGATCTGCGCCGCGCTGCGGCCGGCCTTCGGCTCCGTCACCCTGTTCCCGCTGTGGCCCAAGGCGGGGGCGCCGGCGCGGCGGATCCTGGTACAGGCGCGGCGGGGCGGGCGGTCGCCGGCGGTGCTGTCGGCCGGGCTGGTGCTGCACGATTCCGACGGCGGCTTCACCCCGGCGGCGCAGGCGGTGCTGCGCGACGCGGCGCCGCTGGCGGTCCGAGGCCGCGCCTTTTGAATTTTCCGCCCTTTTGAATTTGCGGACAGGCGGGCCATATCCTGCCGACCGGAAACCGATCGCGAGCGCGTCATGGGCCTTCTCTCCCGTCTTCCCTTCTTCGGCCGCGGCGAGGGGCCGCTGGTGACGGTGCTGCCCCTGCGCGGCGTGATCGGCGGGCGGGGGCCGTTCTCCCAGGGCCTGTCGCTGGAGCGGCTGGCCAAGCTGATCGACGCGGCGTTCAAGCCCAAGGGCCTGGCGGCGGTGGCGCTGGTGGTCAATTCGCCCGGCGGGTCGCCGGTGCAGTCCTCGTTGATTGCCCGCCGCATCCGCGACCTGGCGGAGGAGAAGAAGGTGCCGGTCTTCGCCTTCGTCGAGGATGTCGCCGCCTCGGGCGGCTACTGGCTGGCCTGCGCCGCCGACGAGATCTGGGTCGACGACAGCTCGATCGTCGGTTCGATCGGCGTGGTCTCCTCCGGCTTCGGCTTCCAGGACCTGATCGCCCGGATCGGGGTCGAGCGCCGGGTCCACACCGCCGGCACGCGCAAGGCGATCCTCGATCCGTTCCAGCCGGAGCGGCCGGAGGATGTGGCCAAGCTGGAGGAGCTGCAGCGGGAGATCCATGCCAGCTTTATCGCCCATATCCGGTCCCGCCGCGGCGGGCGGCTGACGGCGGATGACGCCACCCTGTTCAGCGGCGAGTTCTGGACTGGGGCGCAGGGCCGGGTGCTCGGCCTCGCCGACGGCATCGGCCATTCCCACGCGGTGCTGCGCGCCAAGTTCGGGCCCAAGCTCCGACTGCGGCCTGTGCAGCAGCGCACCGGCTGGCTGCGCCGTCTTACCCGGGCCGACACCCGGATCGTTGCCGCCATGGACAGCGCCGTCGCCACGGTGGAGGATCGGCTGCTCTGGTCCCGCTACGGGCTGTAAGGATCTCCACGGTCAATGTTCGCCAAACTCGCCGTCCTGATCGCCCTGGTGGTGGGCGTGTTCTGGATCATGGGCGCGGTCCGCCGCGCCGGCATGACCCGTGAGGCGGCGGCGCGGCGCGACACGCTGTCCCGGCAGCACCGCGCCCGTCAAAAGACGGCGGTGAAGGGTGCCGAGGACCTGGTCCGCTGTCCCCGCTGCGGCGCCTACCACGCCGACGGCCTGGGGCATCGCTGCGAGGGGTGAGGACATGACTGGGCGGCTGCCGACCGACGCTGAATTTGCCGAATATGACGCCTGGGTCGATGCCGAGCTGGAGCAGCGGCTGCGCGAGGCCGATGATCCGGCGACAAAGTGGATTCCGCATGAGCAGGTCGTGGCCGAGACCCGGGCCCTGATTGATCGCATTGCCGAAGCCCGCCTGCGCAAAGGCAGGTAGGTTGCTTTCTTGCTGTCATTGCCCGGCTTGACCGGGCAATCCAGGGGCCACCAAGAGCCGCTCTGGCCGCCCCTGGATGCCACGGTCAAGCCGTGGCATGACATCAATGGGAGTTTGGTGTTTCTGAGCCAAGCACGGATGCCGGTCGCGTAACAAAATGCAACGTCTACCACTCCCACAAAGGCGGCCCTCTCACCCTCCACGCCTTATGTTTCCTGGTGTTGGCGCGGGTGCCATGACGTAGCGAATGGTTACGCCGCGCGCTTGATGCCTCCGGCCCGGCGCCCTATGGTGCGCGGCCTCACTCCAGCCGCCGGCCGAGACATGTCGCCCCGAGACTTCCCAGTGGTCGCCCCACCCCCGAAGAGTTTCCAGGAGATCATCCTGCGGCTGCAGAATTTCTGGGCCGCCCAGGGATGCCTGATCCTGCAGCCTTACGACATGGAGGTCGGGGCCGGTACCTCGCACCCGGCGACGACGCTGCGGTCGCTCGGTCCCGACCGGGTCTGGAACGTCGCCTATGTCCAGCCCTCGCGCCGGCCGAAGGACGGGCGCTACGGCGAGAACCCGAACCGGCTGCAGCACTACTACCAGTTCCAGGTGCTGATGAAGCCGGCGCCGGCCGATGCGCAGGACCTGTACCTGCAGAGCCTCTACGCCCTCGGCATCGACCCGGCGGTGCACGACATCCGCTTCGTCGAGGACGATTGGGAGAATCCGACGCTCGGAGCCTGGGGCCTCGGCTGGGAGGTCTGGTGCGACGGCATGGAGGTCACCCAGTACACCTATTTCCAGCAGGTCGGCGGCATCGAATGCGACCCAGTGCCGGTCGAGCTGACCTATGGGCTCGAGCGGCTGGCGATGTATCTGCTGAACGTGAAGAGCGTCTACGACCTGCCGTTCAACGACCCGCAGACGCCGGGTGCCAAGCTGTATGGCGACGTGTTCCTGCAGGCCGAACGCGAATACTCGGCCTATAATTTCGAGCATGCCGACACCGCCATCCTGCTGCAGCACTTCAACGATGCGGAGCAGGAGTGCAAGGTGCTGCTGGAGCGCCGGCTGGCGCTGCCGGCCTATGACCAGTGCCTCAAGGCCGGCCACAACTTCAACCTGCTCGACGCCCGCGGCGTGATCTCCGTGGTCGAGCGCGCCGCCTATATCGGCCGCGTGCGCGACCTCGCCCGGGCCTGCTGCGCCCTTTGGGTGGTGACATCCAAAGAGCATCGGGCCAAAGAGCATCGCGAAGGGGTGCGCTGACGTGGCCGAATTCCTGCTCGAACTCTTCTCCGAGGAGATCCCGGCCCGCATGCAGGCGCGTGCGGCGGAGGATCTCAAGACCCTCGTCACCGACGCGCTGAAGGCGGCGGGCCTGGCCTTCGCCACGGCCGAGGCCTTCGTCACGCCGCGGCGCCTGGCGCTGGTGGTCGACGGCCTGCCGGCGGTGCGCCCGGATGTGGCCGAGGAGCGCAAGGGCCCGAAGGTCGACGCGCCGCAGCAGGCGATCGACGGCTTCCTCAAGGCGACCGGGCTGACGCTCGACCAGTGCGAACAGCGCGACACGCCGAAGGGCAAGATCTGGTTCGCCAGCCTGACCATCCCGGGCGGCCCGACCGCCGACCTGCTGCCGGAGGTGATCCGCAAGGCGATCCTCGGCCTGCCCTGGCCGAAGTCGATGCGCGCGGCGGAGCAGGTGGTGCGCTGGGTGCGCCCGCTGCACCATGTGCTGGCGCTGTTCGACGGCCAGCTGGTGCCGTTCCGCTACGACCTGCACAAGCCTGACATCGATGGGTCGGGCGAGGGGGCCAAGGCGGCGGTCGACAGCACCGTCGGCCATCGTTTCCTGGCACCGCAGCGGATCAAGGTCGCCAGCTTCGCCGACTACCGGGCCAAGCTGCGCGAGGCCTTTGTCGTGCTGGACCGCGAGGAGCGCAAGGCGCTGATCAAGGCGCAGGTCGACAGCCAGGCCAAGGCAGCCGGGCTGGCGCTGCGCGACGATCCCGGCCTGCTGGACGAGGTGGCTGGGCTGGTCGAATGGCCGGTGGCCTATCTCGGCCGCATCGACGACGCCTTCATGGCAGTGCCGGAGGAGGTGCTGGTCACCTCGATGCGCACGCATCAACGCTATTTCGCCCTGGAAGGGGCGGACGGCAAGCTGGCGGCGCGCTTCGCCGTGGTCGCCAACACCGAGACCAGGGACGGCGGCGCCACCGTCATCGACGGCAATGAGCGGGTGCTGCGCGCCCGCCTGTCCGACGCCAAGTTCTTCTGGGACCAGGACCGCAAGACCCCGTTGGAAAACCGGGTCGCCAGCCTCGACCCGATCATCTTCCATGCCAGGCTCGGCAGCGTGGCGCAGAAGGTCGGGCGCATGGCGGCGCTGGCCGCCTGGCTGGCGCCGAAGCTGGGCGCCGACCCGGCCCAGGCCGACCGTGCCGCGCGGCTGGCCAAGGCCGACCTGACCTCGGAAATGGTCGGCGAGTTCCCGGAGCTGCAGGGGCTGATGGGCCGTTATTACGCCCTGGCCCAGGGCGAGGTGCCGGACGTCGCCGAGGCGATCGCTGACCACTACAAGCCGGTCGGCCCCAGCGACCGCTGCCCGACCGCGCCGGTCTCGATCGCCGTGGCGCTGGCCGACAAGATCGACACCCTGGCCGGATTCTTCGCCATCGACGAGAAACCGACCGGCAGCCGCGACCCCTATGCGTTGCGCCGTGCCGCGCTGGGCGTGATCCGGCTGGTGGTCGAGAACGGCTTGGCGCTGTCGCTGCGCACCGTCTTCGCCGCGGCCTGGGACGCCTATCGTGTCGACGGCTTGCGCGACCGCGCCACCGTGGTCGACGAGCTCATCGTCTTCATCGCCGACCGGCTGAAGGTGGCGATGCGCGAGAAGGGCGTGCGCCACGACCTGGTCGACGCCGTCTTCGCGGTCGGGGCCGAGGACGATCTGCTGCGCCTGCTCGGCCGGGTCGAGGCGCTGGACGGGTTCCTGCGCACCGAGGACGGCGCCAACCTGCTCACCGCCTATCGCCGCGCCGGCAACATCGCCCGGATCGAGCGCAAGAAGGACGGGGTCGAGGCGTTCGGCGATGTCGATGCGTCGCGCTTCACCATGGCCGAGGAGCGGTCGCTGTTCGAGCGGCTGGACGCGGATGTGCAGCCGCTGCGCTCGGCCCTGGCTGAAGGCCGCTTCGGCGGTGCCATGACGGTGCTGGCCGGCTGGCGGCCGGCGGTCGACGCCTTCTTCGACGCGGTGCTGGTCAACGACCCGGATCCGACCCTGCGCCGCAACCGGCTGGCGCTGCTCGAGGACTTGGCACGCTCGATGGACGCCGTTGCCGACTTCTCGCGGGTCGAAGGCTAGGCCTTCACGAGGCGCGGCGCGTCATTCGGCCGCGTCTCGGTCGAAGCCGGCCGGGCAGAGAGTGGCTGCCCTCCTTGCCACCCTGGAGTCGCCGGCATCGCTCCGACTCGTCGTTTTCGTCCCATGCCCGATCCAATCGGACATGGGACGATCTCCTATGCCCGCTTATCAGACGCGCGGCGATTTTTCTCTCTGTCCTTACGAATCGTGGCCGCGCCTCGTTGCGCTGCAAAAAGGTAAAAGTACGAGGAATTCCGCCGGCTTTCCGCGCTTGACTTCATCGGCTCGCTGCGGTGCAAGGCAAGGAACACGTAGGGGGATCCGACCGTTTCCCCGCTGCGCTGGATCGAGGCGGAGGTATGATGCACCGGACCGCAGACATTCGTTTGCCGGTCGCCTGTTCGCTGCCGGGCCGCCTGACGGGCCCGGTTCCGTTGTGTCGTGCCGCCTTTGCCGCCCCGGGTCGCCGATCCGGGCTCCGTCCCTCTCCCAAGCACGCCAAGGTGGAGTGTCGAACGTTATGACCAAATGGGTCTACGGCTTCGGGAACGGCAAGGCCGATGGCCGCGCCGAAATGCGCAACCTGCTCGGCGGCAAGGGCGCCAACCTCGCCGAAATGAGCGTCCTGGGGCTGCCGGTGCCGCCCGGCTTCACCGTCACCACCGAGCTGTGCTCCCACTACTATGACCACGACCGGACCTATCCGGACGAGCTGAAGGCTCAGGTCCAGGCCGCGCTTGGCCAGATCGAATCGGTGGTCGGCGCCAGGTTCGGCGACAAGGCCAACCCGCTGCTGGTCTCGGTCCGCTCCGGCGCCCGCGCCTCGATGCCGGGCATGATGGACACAGTGCTCAATCTCGGCCTCAACGACGAGACCGTCGGCGGCCTGGCCGCCCGCACCGGCGATGCGCGCTTCGCCTATGACAGCTACCGCCGCTTCATCCAGATGTATGGCGACGTCGTGCTGGGGGTGGAGCATTACCGCTTCGAGGACGAGCTCGAGGGCATCAAGCGCGAGCGCGGCGTGTCGCTCGACACCGAGCTGACCGCCCAGGACCTGCAGACCCTGGTCGACCGCTACAAGGCGGTGGTCGAGACCGATCTCGGCCAGCCCTTCCCGCAGGATCCCGAGGACCAGCTGTGGGGCGCCGTCGGCGCCGTGTTCGGGTCCTGGATGAACCAGCGCGCCATCACCTACCGCCGGCTGCACGACATCCCGGCCAGCTGGGGCACTGCGGTCACCGTCCAGGCCATGGTGTTCGGCAACATGGGCGACGACTGCGCCACCGGTGTCGCCTTCACCCGCAACCCGTCGACCGGCGAGAACGCCTTCTACGGCGAATACCTGGTCAACGCCCAGGGCGAGGACGTGGTCGCCGGCATCCGCACGCCGCAGAACCTGACCAAGGTGTCGCGCGAGCAGGCGGGCAGCGACCTGCCGTCGATGGAGGAGACCATGCCGGAGACCTTCCGGCAGCTCTGCGACATCCGCGACCGGCTCGAGGCCCACTACCGCGACATGCAGGACATCGAGTTCACGGTCCAGCAGGGCCGGCTCTACATCCTGCAGACCCGCAACGGCAAGCGCACCGCGGCCGCCGCGCTGCGCATCGCGGTCGAACTGGCCGAGGGCGGGGTGATCGACCAGCGCGAGGCGGTGCGCCGGGTCGAGCCGCAGGCGCTCGACCAGCTTCTGCACCCGACGCTCGACCCCAAGGCCAAGCGCGACGTCATCGCCAAGGGCTTGCCGGCGTCGCCCGGCGCCGCCTCGGGCAAGATCGTGCTGACCGCCGATGAGGCCGAGACCCTGGCCCAGATGGGCGACCGGGTGATCCTGGTGCGCGAGGAGACCAGCCCCGAGGACATCCACGGCATGCACGCCGCGGCCGGCATCCTGACCAGCCGCGGCGGCATGACCAGCCACGCGGCCGTGGTGGCCCGCGGCATGGGCCGGCCCTGCGTTTCCGGCGCCGGCGACCTGCGCATCGACCCGAAGGCGAAGACCGTCTCGGTCGGTGGCATCACGCTGAAGGTCGGCGACGTCATCACCATCGACGGCAGCGCCGGCGAGGTGATGCAGGGCGAGGTGCCGACGGTGCAGCCCGAGCTGTCGGGCGACTTCGCCACGCTGATGGGGTGGGCCGATGCGGTGCGCCGGATGAAGATCCGCGCCAATGCCGAGACCCCGCTCGACGCCCGCACCGCCCGCAAGTTCGGGGCCGAGGGCATCGGCCTGTGCCGCACCGAGCACATGTTCTTCGAGGCCGACCGCATCACCGCCGTGCGCCGCATGATCGTGGCGGAGTCGGTGGAGGCGCGGAAGGTGGCGCTGGCCGAGATTCTGCCGATGCAGCGCAAGGATTTCGTCGAGCTGTTCACCATCATGACCGGCCTGCCGGTCACCATCCGCCTGCTCGACCCGCCGCTGCACGAGTTCCTGCCGCGCACCGAGGAGGACCTGGCGGAGGTGGCGAGAGTCGCCGGGGTCGATCTCGGCCGGGTGCGCCACCGCACGGCGCAGCTGCACGAGAGCAACCCGATGCTCGGCCATCGCGGCTGCCGCCTCGGCATCTCCTTCCCGGAGATATACGAGATGCAGGCGCGGGCGATCTTCGAGGCGGTGGTCGAGGTCAAGGCCGCGACCGGTGAGACCGTGATCCCGGAGATCATGATCCCGCTGGCCTTCTCGAAGAAGGAGCTCGACATCCTGAAAGCCGCGATCGTGGCGGTCGCGGCTTCGGTCGAGAAGGAGAAGGGCGCCAAGCTCGACTACCTCATCGGCACCATGATCGAGCTGCCGCGCGCGGCGCTCAGGGCGCATGAGCTGGCGGAGACGGCGGAGTTCTTCTCCTTCGGCACCAACGACCTGACCCAGACCACCTTCGGGATCAGCCGCGACGATGCGGGCACCTTCCTGCCGGACTACACCCGCGCCGGCATCCTGGAGCAGGACCCCTTCGTCACCATCGACCGCGACGGGGTGGGCGAGCTGGTGTCGCTGGCCGCCGAACGCGGCCGCAAGACCCGGCCGGAGATCAAGCTCGGCATCTGCGGCGAACATGGCGGCGACCCGGCCTCGATCCATTTCTGCGAATCGGTCGGGCTCGACTACGTCTCCTGCTCGCCTTACCGGGTGCCGATCGCCCGCCTGGCCGCGGCCCAGGCGGCCCTGCGATCCGAAGTGAAGGCCGAGTAGCCGATGGACCTCGCAGCCGCGCCCCGGACCGATGTGCTGATGACACCGGACGGGGCGCGGCTGCGCTGGGGCGTGTGGCCGGAGCCGGAGGGGAGGGTGCGTGGCACCGTCCTGATCCTGAACGGCCGCAGCGAGTTCATCGAGAAGTACCGCGAGACTGCGGGCGAGCTGATCGCCCGCGGTTTTCGAGTCTTCGGCTTCGACTGGCGCGGCCAGGGCCTGTCGACCCGCATGCCGGAGGGCGACCAGACCGGCCATTACGACAGCTTCGACCCGCTGGTCCGCGATGCGGCCGCAGTGGCCGACCAGGTGGTGAAACCGGCCACCGAGGGGCCGCTGATCCTGCTCGGCCATTCCATGGGCGGCCACCTCGCCCTGCGGCTGATGGCGGCCCGGCCAGACCTGGCTGCCGGCGCGATCCTGACCGCGCCGATGGTAGTGCCCATCGCCGCGCCCGCGGCCCGCCGGGCGGCGCAGCTGCTGTCGCCGTTGGCGGCAGCGCTGGGCCGGGGGCGGCGCTATGCGCTGGGCGAGGCCGCCTATGATCCGCAGCGGCTGCTCGATCCGCAGCGGCTGCTGTCGGGCGACCCGGTGCGCAACCGCATCCAGGCCGACTGGTTCCGCGACCATCCGGACTACCGCGTCTCCGGCATCACCTGGGGCTGGCTGGCCGCCGCCTTCCGTTCGACCGGGGAGATCCTGCGGTCGGCGCCCGGCATCCGGGTGCCGACGCTGATGCTGCTGGCGGGGCAGGAGAGGCTGGTCGACAACGCGGCGTCGCGCCGGGTCGCCCAACGGATGCCCGATTGCCGGGTGATCGTGTATCCCCAGTCCCGGCACGAGATCCTGATGGAACGCGACGACATCCGAGCCGCCTTCTGGCGCGACGCCGACGGTTTCCTGGCCCCGCTGGCGCCATGAGGCGGCGGCACTTCGCCGGCTGGTTGGCCGGCGCCTTGCTGATGCCGCCGCTGCTGGCCGCGGCGCAGGCTCCGGCCCCTTCGCCGCCCGATTCGGCACCGGCTCCGCAGCCCCCGCCGGAACCCGCGGCGAAGGCCGAGCCGGTGGACCTGTCGCTGGTGCTGCTGCTCGACGCCTCGGCCAGCATCACTGCCGGTGCGCTCGCTTTCCAGCTGCGCGGCCACGCCGCCGCCTTCCGCGACGACAAGGTCAAGGCGGCGATCGCCGCCGGCCCGCGCGGCGGCATCGCGGTGGCGCTGGCCCGCTTCGACGGGCCGCACAGCCTCAAGGTGCTGGTGCCCTGGCGCCGCCTCGCCGGCGCGGCCGATGCCGAGGCCTTCGCCGACGCGGTGCTGGCGGCGCCGGCGGGGGAGGAAGCGGGGGCGACCGCGATCGGCAGCGCCGTGCTCGACGCCCTGCCGCTGTTCAAGGCCAACGGCTTCGACTCGCCGCGCCAGACCATCGACATCGTCTCGAACGGCTTTTCCAACGCCGGCATCGACCCGTCGGCCGCCCGCGACACGGCGGAGGCCGCGGGGGTGACGGTCAACGCCCTGGTCATCCTCGACGAATACGACTGGCTGGAGAGCTACTACCGGCAATCCGTGATCGGCGGCATCGGCGCCTTCGTCCGTACTGCCGACAGCAAGGACAGCTTCATCCAGGCGCTGACCGCCAAGCTGATCGACGAGATGGTGTAGAGACCGCAAACCCGTTCTTCTCTTGTCATTGCCCGGCTTGACCGGGCAATCCAGGGACCACCACGAGCCGCTCTGGCCACCCCTGGATGCCACGGTCAAGCCGTGGCATGACAGATAGAGCTTGGTTGAGCGCACTGAACCGGCCATGCATGAGCCCATGTACGACGTCCTGACCGACCATCCGCTGCAATCCGCCAACAGCTTCGGCATCGCCGCGCGCAGCCGCTATGCCGTGGAGATCCGCGACGAGGCCGACCTGCCGGCGGTGCTGGCCGATCCGCGCTTCGCCGGCCTGCCGCGCCGGCTGCTGGGTGGCGGCAGCAATGTGGTGCTGACCGGGGATTTCGATGGCCTGACCCTGCTGATGCGGATCGCCGGTAAGCGGCTGGTTGGGGAGAGCGCCGAGGCGGTCCTGGTCGAGGCCGGGGCCGGCGAGGTCTGGCACGAGCTGGTGGCCTGGACCATAGCCCAGGACCGGCCGGGGCTGGAGAACCTGGCGCTGATCCCGGGCACTGCCGGCGCCGCGCCGATCCAGAACATCGGCGCCTATGGCGTCGAGCTGGAGGAGCGGTTCGACAGCCTGCGTGCTTTCGACACGAAAGCCGGGGCATTCGTGACGCTGGACCGCGACTCCTGCCGCTTCAGCTACCGCGACAGCCTGTTCAAGCGCGAGCCCGACCGCTGGATCGTCACCGCGGTCACCCTGCGCCTGCCGCGGCCGTGGCGGCCGGTGACCACCTATCCCGACCTGGCGCGGGTGTTCGCCGACCGGGCGGATGTCTCGGCGGCGGAGATCTTCGAGGCGGTGATCGCGGTGCGGCGGCAGAAGCTGCCGGACCCGGCGGTGATCGGCAATGCCGGCAGCTTCTTCAAGAACCCGATCGTGCCGGCGGCGCAATACGGCGACCTGGCCGCAGCCTTCCCCGGCCTCGTCGGCTATCCCCAGCCGGACGGGCAGGTGAAGCTGGCCGCCGGCTGGCTGATCGACCGTTGCGGCTGGAAGGGCAGGGCGGTGGGCCGCGCCGCGGTGCATGACCGCCAGGCCCTGGTGCTGGTCAACCGCGGCGGCGCCACCGGGGCCGAGATCCTCGACCTCGCCCGCGAGATCCAGCGCAGCGTCCGCGACACCTACGGCGTGGCGCTGGAGCCGGAGCCGGTGATTCTCTGAGGCCGCGGGCCTGACGAAGCGAGTGGGAAGGGCAACATCGTGGACGAGACCAGGCTGCGCGAGGACATCTGCCGCTTCGGGCGCTCGCTGTTCGAGCGCGGGCTGACCCCCGGCTCCTCCGGCAACATCAGCCTGCGGCTCGACGATGGCGGCTGGCTGGTGACGCCGACCAACGCCTCGCTCGGCTTCCTCGACCCGGCGCGGCTGTCCCGGCTCGACGCCGAGGGCCGGCTGCTGTCCGGCGACAAGCCCACCAAGGAGATCCCGCTGCACGGCGCCCTCTACGAGACGCGCGGCGCGGCCCGCGCCATCGTGCACCTGCACTCGACCCATTCGGTCGCGGTGTCGATGCTGCCGGAGATCGACCCCAAGGCGGTGCTGCCGCCGATGACGGCCTATTACGTGATGCGGGTCGGGGCGACGGCGCTGGTGCCCTATTACCGGCCCGGCGACCCGGCGGTGGCCGACGCCATCCGCGGCCTCGCCGGACGCTATTCCTCGGTGCTGCTGGCCAATCACGGCCCGGTGGTGGCGGGGGAGAGCCTGGAAGCCGCGGTCTACGCCACCGAGGAGCTGGAGGAGACGGCGAAGCTGTACCTGCTGCTGCGCGGGCTCAACCCGCGCTTCCTGTCGCCGGGCCAGATCGCCGATCTCCGCGCCGAGTTCAAGCTCGACCTGCCCGGGGACGGCCACGGGCACCCGCACTAGAGACGGTCTCTCAGTCCTCGTCGACCCCAGGCGCCGAAGTCTGGCGCGCGGCGACGCCGGCGTAGCGGCGAAGGCTCCACAGCAGGGGAGAGGCGTCGCGGGTCTCGACCTCGGTGACCAGGCCGACGAACAGGATGTGGGTGCTCACCTCGGTCAGGCCTATCAGGTGGCAGTCGATCACGGCGACCGCATCGTCCAGTTTCGGCCGGCCCGACGGCCAGGCGGACCAGGTGCCGCGGGTGAAGCGTTCGGAGCGGGCGATCGGCAGCTTGCCGGCGAAAGCGTCGGCGATCTCGTCCTGGTGCTCCGCCAGCATGGCGACGGAGAAGCCCTCGGAGGCCTCGATCACCCCGGCCATGGCGCTGGTGCGGTCGATCGAGACCAGCATGGTCGGTGGGTCGGCCGCCAGCGACATCACTGCCGTGGCGGTGCGGCCGTGCCAGGTGCCGTCGGGCTCGACCGCCCCGACCACGCAGATGGTCGCCGTCAGGCGTGTCAGCGCCTCGACGAAACGGTCGCGGGGCACCGCTGGCGGGTGCCGCGGGTCCGGGTTGTAGCGAAGCGAGGTGCGCGCGACCAAAGTCTGTCCCTGAGGGCCGTCGGAGAAGGACGCCCGCCGGTCGGCCTGACCGGCGGGCGGGCAGGCCTCAGGCGGCCTTCAGCGCGGCCTCGGCGAACTCGTAATTGGCGAGCTTGTCGAGGAAGTTCTGGGTGTAGTCCGGACGGCGGTTGCGGAAGTCCAGGTAGTAGCTGTGCTCCCACACGTCGAGGCCGAGCAGCACCTTGCCCTCGCCGGTCGCCAGCGGGTTGGAGCCGTTCGGGGTCTTGGTGACCTTCAGCTTGCCGTCCTTGCCGAGGACGAGCCAGGCCCAGCCGGAACCGAACTGGCCGATGGCGGCGGCCTTGAAGGCATCCTTGAACGCCTGGACGCTGCCGAAATCGGAATTCAGCTTGGCCTCGAGCGCGCCCGGGATGGCGCCGCCCGTCGGCGACAGGTTCTTCCAGAACAGGATGTGGTTCCAATGCTGGCCGGCATTGTTGAACACCGGGGCCAGGTTGTCCTTGCCATAGGCGTAGGCCACGATCTCCTCGAGCGACTTGCCCTTGAGCGCGTCGTCCTTCTCGACGAAGCCGTTCAGCGCCGTGACATAGGCCTGGTGGTGCTTGCCGTGGTGCAGCTCCAGCGTCTCCTGGCACATGCCGCGCTCGGCGAGGGCGTTCTGCGAGAACGGCAGCTGGGGAAGTTCAAACGCCATGGTCGTGCTCTCTTTCTGGTCGGTCAGGTTGCGGAAGGATGCGGTAGGCGCAACGGCGCGCCCCCGCCTGAATGTGCTCCGTGCGCTCGACCCGGGCCTCGGGCCCGAGCACGCGCCGGAACAGGTCGAGCTCGGAGCGGCAGAAGCCCTGGCAGGCCGTCGCCGCGGCGCAGATCGGACAATGATTCTCCACCAGAAGGAAGCCGTTTTCGTCTTCCTCCCACCCAGCCATGTAGCCCTCGCGCGACCGAAGGCCAGTCAGGGCCGCGACACGGTCGCGCAGCGTCGCGGTGCCGGACAGCGCGCCGGCGTAGCGGGTGAAGGTCTCGGCCTCGCGCGCCGCCACCAGGCGGTCGAGCGCGGCGTCGCCCAGCTCGCGCCGGATGCCGGCGATCAGCCCCAGCACCATCTCGGCATGGCCGTCCGGAAAGCGGGCATGGCCCACCGCGGTGAGGGACCATAGCTGGACCGGCCGGCCGACCCCGGCGCGCTGCGGCGCCGATTCGACCAGCCCGGCCTCGGCCAGCTTCGCCAGTTGCTGCCGCGCGGCCTCGCCGGTGGTGCCGAGTGCTGTGCCCAGCGCCGCGGCGCCCTGGGGGCCGCGCGTCTTCAGCAGCAGCAGCAGCCGCTCCGCCGCCGTGGCCGGCGCGCCTGAAGACTCGTTATCAAAGTCCATACTTTGAAAATAGACCGACCGCGCAGTGTCCGCAAGCTCAGGGCGAGTTTTCGGCGATGCCGGGTCACATTGCCTCATGGCAGCAATTCGCGGCCACGGCTTCCGTCCGGCCCCGGAATGCGGCCAAGGTGGCGCAACGCCACTGCAGACGGCTGCCCAGCATGAATTCCGGCTTCTTCTCCTCCTGGCAGTTCTGGGCCCTGGCCTCGGCCGCCTTCGCGGCGCTGACCGCGATCTTCGCCAAGGTCGGCATCGAGGCGATCAACTCCGACCTCGCCACCTTCATCCGCACCGTCGTCATCCTGCTGGCGATCGGCGGCATCGTCACTGCCACCGGGCAGTTCCAGCCGGCCTCGTCGATCTCGGGCCGGACCTGGACCTTCCTGGTGCTGTCGGGCCTGGCCACCGGTGCCTCCTGGCTGTGCTACTTCCGGGCGCTCAAGATCGGCCAGGCGGCGCAGGTGGCGCCGATCGACAAGCTCAGCGTCGTGCTGGTGGCGCTGTTCGGCGTCGCCTTCCTGGGCGAGAAGCTGTCGCTGCCGAACTGGCTTGGCGTGGCCCTGATCGCGGTCGGCGCTGTGCTGGTGGCGTTCCGATGAGCGCGGTGGTGGACGACGTGGTGTGCCGGCTGATGCGGCCGGGGGAAGAGGCCGAACTGACCGCGCTGCTGGCCGCCGCCTTCGGGCATCCGCGCTTTGCCCCCGCCGTCACCCGGCTGGCGGCGATGCCCAATGCGGCGATCCATGTGCTGGAGGCGGAGGGCGCGCTGCGCGCCGCGGCGGCGGTGGTCGATTACGGCCCGGTGGCCTATCTCGGCATCGTCGGCACCGACCCGGCGATGCAGGGCCGCGGCTTCGGCCGCCGCGTCTGCGAGGCCGCCTTGGCGCCGGTGCGGGCGGGGTGCCCGGTGCTGCTCGACGCCACCATCTCGGGCGCGCCGGTCTATGAGAAGCTCGGCTTCGGCGATGTCGACCAGTCCGTGGTGCTGGAGGCGCGGGGGCCCATCCCGGCCCCGCCGGTGCCCGGCGTCGCGGCGCTGACGGCCGCCGACCTGCCCGCCGTCGCCGCCTATGATGCCGGCGTGTTCGGCGCCGACCGTGCCGGCGCGCTGGCCGCCCTGTTCCGCGAACGGCCCGAGGGCGTGGTGTGCCGCCGCGACGGGCGGGTGGTGGGCTACGGGCTGCGCCAGGACGACCGCATCGGGCCGGTCCTGGCCGAGACCCAGGCGGTCGCGGCGGCGCTGATGGCGGCGCTGTCCCCGGCGGGGCCGGAGGCGCCGGCGGCCATCACCGTGCCCTCGGCCAACACGGCGATGCTCGACCATCTGCGCGAGCAGGGCGTGCAGGAGCTGCGGCGGCTGCGCCACATGCGCCGCGGCGGCGACCGCCACCCCGGCGACCGCAGCCGCATGGGCGCCATCGCCAATTTCCATCTGGGGTGAGGGGCGGGGCGCCGGGTGCGGACCCGGCGCCCCCTCGCGTCCTACTCCGCCAGCGCCGCCAGGATCCGCGCCCAGGAGCGGATGCCCTTGTGGAAGCTGATCAGGTCGTACTTCTCGTTCGGGCTGTGGATCTGGTCGTCGTCCAGGCCGAAGCCGACCATCACCGACTCCATGCCCAGGATGCTCTTGAACGAGCCGACCACCGGGATCGAGCCGCCCGAGCCGATCAGCATCGCCGGCCGGCCCCATTCGTCCTGCAGCGCCGCGCGGGTCCGGGTCAGCGCCGGGCTGTCGATCGGCAGCGTCAGCGCCGGGCTGCCGTCACGCGACCAGAACTCGGCCGAGCAATCGGCCGGCAGCCGGGCCTGGACGAAGTCGTGGAAGGCGTCGCGGATCTTGGCCGGATCCTGGTCGCTGACCAGCCGGAACGACACCTTGGCGTGGGCCTTGGACGGGATCACCGTCTTGGCGCCTTCGCCGGTGTAGCCGCCCCAGATGCCGTTGACGTCGCAGGTCGGCCGCGCCCACATCCGCTCCAGCGGCGCGCGGTCGCGTTCTCCGGCCGGGATCGACAGGCCGATCTGGCCCAGCGAATCGGACTCGTCGAAGCCCATCGACTGCCACTGCGCCTTCAGCTGGGTCGGCACTTCGGCCACCCCGTCATAGAAGCCGGGGACGGTGATGCGGCCGTCGTCGTCGCGCAGGTCGGCCAGGATCCGGGTCAGCACATGGATCGGGTTGCGGGCCGACCCGCCATAGATGCCGGAATGCAGGTCGCGATTGGCTGCGGTGATCGTCACCTGCTCATAGACCATGCCGCGCAGGCTGGTGGTGATGGCCGGGGTCTTCGGGTCCCACATGCCGGTGTCGCAGACCAGCGCGAGTTCCTTCGACAGCTCCTCGCGGTGCTTCTCCAGGAACGGGATCAGGCTGGGGCTGCCGGATTCCTCCTCGCCCTCGCAGAACATGGTGATCGGCAGCGGCAGCGAGCCGGTCACCGTCTTCCAGGCGCGGCAGGCCTCGACGAAGGTCATCAGCTGGCCCTTGTCGTCCGAAGCGCCGCGGGCGCGGATTCGCTTGACCCCGTCGGCGCCGGTCTCGATCCGCGGCTCGAAGGGCGGGGCGTGCCACAGGTCCAGCGGGTCGACCGGCTGCACGTCGTAATGGCCGTAGAACAGCACCGCCGGGCCCGGGCCGGCCTCGGTCGCATGCCCGACCACCATGGGATGGCCGGTGGTCGGCCGCACCTCGGCGGCGAAGCCGACCTCGCCCAGCGTGGCGGCCAGCCATTCGGCGGCGGCGCGGCACTGGTCCTTGTAGGCCGGGTCGGTGGAGATGCTCTGCAGGCGCAGGAACGCCATCAGCCGGTCGAGGCTGGCGTCGAGATCGGCGTCGATGGTCGACAGGACCTGGTCAAGCGTGGTCACAGCGGGAGTCCTCACAGGATCGGAAGCTGATCGACCCTAGCAGGGAAGCCGGGCCCGGTTCACCTGCCATCACGCAGCGGGGCGCGGGTCGCGGAAACACTGGCCGTCTCGGTTTCGTCGGACCTGTCAAGATCCCGTGTTTTGGGGGATTGCCGGGCACCGGCCCGAACCGTGATCTTGGGGATCTGTCGCCCGGATGCGGTTTCGGCATTGCCGGAGCTTGGCCCCACCGTGGCGAGGCTGGGGCCGGTTTGCGACCGGACATGGCCCGTCGGGCCAGGAGTCCTTTGCCGGATGCTCGCGGATCGGGGGGAGCGAAGGGTGGGGACGGTTGTCGGTTTGTGGAGGGATGAGCACGTGGCTTCGATTTTAGCGGTGGCGACCAGTCTGATCGCGGTGCTGCTGTGGCGCGCCGGTCCGGGTTTCGCCCTGGTGACGGGAGGGACGGTGGCGTCGGCCGCCATCCTCCTCCTGACCATGCCGTCATGACCGGCTTTCGCCAGGCCCGTGGGAGCGAGGCGACGAGGGCCGCCACCCGCCAAGCCGTCATCCTCATCTCGCTCCTGATCGCGGTCGATGGCGGCGGCCATGCCGCTGGTGCCCAGCAGCGCATGTCCGCCCTCGGCATCCTGCGCAGCGTCGCGGCCGACACCGCCCCGTCGGGATGGAGCCGGGCGTAGGGCCTAGCGCCGCCCGGCCATGTGGCTGAGGTAGCCGATGACCAGGTCGATCTCGCGGTCGCTCAGCTGGTCCGGCGGGAAGTCCGGCATCCGGCGGTCGGGCCAGGTCCGCACCGATCCCGGGTCGCGGATCAGGGCGTGCAGCGCCGCCGGCATCAGGTATTCGGTCGGGCTCAGCGGCTGGTTCAGGTCGGGCCCGACCTCGGCGGATCCGGCGCCGTTCAGCTTATGGCAGGTCAGGCATTGGGTGACGAACAGCGCCTGGCCGGTGCGGATCGGGTCGGTCGCCGGCAGCGCCGCGTCGACCGCCAGCTGCGGCCAGCGCGCGGCCGGGGAGGGCTGGGTCGTCAGCCTGGCCATCTGGTACGGCCATTGCTCGGCCCGGATCATCCCGACCTGGTCGCCGGTCCACACCAGGTAGAACGGGCCGGCGCTGTACGTCTTGTCGGGCAGGGACGGCCACGGCTTCTCTGCCGGTTCCACCGCCACCCAGGCCACCGCAGTTTTCGTGTCGGTGTTGGCCAAGAGGTCGATCGGCAGCTGGGCGGCGAAGCCGTCGGACGCCACCGCCTCGATCACGCTGTCGGCCGGCAGCGCCAGCCCGTCCAGCAGTGCCGCCAGCGGCACGGCGCGGTACGTCATGGCGCCGTTGTACGAGACGTCCTTGCCGACCTCGATGGTCTTGGCGTCGGGCCGGGCCAGCAGCTCGGCGCGGCTGAAGTGTCGGCTCGTGCCGCCGATGGTGAGGTCGAGGCCGGGATCATCGGCGACGGCCGCCGTCGCAGACAGCATCAGGCTCCAGGCAGCCAGCCCGGCGAACACCAGCGAGCGCATGTCTTCCCCCTGTTTTCAGCGCCGTGGTTGGTCCACGCGCTGCAACAGGAAATCATGCCTGCCGGTGAGTCGCCAGGACTCGATGGCGTCAGGCGGCCTTCCAGGCCGGATCGGCCGGGCGGATGGTGGTGTCGCCGGCCAGCAGCGGCGTGGCCCCGCCCTCCAGCGCCTCGAGCCGCAGCAGCGCCAGGCCCAGCCCGTCGCGGCTCGACCGCATCTCGCCGACCTCGCGGCCGTCGCGCAGGATCGGCGTGCCCGATGCCGGGGCCGGGCCGTCCAGCAGCACCGGTGCCAGACGCTTCTTCAGCAGGCCGCGATACTTGGTCCGGGCGGTCAGCTCCTGGCCCATGTAGCAGCCCTTGTCCCAGGCGATGGCGTTGAGCGAATCGTAGTTCGCCTCCAGCAGCACCGTCTTCTCCAGCTCCAGGTCGCGGCTGCCGTCGGGCACGCCCAGGGTCAGGCGCAGCCGGTCCCAGGCCTCGGGCCCGGTCTCGGTCAGGCCGAGGCCAGCCAGGGTCGCCTGCGCCGTCGCCCGCGGCAGCAGGGCCCGGGCGCCGAGCGCCGCCAGCCGGGCATCGACATGGACGACGCCGTCGGCCAGCGGCCGGGCGGCGCCGGCCTCGGCCGGCAGGTCCAGCGCTGCGCGGCCGGCCTCGCCCGGGATCGCGGCCACGGCCCAGTCCTCGGTGGCCAGGGCCAGGTCGACCTTCGACCGCAGCCGGTACATCCGCAGCCGCCGGAACAGGTCGGCGCCGCGCCCGCCCTCGCAATCGATCAGCCAGGCGTCATCGACTGCGACCACGTGGAAGTCGTGCAGGTACTTGCCCTGCGCCGTCAGCAGGGCGGCGAACACGGCGCGGTCGGCTGCGACCTTGCGCATGTCGTTGGAGACCAGCCCCTGCAGGAAGGCGGCACGGTCCTCGCCGGTCAGGCGCAGGACATCGCGGTCGAGAAGAGTGAATTCGGCCATGGCTTCGCCCGGTTGCGGTTCGGCATCTGCCGGAAGAGGTGGGGCAGGACGCGCCCGCATGCAAGCTTCCTGATCGACAATGTTCGCTTTTTGTTCTATACGAGGTGCGTTCAGTCGCCTTCTGCGGGAATCCCGGAATGTCCGTCGTGTCGCGACGGAACCCGCGGATTGCGGCGTGAAGGGGGCACAACGGCATCGCAAGACGATGCGCAACGCTGAGAGCATCATGAAGACGAAGTGGATTGTCGGTTCCGCGCTGATCGCCCTCGTCGCCGGAACCGCGATGGCGGCGACCCAGGATGCGCCGCAGGGCGGGTGGCGCGGCGGCTGGTTCCGCCAGCTCGACACCAACAAGGACGGTAAGGTCGAACGGACCGAAGTCCTGGCCTGGGCTGAGGCGCGGTTCAAGGCGCTCGACACGGCAGGTGACGGGGTGTTGACGAAGGATCAGTATGTCGACGCGATGATTGCAAAGATCCGCCCCCGCCTCGAACAGCGCTTCGACAAGCTCGATGCCGACAAGGATGGGAAGGTGACTGCTGCCGAATTCGAGGCGCCGGCTCTGGCCCGCTTCGACCGGCGCGACACCGGCAAGACGGGTGCTTTGTCAATCGATGACCTCAAGAACCACAGCAACTGACGCGTGGCCGAGAGCGACGATGCCCTGGTGGCGGCGGTGGCGGCGGGTGACGCCGCCGCCTGCCGCCGCCTGGTCGACCGGCATCTCGGGCGTCTGCTCGCCTTCGCCCAGCGCATGCTGGGCGGCCGCGCCGACGCCGAGGATGTGGCCCAGGACGCGTTCCTGGCGCTGTGGAAGGAAGCCGGGCGCTGGCGCCCCGACGGCAGCGCGACGGTGTCCACCTGGCTCACCCGCGTCGCCTACAACCGGTCGATCGACCGGCTGCGGCGCCAGCCTTCGGTGGCGCTCGACGCGGTGCCGGAGCCTCTCGACCCCGCGCTCGGCGCCGAAGCCAGGTTGCAGCGCAGCCGGGTCTCGCGCCGGGTCGCCGACGCCCTCGCTCTGTTGCCCGAGCGACAGCGCGCGGCCATCGTGCTCAGCCACTATGAAGGGCTGGGCAACCGCGAGATCGGCGAGACGCTCGGCGTCGGGGTCGAGGCGGTGGAATCGCTGTTGTCGCGCGGCCGGCGCGCCCTCCGCCAGGCGTTGGCGGCGGAACGGGCCGATCTGATGGGAGATCTTTGACATGGCCGAGATGACGCTCGATCGGTTTCTCGATCTGCTCGACCGGCACGGGCCGGTGATCGATCGCTGGCCCGGCCCCGACCAGGACGGGGCGGAAGCCCTGCTGGCGCAGTCGGCGCCCGCGCGATCGGCCATGGCGGATGCCCGGGCGGTGGCGACCGCCCTCAACGACCTCAGGGTGGCCCCTCCCTCGGCGGCGCTGCTGGGCCGCATCCTCGACGCCGCGCCCCGGCCGCGACGCTGGATCAGCGAGATCCTGTCCTGGCGCCCGGCGGTGGCCTTCGCCGCCGCGTTGGTGGTCGGCGTCTGGCTCGGCGCCATGGCGCCGACGCCGGTGCAGGCCAGCGATGACGACTGGTCGACCTTCGGCTTCGCCATGGCGGATGACGTGTCGTCGCTGGGGGTGTCGCCGTGACCACACGTTCCTGGCGCTGGGCTCTGGTCGCCTCGCTGGCCCTCAACCTGCTGCTGCTCGGCGTGATGGGCAGCTGGTGGTGGCGGATCCATGAGTGGCGGTCCGGCCGCGGGGCGCTGGGCGAGATCGTGGCGACGCTGCCCGAACCCGACCGCACCGATCTCGGCCGGCTGATCGACCAGCGCCGCGAAGAGGGCAAGGCCAATTGGGAGCAGCTCGGGCGGCTGCGCGATGCGGCCAAGGAGGCGCTGGCCGCCGACCCCTATGATCCGAACCGGGCGGCCGCCGCCTTCGCCGCCCTGCGCGACAAGTCCAATGACCTGCGCGAGGACAGCCAGGCCACGCTGCTGCAGGTGGTGCCGAAGCTGTCGGCGCAGCAGCGCCGCCAGCTGATCGAACGCCGCGGCGCGCTGGGGCCGATGTGATCGGGCCCGCGCCGCACCGGCCTCAGCGCGGCATCCCGGTCAGCGGCAGGTAGGCGCCGGCGACCGACCCGTTCGCGCCGCAATAGGGCGGCGAGACGGAGGGATCGCCGCCGCCCGGCCGCAACTCGTCCACCGTCAGGACCGCGGCGTCGCGCGACAGCGTCAGCCCCCAGCCCTCATCGACCTTAAGGGCAAGCCGGCCGCTGGATTCGGTACCGCTGCCGCTGACGTCGCACACCCAGCGGGCGGCCAGCTGCTCGACGGTCTCGATGGAGACGGACAGCCGGTTCTTCGCATCCGGCTTGATCTCGATTGTGCCGAAGCCGTTGCCCCAGGCCCCGGCCAGGCCGGTCGGCGTCCCGGTCTTCACCTTGCGCAGGAAGGCGATGCGCTGCCGTAGCCGGGTTCCGAGATCGTCGAGGCGATCGGCCTCGACCGTGTCCCCGAAGCTGTCGTCGCGCAGCATGACGAAGGTCTGCTGGTCCAGCTTCAGCGCCGCCGCGGCCTTGTCGTCCAACCCGCCGCGCAGCCGGCTGTACAGCCTCGCGATCTCGGCATCGGCCTGGGACAGTTCGGCGCTGCCGCAGATCGCCACCTCGGCCGCCGCCTTGGCCTTGCTGCAGTCGAAGGACGGCCTGGCGCCGGCCGGTGCGGCGGCGGGCGCGGCCGCTGCCGCTGCCGCCTTCGGTTCCGCCACCCGCCACAGCACCGGCCAGTCGCCCGGGAAGCCGCGGCAGCTGTCCTGCATGGCGAAGGATCTGAGCTGGAAGTCCTTGCCGTCGAACACCCAGACGGCCGATTCGCCGCAGTCGCCGGGACCCCGGCCGCGGCCGGATGACGTCAGCTCGCCCTTGGCGGGATCGTAGTCGGTGTCGATGAAGCTGCTGGACGGTTCGCCCACCGGCAGCGGCAGGACCAGCTGACGGGCGGCCTTGGGATCCCGCACCGGCACCCGGAAGAACAGATAGCTGGACTGGTAGGCCCCTTGGATGCATTGCAGCTGCACCAGGGCCTCGGTGGCGGTCAGCGCGATGGCGTCGTCGCGCTTGTCCTCGGCGAAGCACTCGCCGGCCGACAGCGCGGCCCGCTGCGATGCGCGGGTGGCGGCCGCCAGCGTCTGGACCGCCTCGGCGGACAGGGCCGCGGGGGCGGGGGCCGGGGCGTTCAGCACCGGCAGGGCAGGGGCGGCCGGAACCGTGGTGGCCGGCGCGTCGCCGGGGCGGACCAGCGCGGTGGTGGTGCCGACCCGGCCCTGGGCGTCGTCCATCGCCAGCAGGGCGGCCGTCACGCCGTCGAGCGACACGGTTCCCGCATTGCCCAGCCTCAGGCCCTGCGCGCCCCGCAGCGCGGCCAGCACCGTCGCGGCGCCGTCCTGGTCGCGGAGCACCAGCCGATGGTCGGTGTCGCCAGACGACGCATCCGTCCAGCGCTCGGCCGGCAGCCGGCCCCCACCCTGCAGGGCAAGGCCGTTGGCGGCGAAGCGGCCCTCGGCCTCCAGGGTGATCTCGATCGCGCCCTGCGGTCCCGGCTCGCGCGTCACCCGCACCACGGACAGGTGGTCGGCGTCGTCCTCTTTCGGGAAGCCCTTGGCCTCGCAGCGGCCGCCATTGTCGCAGGCGATCTGCCAGTCCTTGAACTCCTTGTACAGCGGCGCGGAGGGCTGGGCTGCGGCCCAGGCGGGCAGGGCGGCCGCACAGGCCGCGGCCAGGGCGATCGGGACGAGATGGCGCATGGGGGTCTTCCGCTGTCGGCGGGCGGGGAAGGGCGGCGGTCGGGCCGGTGGATCAGCCCTGCGTCAGTTGTCGTTCCGCGGCGTCAGGATCAGCACGTCGAGATCGGCGGTCGGGGTGAAGTTGGTCTTGCGCATCTCGAACTGGGTCGGCGAGATCTTCTTCAGCCCGTCGGCGCAGAAGGTGACGAGGTAGTCGGGCGATCCCTTGTCGACCACCAGCCGGAAATCCTTGATCGGCCCGGCCCAGTTGGCGCCGGTCTTCAGGATGTAGGAGATGCGCTGGTCGCCGAATGGCGGGTTGTCGGCCTTGGCCGCCACCCGGGCCCGCTCCATCGCGGCGAGGAAGCTCTTCTCGACGCAGTATTTGCGCAGGTACTGAACGTATTCGCTGTCGGGCTCGCTGCTGGGATAGGCCAGGGCGGTGCCGACGCCGCTGCCGGTGGCGGGCTTGTAGCGGTGCTCGATCACCACCTCGCGCCCGGCGGGGAAGGTCTGCTGGAAGTGGAAGGTGGTCTTCAGCGTCCAGGACGGCGCCAGATGCCGCTCCCAGCCCTTGCCGGCGTCGTATTCGTTGACCATGGCGAGGCCGAGCTTCTCCAGCTCGTCCCATTTCTCCTTCGGCAGGCCGTCGAGACCTTCATAGGTCGGGTCCGGATACAGCGGCACGCCCAGCTGCTTCAGCAGCGCGGTCTGGTCGACGCCGTTGCCGAAGGCCTTGGCCTCGATCTGGGTGGGGACCGCCTTGCCGTCGACCTTGGTCGAGAAGTCGAGGAAGTTCTCGCTGCCCTCATGCGGAATGCTGTTCAGCCCGTCGATGAAGTCGAGGGTCACGTCCGGCGTGGGGAAGGCGACTGTGACCGTCTTGTCCCGCGCCGATCTGTTGAAGAAGTGGTAGGTGACCCGGATCTCCTTGGCCGAGACGAACAGGTCCTCGGACCGCATCTCGATGTCGTCGGACTTGGTCAGCACCAGGCCGCCGACCGCGATCTCGGCCGATGAATCATTGGCCCGGGCGGGGGTGCCGGCGGCGGCGAACAGGCCGGCGGCGAGGCCGATCGAGAGGATGGCGGACTGGGCTTTCACGATCGGCTCCCGGCAGTCGTTTCTTGCGGCAATTCACGCGGGACATCGGGCTTTTCTATGGCAGGCGTTGCCGCGCCGCAAACCTCCCGCACGCACCCACGCAGCCAGCGATGCGCCGGGTCGGCGTCCAGCCGCGGATGCCACAGCAGCGAGATCGTGATGTCGGGCGGGGCGACCGGCAGCGGAAAGCTGTGCAGCCCGGCCCGCAGGTTGCCGGTATAGCGTTCAGGAACGCTGGCGATCAGGTCCGAGGCCCGCGCCAGGGCCAGGGCTTCCGAAAAGCCGCCGACGACCGTCGCGATCTCTCGCGTCAGCCCCAGCGGCTCGAGGGCGTCGTCGATCCGCCCGCGGTCGAGCCGGCGCCGCGAGACCAGGATGTGCCGGCCGGCGGCATAGCGCGCCGACGTGATCTCGCCCCGGCACAGCGGATGCCCGATCCGCACGACCCCGACGAACCGGTCGCGAAACAGCGCCTGGGCGCGCACCTCCGGCCCCGTGGTCTTGCCGACGACGCCGGTTTCCAGATCGACGCTGCCGTCGCGCAGCGGCGTGCTGTCCTTGTCCGGCTTCGCCACGAACCGCAGCCGCGCGCCCGGCGCCTGTTCGCCCAGCCGCGCGATCAGGGCCGGCCCGAAATTCTCGACGAAGCCATCCATGTTCCGGAGCGTGAAGGTCCGCACCAGCCGCGTCAGGTCCAGCGTCTCGGCCGGGCGCAGCAGGGCTTCAGCCTCCCGCACGATCGGGCCAACCCGCTCGTGCAGCTCGATCGCCCGCGGCGTCGGCACGAGGCCGCGCCCGGCCCGGACCAGCAGCGGGTCGCCCGTGGTCTCCCGCAGCCGCGCCAGCGCCCGGCTCATCGCCGACGGGCTCAGCCGCAGCCGCCGGGCCGCGCGCGCCACACTGCCCTCCGCCAGCAGGGCATCCAGGGTGACGAGCAGGTTGAGATCGGGGGTCGACATGCGTCCACCCTAGCACGCTTGGCCCATGACATGGCGTTCGGTGCACGAATGAAGTGCAACTGGTGCGCGTTCCGCCATGTCGGCCGACCCACTACCTCTCCGGCAGCTCCGTCCCCGGGGCCGCCAGAGAGGACGTTGATGTTGAAACCGATCACCGAACACCCGGCCGGGGCATCCGGCGACGCGACGTCGGCACCCTCGGTCCGCTGGGCCCTGGCCGGGCTTTCGCTCTCCATGCTGATGCCCTCGCTCGACACCAGCATCGCCAATGCCGGACTGCCGACGCTGGCGCATGCGTTCGGCGCCTCCTTCCAGGACGTCCAATGGGTTGTCCTCGCCTATCTCCTCGCCATCACCGCCCTGATCGTCAGCGTCGGGCGGCTCGGCGACATCATCGGCCGCCGCCGGCTGCTGCTGGGCGGCATCGGCCTGTTCACGGCGGCCTCGCTGCTGTGCGGCGTCGCCCCCACGCTCTGGCTGCTGGTCGCCGCCCGGGCGGTGCAGGGGCTGGGGGCGGCGATCATGATGGCCCTGATCGTGGCCTTGGTGCGCGAGACGGTGCCGCAGGAGAGGACCGGCAGCGCCATGGGGCTGCTCGGCACCATGTCCGCGATCGGCACCACCCTGGGGCCTTCGCTGGGCGGCGTCCTGATGTCCGGCTTCGGTTGGCAGACGATCTTCCTGGTCAATGTGCCCTTGGGAATCCTGAACCTCCTTCTGGCCTGGCGCACCCTGCCGCGCGACCGGCGGGCGGCGAGGGCCGACCGGCCCGGCTTCGACATGCTGGGCACGCTGCTGCTCGCCCTGACGCTCGCAGCCTATGCCCTGGCGATGACGACCGGGCACGGCCATTTCGACCGGCTCAACCTGGTCCTGCTTGCAGCCGCGGTGCTGGGCGCCGGCCTGTTCGTGCTGGCGCAGGCGAAAGCGGCATCGCCCCTGGTCCGGTTGGTGATGTTCCGCGACGCGGGCTTGAGCTCCAGCCTGGTCATGAACGTCCTGGTCGCGACTGTGATGATGGCGACGCTGGTGGTCGGGCCGTTCTACCTCTCGCGCGGCCTTGGGCTCGAAACCGCGCTGGTCGGGCTCGTGCTGTCGGTCGGCCCGGCCATCTCCGCTCTCAGCGGCGTCGTCGCCGGCCGGATCGTCGACCGGTTCGGCGCGTCCACCATGGTCGTCACCGGGCTGGTCGAAATGGCCGCGGGTGCCGCTGCCTTGACCGTGCTGCCGCAGAGCTTCGGCGTCGCGGGCTACATCGCGGCCATCGCCATCCTGACGCCGGGCTACCAGCTGTTCCAGGCGGCCAACAACACCGCCGTGATGACCGACATCCCCGCGGACCGGCGGGGCGTCGTCGCCGGCCTGCTCAGCCTGTCGCGGAATCTCGGGCTGATCACCGGCGCCTCCGTCATGGGCGCTGTGTTCGCACTGGCCGCCGCGACGGTCGACATGACCACGGCGCGCCCCGAGGCCGTGACCGCCGGCCTGCGGGTCACCTTCGCCGTCGCGGCGATCGCGATCGTCGTCGCGCTCGTCCTCGCGGTGGGCAGCCGCGCTCTGGCAACCCGGCCGGCGCTCTCCGAAGACGCATCGTGACCTACCGCGCCAGGCGCAGCCGGAAGCGGAACTGGAAGGTCCCTTCGCACCACATCGGGAAGTTGGTGCCCCATTTGTTGTTATGCAGGTTGATCCGCACGCCGCCGGAGAAGTCGGGCAGGCCGGGGGCGAAGGGCATGAAGGGCGACGCGGCCGGGGCCGCCAGCGGCGCGTCGAGCGATTCGAACCCGATCGCGGCGCCGTCGGCGCCCCGGGCCAGGATGCCGGACACTGCCTGCAGCTGGCCGCCGCCCTTGGGGGTGATGCGCTCGGCCGGCTGCCACAGGCCCATCTTGCGGAACGCCCAGCTCTCGGCCCCGGCCGGGGTGAAGCTCAGGAAGCTCGCCTCCGGCATCCGGTTCGCCGGCTTGTCGCGCAGCACCAAAGCGAGTTCGAGCTCGTCCTCCGCCGGGGCCAGCCGCAGTTCGGCCCGGCGCGGGGCGCCGAACGCGGCATGCGCCTCCTCGGGCAGGTCCAGCAACAGGGTCAGGGCGTCCCCGTCCTGCGCCAGCCCGGCGAGGCGCGGCCGCCAGATGGCGGAGCGCGCGGTCTTTGCCCGGTCCAGCCCCGGCTTGTTGTGGTCGAGCACCGCCCATTCGGTCCAGTTGGTCAGGTAGCCCTGCATATGGGCGGCGACGTCGGCTGCGTCGTAGCTCTCATAGGCATAGGCGATCAGGCTGCCGCCGATCCCGGCCAGCGTGCGGCCGTCCGGCGTGCTCACGGTCGTCACTGTCCCGCTGCCCGCATCGATGCCGACGCGCCAGTCGCCGACCGGGGCGTCGATGGTGGCCGTCGACGATGGGGTATCGCCGGCGGCCGGCTGGTTCGGCTGCAGCTCGGCCAAGGCCTTATCTGCAACCTGCCGGTCGACCGATGACAGCGGCGCGATCGCGGCGTCGAGATAGGCGCGCTGCTCGGCCCAGGAGCGTTCGGTGAAGCGGAAACGCGGGTCGCTGCGGCGGGCGGCCTCGAACTCCGGCCGGTCCCAGGCCGCCTCGTCGCGCAGGAAGGTCTTGATGTCGACGCCGCAGGTGTGTTCGGCGACCATCGCCAGCCGGCGCCCGAAATCCAGCCGGCTGTCGGTCAGGTCTTCCCCGGCGAAGCGGTCATAGACCCGCTGCAGCGCCAGGAAGCGGGCGGTCTTCTCCGGATCGGTGGCGCTGCCATGGATCCAGCTGTCGCCGATCTCGCGGTCGACCAGCGGGAAGCGCTCGCGCTGCGGCCAGATCGCCGCGGCGAAGTCGTCCAGGGTCGAGGCCCGGATCAGGTCGCCGGGCTGGGCCACCCGCAGGTCGCGGTGGCACTCGGTGGCTGCGGCGATATTCTGCGGCCCGACATTGTCCATGGTGTGGGCGAAGCTCAGCCCCTCATCCATGCCCTCGGGGAAGAAGGTGGCGCCGTAGCTGCTCTGATAGGCCACCAGCACCTCCTCGCCCGACGGCGCGCGCCAGCGGAACAGGGGCGGCACCTCGGGCAGGGTCGAGGCCGAATTGACGCCGATGTGCAGGAAGCGGATGCCGGCCTCGGCCAGCAGCGGCACGATGCCCAGCGGATGGCCCGGCACATCGGTCATCTTGGCGGCGATGGTGGTGGTGCCGAAGCGGCGGTCCAGCGCCTGGGAATAGGACAGCCCGGCCCGGAACAGGGCCGGGGACATCAGCTCGGTGTGGGTAGTGAAGGGCAGGCCGTGCCAGCGGATCAGGCCGCGCTCGATCGCCTGCTCCAGCCGCCGCACCTTGTCGCGCGGCTGGGTCTCGAGATGGTCCCAGATCAGCCAGGCGCCGGTGGTCCACACGAACATGCGCTGGGCCGGGTCCTCGGCGAAGAAGTGCTCGCCGGTGTCGATCGCCCGGGGGATGAAGACGTCGTGGTACTCGCGCCGCACCGTCTCGGCCAGATGAGTGAAGCCGATGTCGAGATGCGTCTTGAAGACGAGGTGGATCGTCCTGCCGGTCATCGTCCTGTCCATGATGGCGTAATGGGTCAACCCACTGTGCCGCGCACGACCAGCTTGGTGCGGATCGTCTCGGTCAGGGGCGGTGCGGTGCGGTGCTGCAGCCGCTGCAGGATCAGCCGCACCAGGGCGGCGACCCGCTCCTCGACGTCGATCTTGATGGTGGTCAGGTCGTAGCTGCGCCACGCCGCCTGGTCGATGTCGTCGAAGCCGACGACGCTGACCGCGTCGGGCACGCGCAGGCCCAGGCTGTGGCGCAGGGCGTCGAGCGCGCCGAAGGCGCTGACGTCGTTGGCGGCGAAGATCGCCTCGGCGCCGGGGCCGGCCCGGAACAGCTCCAGCGTGGCGTCGTAGCCGCGCTGGTAGCTGAAATCGCCCTCGATCACCGCGGCCGGCGGCAGGCCGCGCGCCGCCAGCACCTGCTGCAGCGTGCGCAGCCGCGCCACATTGGCCTGGGCCTTGGGATGGCCGGCGAGATAGGCGATGCGCCTGCGGCCGAAGCCGGACAGCAGCGCCACCGCCTGCTCGATGCCGTCGCGCTGCAGCACCCGCAGGCAGTCGAAGCGATTCATCGCCGATTCCGGCGGCGGGCCGGGGTCGGTGGCCTCGTCGGGATAGTCGACATAGACCGGCACCGCCTGATCGAAGGCGCGGTGCAACTGGTCCGGCGGCACGTTCTCGGTGAACACCACCACACTGTCGGGATTATAGGCCCGCATGTAGGACAGCAGCTTGGGATCCAGGCTGCGGTCGATCTGGGTCTTGAACAGCAGGGTGGCGAAGCCGCGGGCCTGCAGCGCCGTGGTCAGCGCGTCGATCTCAATGCCTTCCCAGGGGCTGCAGACATGCGGCACGATCACGCCGACCAGATGCGACCGCTGGGTGGCCAGGGCGCGGCCGGCCATGTTGGGGACGTAGCTCAGCTCCTCGGCGATCTGCAGCACCAGGGCCCGCTTGTCGGCCCGCAGTGGCGCCTTCGGATTGAAGGCGCGCGACACCGCGGCGCGCGACACCTGCGCCCGGTCGGCCACGATCTCGGCGATGGATTGCCCCTTCCGGGTCCCGTCCGCGCTTCCCACCTGGTCCTCTGCCGATCGATTGAAATCGCTTTCATCGAAGACTGGGGCGGAGGCCGCCGGACTGTCAAGCCGGGCCGTATGCCCCGGCCGAATTTCCCTCAGATTGGGCAATGTGAGGGCAGTGTGGGTAATCTCGAGGGGCCGAATATGGGGAATTCTCGTCTCGTCCAAGAGTGGTGGCAGCGCTGTTGACGACGGATTGAAAGCGTGTTCACTTTTGCCCAAGGCCGCGTCCCGAACCGAAGGACGCGCCCGCCATGGGAGGAGAGAGCGCATGACCGCACATCGCCTGGGACTGCTCGCCATCGGCCTCGCCGCCACCCTGTCCTGGGGTGCGCCGGCCCGGGCCGCCGACCTGTCGATCGTCTGCCGCTGCATCGATGGCGGCGTGAACGCCGAACTGGCCCGCTGGATCAAGGGCTGGGTGATTCCCGAATACGCCAAGACCTCCGCCGGAGCCGGCGACACCGTCACGCTGAAGCAGTTCGGCGGCACCGATGAGCAGCTGACCCAGCAGCTGGCGCTCGACTTCTCGACCGGGGCCGGCGCCGACATTTCCAGCTTCGACGGCTTCCTGATCCCCAGCTTCGTCGAGGGCGGGCTGCTCAAGCCGCTCGACGAGATCGCCGGATCGGAGGTCGACAGCTGGGACGGCTGGCCGCACATCTCGGCCGGCGCCCAGGCGCTGATGTCCTACCAGGGCAAGCGCTTCGGCCTGGCCGAGGGCACCGATGTCCGCGTCATCTTCTACCGCCGCGACCTGTTCGCGAAGGCCGGGCTGAAGGCCGATGGCTGGCAGCCGGCCAGCTGGGACGAGTTGCTGGCGACCGCCCGCGCCCTGAAGAAGGCCGCTCCCGACAGTTTCCCGCTGCAGATCAACGCCGGGGTCTCGATGGGCGAGGCCACGACGATGCAGGGCTACTACCCGCTGCTGCTCGGCGCCGGCGAAGCGCTGCAGGACAAGGACGGCAAATGGATCACCGCCAGCCCGGCGATCCTGGCGGCGCTGAAGCTGTACAAGACGATCTATGTCGACGAGCAGCTGGGCGACCAGCGGGCGCAGCTGCTGGCCGATGGCCGCAACCGCAGCTTCGCCAATTTCCGCGACGGCAAGACCGCGATGCTGGTCGAGGGCGACTGGTTCTACCGCTCGGTCACCGCACCCGGCAGCGAGTTTGCCGTGGCCGATCGCGACCACACCATGGGCTGGGCCAAGATCCCGGCCGAGGGCGCCGGCCGCGGGCTGGACGGGCGCGACTTCGTCACCATCTCCGGCGGCACCGGCTTCGTGCTGAACCCGAACACCGCCAATCCGAAGCAGGCCTGGGCGCTGCTGTCCTTCATGAACAGCCAGAAGGCGCTGACAGCCTATCAGGGCTTCGAGGAGCGGATCCGCATCCGCGACGACGTGCCGGTGCCGAACTCCGCCTTCCTGCAGCAGACCGCCAAGGCGCTGATGCCGATCACCACGGCGCGGCCGAACGACCCGAACTACGACAAGGTCTCGGCCGAGGCGCAGCGCATGACCGAAGCCGTGGTCTCCGGCAACGCCACGCCGGAGGAAGCGATGGCCCGCTACGGCGTGGCGGTGAAGAAGATCGTCGGCGACGCCAACACCGTCAGCAAGAGCTGAGGGTGAGGCCCCGCTTCGTAGGTTGGGTTCGCGGACGCGAACCCAACATCGGCGCCGGTTCGGGGGGATGGGTGTTGGGTTCGCCGACGCGAACCCAACCTACGCCGCCAACCCCTCCTGCGACGGGCGGGGAGACTCCATGATGAAGCGCGCCACCCTGCTGACCGCCCGCACCGGGGCGGCGTTCATGGTGCCGGCCGGGGTGCTGGTCGGGCTGTTCGTGGTGGTCCCGTTCTTCTGGATCATCGCGGTCAGCTTCACCAACCGGACGCTGCTGGGCCGCACCGCGCTGCACCCCGATTTCGTCGGGCTGCAGAACTACACCTCGCTGTTCGACAGCAGCTCGTTCTTCGCCCCCGGCGAATTCGGCGCCTCGCTGATCCTGACCATCCAGTTCGTGCTGCTGTCCGCCCTGGTCGGCCAGGCGGTGCTGGGCCTCTTGCTGGCCTGGCTGCTGCAGAACATCCCGCCGGCCCTGAAGGCCGCGGTCCAGGCGGCGGTGGTGGCGGCCTGGATCCTGCCCGAGGTGGTGATCGGCTTCGCCTGGTTCGCCTATCTCGACCGCGACGCCGGCACCCTCAACGGCGTGCTGCACACGCTCGGCCTGCCCGGCGCCGACTGGCTGCTGGACATGCCGTTCCTGGCGATCGTGGCGTTCAACACCTGGCGCGGCACCGCCTTCTCGATGATGCTGTTCTCCTCGGCCCTGCAGTCGATCCCGCCGAGCTATTTCGAGACCGCCAACGTGGTCGGCGCCTCGTCCTGGCAGAAGCTGCGCGACATCGCCCTGCCGCTGATCCGCGGGCATGTCGTCACCGACCTGATCCTGGTGACGATGTGGACCTTCAACGTGTTCACGCCCTTCCTGCTGACCGCCGGCGGCCCGTCCTTCCGCACCGAGATCCTGTCGATCTACACCTACCAGCTGGCCTTCAAGCATTTCGAATTCGGCCGCGGCGCCGCGGTCGGCGTCGTCATCATGCTGATCAACCTGGCCTTCGCCCTGGTCTATCTCGGCCTGGCGCGGCGGCGCCGGGCGGTGCGGGAGCATTGAGATGCCGCTGCGCAAGCTGGTGATCCGCATCCTGTTCTCCGGCGTGGCCGCGCTGATCGGCCTGGTCTTCGCCCTGCCGCTTCTCTGGTTCGTGCTGGCGCCGTTCAACGCCCGGGCGGAGCTCGGCCTGGCGGTGCCCGATCCGTTCACCCTGGCCAACTTCACCAAGGCCTTCGACAACGGCTTCGCCATGCGGGCCCTGCTGAACAGCCTGATCCAGAGCGTCGGCGGCGTCGCCCTGGTGACGGCCGCAGCGACGCTGGCGGCCTATGCCATGTCGCGGGCGCCGATCCCGGGCAAGGGCCCGATCACCTATCTGCTGCTGCTGTTCTCCTCCGTGGTCTCGGGCTCCGCCGCGATGGTGCCGATCTTCCTGATCGTCAGCGCCATCGGCCTGATCGACACCCACATCGCCGTCATCCTGGTCTTCGCCGGCGGCCTGCTGCCGACCGCGATGTTCATCCTGCGCGACTTCATCGACGGGCTGCCGCGCACCTATGAGGAATCGGCCCTGGTGGCCGGCGCCTCGCCGCTGCGCGCCTTCTTCGACGTCGCCCTGCCGGTGATCCGCCCCGGCGTGGTGGTGGTGGCGGTGTGGGCCTTCGTGCAGATCTGGGGCAGCTTCCTGATCCCCTTCGTCCTGCTGCGCAGCGAATCCCGGATGCCGGCCTCGCTCGCGATCTATTCCTACTACTCCGAGGCTGGCACCCCGATCGTCACCCTGCTGGCCGCCTATGCCGTAGTCTATTCGGCGCCGGTGGTGGCCCTCTACCTCTTCGTCAGCTGGAAGTTCGGGTTCCGGTTCTTCGGCGGCATCAAATCATGACAGTGCGGGAGTTCTGATGGCTTCGGTCAGCTTCGAGGGCGTGCAGAAGGCCTTCGGCACCCTCACGGTCGTGCGCGACATCAGCCTCGACATCGGCGACGGCGACTTCGTCTGCCTGCTCGGGCCGTCCGGCTGCGGCAAGACCACGACGCTGCGCATGGTGGCGGGGCTGGAACAGCCGACCGCCGGCCGCATCCTGATCGGCGGCGCCGACGTCACCCACAAGCCGCCGAAGGACCGCAACCTGTCGATGGTGTTCCAGGACTACGCGCTGTACCCCCACATGTCGCTGGGCCAGAACATCGGCTATCCCCTGAAGGTGCGCGGCGCCCCGGTGGAAGCGCGGCGCGGCCGGACCCAGGAGGTGGCCGACATCCTGCAGATCGGCCATCTGCTCGACCGGCTGCCGTCGCAGATCTCCGGCGGCCAGCAGCAGCGCGCCTCGCTGGCCCGCGCTTTGGTCCACCCGTCCCAGGTCTACCTGTTCGACGAACCGCTCTCCAACCTCGACGCCAAGCTGCGGCTGGAAGCGCGAGCCTTCCTGAACCACCTGCAGCGCGACATCGGCATGACCGCGGTCTACGTCACCCACGACCAGGCCGAGGCCATGGCGCTGGCCACCCGGATCGCGGTGATGGAGGCGGGGGAGGTGGTGCAGTACGCCCCGCCGCTGGAGGTGTATCGCCGCCCGGCCACCACCTTCGTCGCCGGCTTCGTCGGCAACCCGCCGATGAACCTGGTGCCAGCCGAGGCCACCCTGCGCGACGGCGCCGCGATCCTGGTGGCGGAGGGGCTGCAGGCGCCGCCGCTGCCGCTGTGGGACGCGCTGGCCCGGGCGATCGACCGCAACGGCCGCGTCACCCTCGGCATCCGGCCGGAGCATCTGCGCATCGCGGGCGACGAGCCGGGCTGGCGCCTGTCGGGCGGGCTGTTCGCCAATGAGGGCATGGGGCCGGAAAGCCTGGTGACCATGCTGATGTCGGGCGACCGCCGCGTCACCGCCCGGATCTTCGGCGACGACCCGATCCAGCTCGGCCGCGACGTGCGGCTCGGTTTCCGGCCCGAGGATGCGGTGATGTTCGACGCCGAGGGCCGGCGGATCCCGGGGGTAGAGGAGGGGGCGCGGTGAGCTTCGCCGGCCGGCACGACCAGGCGCTGACCGTCCGGGTGACGGCGGCGGATGCGGCGGCCGGGCCCTATCTGCCGGTGCCGGTCGAGATCCCGGCGGGCACCACCCGGATCGACGTCGCCATGGCCTATGCCAAGGCCGGCGACTGCATCATCGACCTCGGCCTGATGGATCCGCGGGCCACCGGCTTCCCCAGCCCGGCCGGCTTCCGCGGCTGGAGCGGCGGCGCCCGCGACAGCTTCTTCGTCGCCACCGACGACGCCACCCCCGGCTATGTCCCAGGCCCGATCCCGCCCGGCGCCTGGACCATCCTGCTCGGCCTGTACCGGGTGCCGTCCGGCGGTGCCGAGGTGGCGCTGTCGATCCAGCTCGACGACGCAGCGCGGCCGCTGTGGTCGCCCGAACCGGCGGCGGAGGTCGACGACCCCATCCCCGGCTGGTATCGCGGCGACCTGCACTGCCACACCCATCACAGCGACGCCAAGGGCGCGCCGGAGGTGCTGCATGAGGCGGCGCGGCGGGCGGGCCTGCGCTTCCTGGCGGTGACCGATCACAACACCATCACCCAGCGCCGCTATTTCGCGCCGAGAAGCAGCAAGGACCTCGTCTTCATCCGTGGCGAGGAGGTCACCACGGCCGCGGGCCACGCCAACGTGTTCGGCGCCGATTCCTGGATCGACTTCCGGATGACGGCGCCGGCCGATGCGCACCGGCTGGCGGCCATGGTCCACCGCGCCGGTGGGCTGCTGTCGATCAACCACGACAAGCCGCCGATTCCGTGGCGGCACGAGCTGCCGATGCTGGACTGCATGGAGGTCTGGCAGTCGCACTGGTTCACCGGCAACTGGATCTCGCTGGCGCGCTATGACGAGCGGCTGCGGGCCGGGTGGCGCATCTCGCTGATCGGCGGCAGCGACTGGCACCAGCCGGCCGCGCTGGCGCCGCCCGGGCCGCTCGGGCTCGGCCGGCCGACCACGGCGCTGTGGCTGCCGGAGCTGTCGGAGGCTGCTGTGCTGCGGGCTGTGCGGGCTGGCCGCGGCTATGTCACCGAAGGGCCGGACGGGCCGCATCTCAGCATCACCGCCGACGGCGTGCCGATGGGCGGGTCCCATCCCGGCGAGGGCGAGTGGATGGTGGAGGCGGAGATCCGCGGCGCGGCCGGCGACCGGCTGGTCTGGGTCGACGCCGGCGGCATCGTCGCCGAGCAGGAGATCCCGGAGGACCGCTGGACCGCCCGCCTGACCCTGCCGTCGCCGGACCGCTTCCTGCGTGCCGAGATCGTCGCCGAGGCCAGCCGCGACCGGCTCGAGGCCGAATTCCTGCAGGCGCTGCAGGGGCGTAGCCTGCCCGCCGGCGTCACCCGCCAGGACATCGCCACCCAGCCGCTGCGCCGGGCGCTGAGCAATCCGGTCTATGTCGACCGCGGGACCAGGCCGGGCTGACGCCAGCCTCGGATGGTTTCGCCCTCAGGTCACGCTGCGCTCCAGCGCCGGGATCTGCCGCAGCCGGGCCGCGTCCCGGCCCGGCGGGGCGCCGAACAGGCGGCGGTATTCGCGGCTGAACTGCGACGGGCTGTCATAGCCGACGCTGAAGCCCACGCTGGCGACGTCCTCGGCCGCCGCCAGCAGCCGGGCGCGGGCCTCCTGCAGCCGGATCTGCTTCTGGAACTGCAGCGGGCTCATGGTGGTCACGCCGCGGAAATGTCGGTGCAGCGACGTGGTGCTCATCCCCGCCACCCGGGCCAGATCCTCGATCCGGAAGATCTCGGCATAATGGGTGCGGATCCAGCGGATGGTCCGGCCGACCTGCGACAGGCGGCTGTCGGCCAGGCCGATCTGGCGCAGCATGGCGCCATGCCCGCCGGTCAGCAGCCGCCACAGGATCTCGCGTTCGATCATCGGGCGCAGCATGGCGGCATCCTGCGGGCGGTCCAGCAGGCGCAGCAGTCGCACACAGGCCTCGAGCAGTTCGGGCGGGGCGTGGCTGACGGCCATGGCGGGAGATTCGGCGGCGAAGCGGTCGTCGCCATCCATCTCGAGCAGCAGGGCGGCGATGGTGGCCGGATGCAGCGCCATGCCGAAGGCCAGGAACGGCTCTTCGGCGCTGGCCCGAGTGACATGGCCGGTCAGCGGCAGGTCGAGCGACACCACCATGTGCTGGCCCGCGCCGTATTCGAACACCCTGCCGCCCAGCACCGTCCGCTTCGCGCCCTGGACGATCACGCCGAAGGCCGGTTCCGAGACGTGCAGGACCGGCTCGGTGGTGACGGGCGACGCCATCACCCGGACGCCGGGAAGGGGCGTGGCCATGCTGCCGGGGACGGCGTGGCGGGTGATCAGCGAGCGCAGTTCGGCGAGCGGTTCCATGGCGCCATTCCGCCAGCACGCCGCGCAAAGCACAAGCCGCAACCGCATGATACGCTCATGGTTGGCAGGATCGTACAAGAATGCGGGCGCATCGATCTACCGCCGCCGGGTCGCCGCATGATCCCATGAAGGCTCCGTAGCGATGGAGTCGGCGATGCCGAAAACATGGTTTGTCACGGGCGCCGGCCGCGGGCTCGGCGTCCAGATCGCGAAGGCCGCCCTGCGGGCCGGCGACCGCGTCGTGGCCTCGGGCCGCAACCGGGCCGCGGTCAGCGACAGTCTGGGACCGGACGGCGACCGGCTGCTGGCGGTCGAACTCGACGTCACCAGCCTGGACCAGGCGGAGGATGCGGTCGCTGCCGCGGTGTCGCGCTTCGGCGGCATCGACGTGCTGGTGAACAATGCCGGATACGGCCATCTCGGCTTCTTCGAAGAGGTGTCCATGCAGGACGTCCGGGCCCAGTTCGCCCCCAACCTGTTCGGGGTGTTCAACGTCAGCTGGGCGGCGCTGCCGGCGATGCGGTCCGCGCGCCGGGGGCGGATCTTCAACATCTCGTCGATCGGCGGCTTCGCCGGAGGGGAGCTGGCCTCGCTGTACTGCGCCAGCAAATTCGCCCTCGAAGGCTACTCGGAATCCCTGGCGAAGGAAATCGCCCCGTTCGGGCTGTTCTTGACCATCGTCGAGCCGGGCGCGTTCCGCACCGACTTCCTCTCCGGCGACTCGCTCCGCTTCGGCGACAGGACCGTGGCCGATTACGACGACCGGCGGGCCCGGCTCCACACGTCCTTCGAACAGCGCGACGGGCAGCAGCCGGGCGATCCCGAGAAGCTGGCCGACGCGCTTGTGCTGCTGTCGGGCGAGGCCGAGCCGCCGCTGCGCTTCGCCGCCGGGTCGATCGCCGTCGCCGCGGCCGAGGCCAAGCTGGCCAGCCTGCGCACCGAACTCGACCGCTGGCGGTCGCTGTCCGTCGGCACCGACTACGCCACCTAGCGGCCGATCCATCCCCACGCATCCGCGCGGCCCGCTCGGGGCCGCCGGTCCCCCCTCAGCGATCGAAGAGACCCGTCATGTCACTCAATTCCTATGTCAGCCTCGGCCGCTCCGGCCTGCGCGTCAGCCCGTTCTGCCTGGGCACCATGACCTTCGGCGAGGAATGGGGCTGGGGGTCGAGCCCGGCCGAGGCCGAGGCGATCCTGACGGAATACCTCGAACGCGGCGGCAACTTCATCGACACCGCCAACATCTACACCCTTGGCCATTCCGAGAAGATCATCGGCGACTTCTTTGCCCAGCGGAAAGGCCGGCGCGACCGCGCCGTCATCGCCACCAAGTTCTTCGGCAACCTCTATCTCGGCGACCCCAATGGCGGCGGGGCCGGGCGCAAGGCGATCATGGAGCAGTGCGACCAGTCGCTGCGCCGGCTGCAGACCGACTACATCGACCTCTACTGGCTGCACAACTGGGATCGCACGGCGCCGATCGAGGAGACGCTGCGGGCGATGGACGACCTGGTGGCGGCCGGCAAGGTCCGCTATCTCGGCATCTCCGACGTGCCGGCCTGGAAGGTGGCCCAGGCCCAGGCCATCGCCCAGTTCCGCGGCTGGGCGCCGCTGATCGCGCTGCAGATCGAATACTCCCTGCTGCAGCGCACGGTCGAAGGCGAGCTGACGCCGATGGCGCAGGAGCTGGGCCTGGGCGTGATGCCGTGGAGCCCCCTGAAGGGCGGCTGGCTGTCGGGCAAGTACAGCCGCGAGAACGCCGGCACCGTGACCTCCGACCGGGCGGCCCTGGTCGGCATGCCGGCCGAGCGCGACCATCTCATCATCGATGCGGTCAAGGCCGTGGCCGCGGAGCAGGAGGCCAGCCCGGCGGCGGTGGCGCTGGCCTGGGTGCAGGGACGGCCGGGCGTGGCCTCGACTCTGATCGGCGCGCGGCGGATCGACCAGCTGCAGGCCAACATCGCGGCCCTCGACATCACGCTGACCGACGCCCAGGTCGCGGCGCTGGACGAGGCCTCGAAGCCCAGCCTGGCGTTCCCGGCCGACATCAACCGGCTGCTGGCGCCGAATCTGGCCTTTGCCGGGGCGAAGGTCGACGGCCTGCAGACCACGGCCTATCCGCTGCTGACCCGGACCGCGACCCGTTACTGACGGGGCCTGCGCCCGGGCTTGCCGGGCGGCCCAATACCGGAATTCCCTGGATCTCGATGGGATCGGCTGCGCCGTGGTGATCTTCTTCGGCCGGTCGATCCGGCTGCCGGAGAAGTAGGCCGGAGCTGCCGGCAGCCGCCGTTCCACCGAGCGCACATCTCGGCGAACGGCCTCTACGGCAGGCGTCTGTGATCCGCGCCGATCCTCGATCGGGCGCTGAAACCACGCCTCTTCCCATGCGGAAACCGACGCCTTCGCCGGCGCCTTTCGCGCCGCGCATGGCGGATCGGATTTCCGCCACACTCTGATCCCCTTGCGTTCCTGCCCCGTTCGGCGGTATCAGGGCGCCGCATGCCGCAATGCGACCATCGGTCCGAATTCCGACCGCAGGCCGCCGCGGCGCCCCGATGCGGCGGAGCGAAGCGGCATCCGGGGGCAACGGATTTTGTGTGGTCGTTCAAAGTCGTGGAAAATCAGCGGGTTATAGAATTCGATCCGCGCATCGTTTCGATTGTTTCCGACCTAGCGTCTCCCTATACTCCGCGCCGCCCAGGCCCGGAGAAGGCCGGCACGTCAGACAGTGAGTGGTTGTTTGCGATGACAGCGATGCTTCTGCCTCCGGATTATCATCCGTCGGATGACGAAGACTTCATGAATCCGATGATGCTGGAGTACTTCCGGCGAAAGCTTCTGAAGTGGCGGGCCGAGCTCCTCGCCGAATCCAACGCGACCCTGAGCAGCCTGCAGGATGGCGGCATCCAGGAGCCGGATCTGACCGATCGGGCCTCCGCCGAGACCGACCGCTCGCTTGAGCTCAGGACCCGCGACCGCGAGCGCAAGCTCCTGTCCAAGATCGATTCGGCGATGCGCCGGATCGAGGACGGCAGCTACGGCTTCTGCGAGGAGACGGGCGAGCCGATCGGCGTCAAGCGGCTGGAGGCGCGCCCGACGGCGACCTTGAGCCTCGAGGCGCAGGAGCGCCACGAGCGGCTGGAGCGTACCCACCGCGACGATTGATCCGCACACGGCGCCGAAAGGCGCCGTTCTCGTCTTCGCCGTCTCCGGAGGGCCGTTTCCGGTCTTCGCGGTCGAAACGCGCGTTCGCACCTCCGCCTCGGCCCCGGCTCGTGCTAAGGTGCCGGCGGGGCATTCAGATCGAGGGTTTTCGATGTATCGTGGCGCAGCGCTTATCGCCGCTCTTCTCGCTGTCTCGGCCTGCGGGATCGATCCGGTGAGTCCGAAGGAGACCCGCGTCGACTATGCGGGTTTCATCAACAGTGCGGATCAGGCCGCCATCTACGCCAATTCGCAATGCGCCAAGATCAACCGCCTGGCCGTGTTCAAGGCCGAGGACGTGATCGATGGCCGGAAGGGCGCGACCTTCCAGTGCCTGGCGGTACCGAAATGCTATCCGGCCGAAGCGTCGGCCCCCGGCCAGCCGGTCGGCCTGACGCCCGGGGCCGCGATGCCCGTCTCCGCGCCGGGCGCCGCGACTCCGGCGGCGCGGAACGCGCCCTATGTGGTCCCGGCCACCGCTGCTTCGCGGTTCCCCGGCGGGGTCGTGGCAATGGCGCCGGTCTCCGGCCACCGCGACCGCCGTGCCACGCGCCGGGCCAGCGGGCCTGCCGACAACGCGGCGGACGACAACACCTACATTCCCTACGCCGCCGTCCCGGTGGCCGCGGGCGCGCCGCCGCAGCGGGTGCCGGCCTTCGCGACGATCGGCGTCCCCACCGGCCCCAACCCGGTCTCGGTCCCGGAGGAATCCGCTGGCCCGCGACCGGTCGGCTCCTTCGCCTCCACCGCGGCTGGCACCTGGCAGCAGGCGGTGACCTGCAAGCCGAACGACACCCTGCCGCTCGCCACCGACCGGCTGCTCGACCTGTACTGAGGCCCGTTCCGGCCCAGGGCGCCATCCGGCGTCCCGGGCCGCATTTTTTCCAGCCTCAGCCCTCCGGCATCGACCGGATCGGCAGGTGGATGTCGGTAACGAGCTCCGCGGCCGGAGTCGTGCGCGGGTCGTTTAGGTACTCCTCGAAGATCGGCGCTTCCGCCGGCTCGGCGCCGCTGGTCGGCAGCCAGGTCCGGTACAGCCAGGCGTAGGACCGCTCCAGCTCGGCATAGGGGCCGGTGTGCCGCAGCACGGCATAGGGGCCGCCGGCGACGGTCAGGATGGCGACGCCGTCCTCCGCCGCGATGCCCTCGGGCACCTCCAGGCAGGCATCGGCGCGCAGGTCGGCGGCGGCGACCGCCCCCGGGTCGTCGTGGTAGAGGCCCAGGCTGCGGGTGGCCTGCCCCAGCAGCTGGCGGGCGCGGGCCCAGGCCACCAGGGTGTCGAAGCTGCGGCCGATCTCCAGATAGGGGCCGGTGTGCCGCACGGCGGCGACTCGGATCGGCGCCAGGGTGCGGCAGGTCACGTCGGGCATGATGGTATCTCCTTCGGTTGGGGCGAAGGGGAACGACCGGCGCGTGTTGCGATAGGCGCCCGGCGGCCGGCCATAGGCGCCGGCGAAGGCGCGGCTGAAGGCGGCGGTGCTGCCGTAGCCGGCGCGGCGGGCGACCGTCGCCATCGCCGTCTCGGCTTCCAGCAGGGTGCCCGCCGCGCGATGCAGCCGCAGCCGCCGCACCGTATCGGCCACCGTCTCGCCCAGCAGGTACCGGTAGGCCCGGTGGAAATGGTAAGGCGAGAAGCAGGCGACCGCCGCCAGCCGGTCGAGATCGATCGGGTCGTCGAGATGGTCGGCGATGTGGTCGATCACCCGCTGGATGCGGGCAAGGTGGCGGTCGAGCGTGGCGTCCTTCGGCATCGATTCGTTCTCCCGGTCCCAGTGCTAGCCCGGTACGCCTTGATCCTGCTTGCGAAGTTCCGGTTGCGGAAGGGGGCTGTACAAGGCGTATTGCTCGGCGTGAACAAAACGTGTACAAGGACTGCATTGACGTGGCCGCGGCGCCATGCAACTGGAAAGGGACAGGTGATGTCGATCCCGACTCTCCGTGTTGTGGAAAGAGCCCCGATGGACAAGACCAAGGCGCTTGAAGCCGCCCTGACCCAGATCGAACGCGCCTTCGGCAAGGGGTCGGTGATGAAGCTCGGGGCACGGCCCCAGGTCGAGGCCGAGGTGATCTCGAGCGGCTCGCTGGGCCTCGACATCGCGCTCGGCATCGGCGGGCTGCCGAAGGGCCGGATCATCGAGATCTACGGCCCGGAAAGCTCGGGCAAGACCACTCTGGCGCTGCATGTCGTGGCCGAGGCGCAGAAGGCCGGCGGCACCTGCGCCTATGTCGACGCGGAACATGCGCTGGACCCCGGCTATGCCCGCAAGCTGGGCGTCAACATCGACGAGCTGCTGATCTCGCAGCCCGATGCCGGCGAACAGGCGCTGGAGATCACCGACACGCTGGTCCGCTCCGGCGCGATCGACGTGATCGTGATCGACTCGGTCGCCGCGCTGGTGCCGCGGGCCGAGCTCGAGGGCGAGATGGGCGACAGCCAGCCCGGCCTGCAGGCGCGGCTGATGAGCCAGGCGATGCGCAAGCTCACCGGCTCGATCTCGCGCTCCAACACCCTGGTCGTCTTCATCAACCAGATCCGGCTGAAGATCGGCGTGATGTTCGGCAACCCGGAGACGACGACCGGCGGCAACGCGCTGAAGTTCTACTCCTCGGTCCGGCTCGACATCCGCCGCATCGGCGCGATCAAGGACCGCGAGACCGTCACCGGCAACCAGACCCGGGTCAAGGTGGTGAAGAACAAGATGGCGCCGCCGTTCCGCGTCGTCGAATTCGACATCATGTACGGCGAAGGCATCTCGAAGACCGGCGAACTGCTCGACCTCGGCGTCCAGGCCGGGGTGGTCGAGAAGTCGGGCGCCTGGTTCTCCCATGACGGCCAGCGCATCGGCCAGGGCCGCGAGAACGCCAAGGTCTTCCTGCGCGACAATCCCGAGGTGGCGAAGACGGTCGAGGCCAAGATCCGCGGCAATGCCGGGCTGGTCTCCGACAAGATGATGGCGACGGGCGGCCCCGACGAGGGCGACGCCGCCGAGGAGTGATCCGCGCCGGGCTGCTCCCGACGGATTTGCGACAGAGAAGGCCCGGGTTTCCGGGCCTTTTCCGTTGCCGCGCGGATCGTGCTATGTCCCAGCCCATGATTGCTCTGCCTGCGACCGACCCGACCCCGATCGTCACCCGCTTCGCCCCCAGCCCGACCGGCCTGCTGCATGTCGGCAATGTCCGCACCGCCCTGGTCTGCTGGCTCGCCGCCCGCGCCTCGGGCGGCCGCTTCCTGCTGCGGCTCGACGACACCGACACCGAACGGGGCAGCGCCGAATTCGCCGCGGCGATCGAGCAGGACCTGCTCTGGCTCGGCCTCGGCTGGGACGGCTTCTCGCGCCAGTCCGACCGCACCGGCCGCTATCAGGCGGCGCTCGACCGGCTCAAGCAGTCCGGCCGGCTCTACCCCTGCTACGAGACGGCGGAGGAGCTGGAGCTCAAGCGCAAGAGCCTGCTGGCCCGCGGCCTGCCGCCGCTCTACGACCGCGCCGCTTTGGCCCTGACCGACGCCGACCGCGCCCGGCTGGAGGCCGAGGGCCACCGGCCGCATTGGCGCTTCCGGATGGCGGATGGGCCGGTCGAATGGCAGGACAAGGTCCGCGGCCGGGTCCATTTCGAGGGCCGCGACATCTCCGACCCCGTGCTGGTGCGCGAGGATGGACGGGCGCTCTACCACATCGGCTCGGTGGTCGACGACGCCGAGATGGGCATTACCCTGGTGGTGCGCGGCGAGGACCATGTCGCCAACACCGCGATGCACATCCAGTTGGCCGAGGCGCTGGGCGCCGTTCCGCCCAGCTATGCCCACACCTCGCTGATCGCCGACGCCGAGGGCCACGGCCTGTCCAAGCGCCTCGGCAGCCTGTCGCTGCGCAGCCTGCGCGGCGAGGGCATCGAGCCGATGGCGGTGGCCAGCCTGCTGGCCAAGCTCGGCACCTCCGACCCGATCGAGCCGCGGCTGTCGCTCGGCCAGCTGGCGGCGGAATTCGACTTCGCCAAATTCTCCCGCACCACCCCGCGCTTCGACCCGGCCGAGCTGCAGCGCCTCAACAGCCGCATCCTGCACGAGACGCCCTATGCGGCGGTGCGCGACCGGCTCGCCGCCCTCGGTCTCGGCGCGGTGGACGAGGCGGCCTGGGCGGTTCTGCGCCCGAACCTGCAGCGCCTGGACGATGCCGCCGGCTGGTGGCGGGTGGTGACCGGGCCGGTCGGGCCGGTCGTCGCCGACGCCGCGCTGCTCGAGGCCGCGGCCGCGGTGCTGCCGCCGGAGCCCTGGGGCGACGCCACCTGGGGCGAATGGACCGCGGCGGTGCGCGACCGCACCGGGATCAAGGGCAAGCCGCTGTTCCTGACCTTGCGCCTGGCGCTGACCGGGCTCGACCACGGCCCCGAACTGCGCGGCCTGCTGCCGCTGATCGGGCGGGAGCGGGTGGCGGCGCGGCTGGCCGGCCGCGCGGCATGACGTCCCGGCATACCAAATCTTAACCCGGCCCCCCTTGGCGGCACCCCGCCGGCCGGGTTAAGAAGCGATCATGACCGACGAGACTTCGCCTGCCCAAGAGACCCCGGCGCTGCCGGTGGCCGCGGTCTTCCTCGATGTCGCCTCGCTCGCCGCTGACGAGCCGGAGGGCCTTGCCCGTATCCTCGGCGCGCTCGACACCGTCTGCCGCCCGGCCCGGCGCATCGCCTATGCCGATTGGGCGGCCTTGCCGGATCTGCGCAGCGTCGCCCACCGCCACGGCTTCGACCAGGTCCAGACCACCGAGACCGAGCCGGGCCGCGACGCCGCCGCGCTACGCCTGGTGGTCGACGCCCTGGAGGTCGCGCTGATCGACGGCGATGTCGGCACCGTCGTGCTGGTGACCGGCAGCGCCGCGCTGCTGCCGCTGGTGCGCAGCCTGCGCCGCCACGGCCGGCAGGTGATCGGCATCGGTCCGGCCCGCCGCACCGACCCGCTGTTCCAGGCGGAATGCGACCGCTTCGTCGATTGCGCGCTCCTCGGCCGCCCGATTCCCGCCGCAATACCGGCCCGGCTCTCGGCCACGCTCCCGATGGCTCCCCGCCCGGCCGCGGCCACCCGCCGGCCCGAACCAGCCCCGGCTCTGCGCCCGGAGCCTGCACCGACTCCGCGCTTGGCCGAGCCGGCGCCGCGGCTGCGCGTCGGCCCGCCCGCCGTCGCGAAGCCCGGCCGCCTCGGCCCGGCTATGGCGACCGAGGCGCCGCGCCAGCCCGCCCAGGCCCGCGCCCACCGCCCGTCGCTGACCGCCCAGTTCGACGAGCCGGAGGCCGGCCCCGCCGGGCCGCCGCTGATGGCCGGCGCGCCGGTGGTGCCGCAGCGCAAGGGCTGGTTCGGCAAGCGTCGCTGACCGGGCTGCCTTGCGGCCGGAACCTTGGACGCCACGGGCCTGATCTGGTAATCGTCGCGGTCCCGACCGACCGGCCGGACCGCAAGCCAGACCAGTAGGATTCCGACCCGTGGCGCTCACCCTGCACAACACGCTCAGCCGGACGAAGGAAGCCTTCGTCCCGATCGACCCGAGCCATGTGCGCATGTATGTCTGCGGCCCCACGGTCTATGACTACGCCCATATCGGCAACGCCCGGCCGATCGTGGTGTTCGACGTGCTGTACCGGCTGCTGCGGTCGCAGTATCCGCGGGTGACGTACGTCCGCAACATCACCGACATCGACGACAAGATCATCGAGCGGGCGAAGGCCAACGGCGAGACCATCGGCGCGCTGACCCAGCGCACCGGCGAGGTCTTCGCCGAGGACATGGCCGCCCTGGGCGCCCGGGTGCCGGACATCCAGCCGCGCGCCACCGAGCATATCCCTCAGATGGTCGACATGATCGGCACCCTGGTTGCCAAGGGCAATGCCTACGCCGCCGAGGGCCACGTGCTGTTCAACGTGCCGTCGATGCCGGATTACGGCCAGCTGTCGCGCCGCAACCGCGACGAGCAGATCGACGGCGCCCGGGTGGATGTCGCGCCCTACAAGCGGGATCCGGCCGATTTCGTGCTGTGGAAGCCATCGGCCGACGACCAGCCGGGGTGGGACAGCCCCTGGGGCCGCGGCCGGCCGGGCTGGCATATCGAGTGCTCGGCCATGGCGGCCGCCCATCTCGGCGACATCTTCGACATCCATGCCGGCGGCATCGACCTGGTGTTCCCGCACCATGAGAACGAGATCGCGCAGAGCCGCTGCGCCCACGGCACCCCAGCCATGGCGCGCTACTGGCTGCACAACGGCTTCCTGATGGCCGAAGGCGAGAAGATGTCGAAATCGCTCGGCAACTTCTACACGCCGCGCGAGCTGCTGGAAGAGTTCCCCGGCGAGGCGCTGCGCTACACCCTGCTATCCGGCCATTACCGCCAGCCCTTCGACTTCACCAAGGAGGGCGTGCGGCAGGCGCGGGCGGCGCTGGACCGACTGTACGGCGCCCTGCGCGGCGCCGGGGCGGTGGCGGCGATCGAGCCGAAGGATGCGCCGCACCTGGTGCGCAGCGCGCTGGAGGACGACCTCAACACCTCGCAGGCCCTGGCCGCGCTGCACGATCTGGCGGGGGCGCTGAACAAGACCACCGATCCGGTGCTGCAGGCCCGGCTGAAGGGCGAGATCCTGGCCGGCGGCGCGCTGCTGGGCCTGCTGGAGCAGGACCCGGAGGACTGGTTCCGCTGGCAGCCCAAGGCCGGGGCGGGCCTGACCGATGCCGAGATCGAGACGCTGATCGCCGACCGGCGGGCGGCGCGGGCGGCCAAGAACTTCGCCGAGGCCGACCGCATCCGCGACCAGCTGGTCGCGGCCGGCGTCGCGCTCGAAGACAAGCCGGACCGCACCTTGTGGCGCCGGGAATGGTGAGGCGATGAGCGAGCGGCTCTACCTGTTCGACACCACGCTGCGCGACGGGGCGCAGACCCAGGGCGTGGACTTCTCGGTCGCCGACAAGATCGCCATCGCCCGGCGGCTGGACGCGCTGGGCATCGACTATGTCGAGGGCGGCTGGCCGGGCGCGAACCCGACCGACGACGCGCTGTTCGCGGCGCCGCCGAAGATGAACCACGCCCTGTTCACCGCCTTCGGCATGACCCGGCGGCCGGGGCGCAGCGCCGCCAACGACCCTGGCCTGTCGGCGCTCTTGAACAGCGGCGTGCCGGCGATCTCGATCGTCGGCAAGACCTGGGATTTCCATGTCGACATCGCACTGGGCATCCCGCGCGAGGAGAACATCGAGCTGATCCGCGACAGCGTCGCCGAGGTGGTCGGGCGCGGCCGCGAGCTCGGCTTCGACTGCGAGCATTTCTTCGACGGCTACAAGGCCAACCCGGACTACGCCCTGGCCTGCGCCAAGGCGGCGTTCGAGGCCGGCGCGCGCTGGGTGGTGCTGTGCGACACCAATGGCGGCACCCTGCCGCATGAGGTGAGCGAGATCGTCACCGCCGTGGCCCGCCACATCCCGGGCGACCGGCTGGGCATCCACACCCATGACGACACCGGCAACGCCGTGGCCAACACCCTGGCGGCGGTGCGGGCGGGGGTGCGCCAGGTCCAGGGCACGCTGAACGGCCTGGGCGAGCGCTGCGGCAACGCCAACCTGATCACCCTGATCCCGACCCTGGCCCTGAAGATGGGCTTCGAGACCGGGGTGACCGAGGCCGGGCTGGCCTCGCTGACCGAGCTCAGCCACTGGTTCGACGAGCGGCTGGACCGCGCGCCGCAGACCAGCGCGCCCTATGTCGGCGGCCGCGCCTTCGCCCATAAGGGCGGGCTGCACGCGTCGGCCATCGCCAAGGATCCGCGCTCCTACGAGCACATGGCGCCGGAGCGGGTGGGCAACCGCCGGCACCTCGTGGTCTCCGACCAGGCCGGGCGGTCGAACATCCTGGCGCGCTTCGCCGAGATCGGCGTTCCCATCGACCCCAAGGACCGCAATGTCGAGCGGCTGGTCGACCTGGTGAAGCAGCGCGAGTTCGAGGGCTATTCCTACGACACCGCCGCCGCCAGCTTCGAGCTGCTGGCCCGGCGCATGCTGGGCCAGGTGCCGTCCTTCTTCACCATGGAGCGCTTCACCGTGGTCGATGAGCGGCGCTTCAACGCCCGCGGCGAGATCGTCCAGGAATCCGAGGCCACGGTGCTGGTCCGGGTCGGCGACAGGACCCTGCACGAGGTCTCCTTCGGCAACGGCCCGGTCAACGCGCTCGACAACGCCATGCGCAAGGCGCTGGAGCCGGCCTATCCCGCGCTGAAGCCGCTGCGCCTGGTCGACTTCAAGGTCCGCATCCTCCGCTCCAACGACGGCACCGGGGCCATGCCGCGGGTGATGATCGAGACCGAGGATTCGGACGGCAGCCGCTGGTCGACCATCGGGGTCTCGACCAACATCATCGACGCGTCCTTCGAGGCGCTGGGCGACAGCTTCACCACCAAGCTGCTGCGCTCCGGCGCCGCCCCGATCTGATGGCCGGCACCGACCAGACCCAGACGCCGCGCACCGGCGGCCCGGCGATCATCCTGATCGAGCCGCAGATGGGCGAGAACATCGGCACCGCGGCGCGGGCGATGCTGAATTGCGGCCTGACCGACCTGCGCCTGGTGCGGCCGCGCGACGGTTGGCCGAACCCCAGGGCGGTGCCGACCGCCTCCGGCGCCGACGCCGTGCTGGACCAGGTCCGGGTGTTCGAGCGGACCGAGGATGCGATCGCCGGCCTCACCGCCGTCTACGCCACCACGGCGCGGCTGCGCGACCAGCTGAAGCCGGTGGTGACGCCGCGCCGGGCGGCGGAGGAGATGCGGGCGCATCACGCCGTGGGCACGAATTGCGGCATTCTGTTCGGGCCGGAGCGGGCCGGCATGACCAATGACGACGTCGCCCTGGCCGACGCTGTGGTCAACGTGCCGCTGAACCCGGCCTTCTCCTCGCTGAACCTGGCCCAGGCCGTGTTGCTGGTGTCCTACGAATGGTTCACCGCCGGCGACGCGACGCCGGAACGGCAGCTGTCCTATGAGGACGACACCCCGCCCGCGACCAAGGACCAACTGGTCAACATGTTCGAGCATCTCGAACAGGCGCTCGACGCCCGCGGCTTCTTCCGGGTGCCGGAAAAGCGGCCGAGCATGCAGCGCAACATCCGCGCCTTCCTGCAGCGGGCCCAGCTGTCGACCCAAGAGGTGCGGACGCTGCACGGCATCATCGTCGCCTTGTCCGGCCTGCGGAAGGAATCGGGCGGGGAGTAGGGCGCGCCCCGTCTGACGTTGCACAGGCGCGGCCTTCTGCGTATCCTGATGGCAAGGGGTTATTCGCGATTGCCCCGTGAGGCGACAGCCTGAATATCGCGTCCATGCTCCCGACACGGGACGGACGCTCATGCCATCGAACACTGAAATCACCGTTTCTCAGCTTTCCCGCCTCATCGGCATGCCGAAGGCGCCGATGATCGTCGACGTGCGCACGGACGAGGACTACGACGCCGACACGCGGCTTCTGCCCACCGCCATCCGCCGCGATTTCAAGGCGGTCCCGGCGTGGGCCTCCGGGTTCGCCCATCGGCACGTCGTGGTCGTCTGCCAGCGCGGCCAGAAGCTCAGCCAGGGGGTCGCGGCCTGGCTGCGCCATGAGGGCGCCGAGGCGGAGTCGCTGGAAGGCGGTTTCGAGGCCTGGCGCGATGCCGGCGGGCTTCTGGTCTCCGTCGACAAGCTGCCGCCGCGCGATGCCTCGGGCCGGACGGTCTGGGTGACGCGCGCCCGGCCGAAGGTCGATCGCATCGCCTGCCCCTGGCTGATCCGCCGCTTCGTCGATCCGGATGCCGTCTTCCTGTTCGTGGCGCCCGCCGAGGTGCCCCTGGTGGCGGACCGGTTCGGCGCGACGCCCTTCGACATCGATGGTGTGTTCTGGAGTCATCGCGGCGAAACCTGCACCTTCGACACGATGGTCGGGGAGTTCGGGCTGCGGGCCGAGGCCCTGGATCGCCTGGCCGTGATCGTGCGGGCGGCCGACACCGCCCGGCTCGACCTCGTGCCCCAGGCCGCCGGCTTCCTGGCGGCCGCCCTCGGCCTGTCGCGGATGTTCCGCGACGATCTGGAGCAGCTGGACGCCAGCATGGTGCTCTACGATGCCTTGTATCGCTGGTGCAGGGACGCGACCGAGGAAACCCACAACTGGCCCTCCACCACCAAGCCGGCGTGAGGGCGGATCATGTCCACGATTTCGACAGCGGCCTCCGGATCCTCGGAGGCCGCCCGGCCCAGTTTCGGCGAGGCGCTGAAGGTCTGGGCCAGGATCGGTCTTCTCAGCTTCGGGGGGCCGGCCGGCCAGATCGCGCTGATGCACCGGATGCTGGTGGATGAGCGGCGCTGGATCGGCGAGCAGCGGTTCCTGCATGCGCTGAACTATTGCATGCTGCTGCCGGGACCGGAGGCGCAGCAGCTGGCGATCTACATCGGCTGGCTGCTGCACCGGACGGCGGGCGGGCTGGTGGCCGGCATCCTGTTCGTGCTGCCGGGCGCGTTCGTGATGCTCGGCCTCAGCATCCTCTATGCCTGCTTCCGGCAGGTGCCTGTGGTCGACGCGATCTTCTTCGGCGTGAAGGCCGCGGTCCTGGCCGTGGTCATAGAGGCTGTGATCCGCATCGGCCGCCGGGCGCTCAAAAATCGCGCGATGATCGCCATCGCAGCGGCGGCCTTCGTCGGCATCTATGCGCTAAGGATACCCTTTCCGATCATCGTGCTCGCGGCCGGCATCATCGGCTGGATCGGCAGCAGGCATGCGCCGGCATCCTTCACCGGCGCCGGTCACAAGGCCGGTGCAGCGGGGCCAGCCTTTGTCGGTGTGGTCGACGCGATGTTCGAGCGCGGCGAACTGACCCATGCCGAGCCGTCCTGGTCCCGCGCCGTTCGGGTGCTGGCGATCTGGCTGCCCCTCTGGTTGGGGCCGGTCGTGCTGGTGTGGGCGTTCACAGGCTCAGCCAGCGTGTGGACCCAGATCGGCGGCTTCTTCAGCACGATGGCCGTGATCACTTTCGGCGGCGCCTATGCCGTGCTGGCCTATGTCGCCCAGGCGGCCGTCGACACGTTCGGCTGGCTCGGGCCGGGGGAGATGGCCGACGGTCTCGGCCTGGCCGAGACGACGCCGGGGCCCCTCATCATGGTGCTCCAGTTCGTCGGCTTTCTCGCGGCGTTCCGAGACCCCGGCGGGTTGAACCCGATCGTCGCCGGCGGCCTCGGCGCCCTTCTCACCACATGGGTCACCTTCGCCCCATGCTTCATGTGGATCTTCCTCGGTGCGCCCTATGTCGAGACGCTGCGCGGCAACCGCGCCGTCTCTGCGGCGTTGTCGGCCATCACCGCTGCCGTGGTCGGGGTCATCCTCAACCTGGCCCTTTGGTTCGCGCTGCATGTGATGTTCCGCGCGGTGGTGACGGTCGAGGTACTCGGCGTCGGCCCCGACCTGCCCGTCCTCTCGTCTCTGGACTGGCGGGCCGCCTGCCTGGCCGGGGCCTCGATGGTTGCCATGCTGCACTTCAGGGTCGGCATGATCCCGACGCTGATCGGCAGCGCAGCCGCCGGGGCCGCGCTCTTGTGGCTGACGGCGTGAGGAGGAATTCAGGCCAGCAGCGAGGCCAGGGCGGTGAGGCCGATCCCGGTCAGGAACGGCCAGCCGAGATGGCGGCCGCGGCTGGAGATGGCGGTGAACGCCCCGATGGCGGTGAAGGCTGCGCCGGTCGCGGCCGCCGCCCACCAGCGCACCGCCACCGGGGCCAGCACCAGCGCCAGCAGGATCACGGCGATGACCGCCCAGGCGATGCTGGTGATGTGCCAGGCGAAGCGCAGCACGAACCGGGCCAGGCGGTTGGCCAGGATGCCGTCGCGGCGGGTCAGCAGCGGGCCGATCAGCCGCCTTTCGCCCGCTACCGAATGCACGGCGGCGGTGACGATCAGCAGCAGCGCCGCGAGAAGAAGCAGGCCGTCCGCCATGCGGCGACTCCCTGTCCGATGCGATGCCGCCCGGCGGCCGTGCCGGGCCTAGAACCGGTCGAGCAGACTGGGGACCCGGGCCGTCTGCGGCCATGCTTCGGCCAGCGGTGCCTCGGGATGCAGCCGCTCGACCGCCAGATCGACGCGGGCGCGGATCAGGCGGTAGCCGAACTGCCGCAGCACGTCGGCCAGCGCCGCGCGCAGCTGGACGTCGCCCAGGGTCAGCCGCTCCGGCGGGGCCGCGACGGCGACCGGCCCATAGGCCAGGCGCCCGGCCGGCTCGCTCCACCAGCCGGCGATGCCGACCCGGCGCAGCGCCGCCAGGAAGCGGTAGACCGTGGCCAGGCTGATCCGCGGATCCAGCCGTCGCGCCCGGCCCAGGATCTCCTGGGCGTCGAGCGCGCGCTCGGCCTCGGCCAGCACCGCCAGCAGGATGCGGCGCGGCCGGGTCGGCCGCAGCCCGGCATCGCGCAGCCGAGCCTCGGCCGGGGCCGATAGGGTCGCTATGGGAAGGGCAGGGGCGGGGCTCATGCCGCCGCCCTCAGCCGCGCCGGATCTCGGCCGCGGCGCGGGCCAGGATCTCGACGATCTGGGTCTCGGCCTCGGCATCGCCGTCGATCTTGTGCCCGGCGACCTCGCGCAAATTGTCCAGCGCCGCATGGACCAGCGCCGGCAGCCGGCTGGACCGCTCGCGGTCGCCGCCGAACGCCCGGTTCACCCGGGCCATCTTCTCGCCGATGGCGAACAGGCGGCCGAGGATGGCATCGACGATCGACCGGTTCTCCTCGATATAGGCCCGGCCTTCGGGGGTGATGGTGTACAGCTTCTTGGTGCCCTCGGTCTCGACCGTGACGTAGCCGGCCTCCTCGAGATAGGTCAGCGTCGGGTACACCACGCCGGGGCTCGGGCTGTACCAGCCGGCGGTCTTCTCCTCGATCAGCTTGATGATCTCGTAGCCGTGGCGCGGCTGCTCCGCGATCAGAGTCAGCGCCACCAGGCGCAGGTCGCCATGCGCCAGCATCCGGCCGGCGCGCATCATGTCGCCGCCGCCGAAGCCGCGGCCGCCGCCTTCGCCGCCGCCGTGATGGCCGAACATCCGGCGGCCACGGCCCCCGGCCCACATCCCGTCGCCGCATTCGCCGCGCTGGCCACGATGGCCTCTCATTCCAAACATCGAAACTCTCCTTTAGAATTCGATATATCGGAAGATAGGTCTCTTTGAGATGGGTTTCAAGATATATCTAAAGATGTGTCTTCGGACCCTGCCTGCAAGAACCGCAGGGGCCGGGCAGCCTTGGCGTCCAGCGTCCATTGACCGCGCCGCGACGGGGGCGATACACATCGCCCCGACGGTTCCCGCACGGGATCAAAAGGGAACACGGTGACGCGCATCCGCGCGGAGTCCGTGGCTGCCCCCGCAACTGTCAGCGGATCGCCGAACGTCCTCGTGACGCCTCTCCGACGAGGCGCCATGCCACTGCTGGGTCCGAAGCCGGATCCGGTGGGAAGGCAGACGCGAAGCCAAGATCCGCGAGCCAGGAGACCTGCCGTCGCAGCGCAATCCGTTTCCCGGGCGGGGTGGCCCGGGCAGGAGGCATCATGACGGCCGTCCCCCACCGTACCTTTCGTTCGCTCATCCCGGCCGCGGCCGTCGCCGCCGCCCTGTTCGGCCTGGCGCCCGCCGCCTCGGCCGAACCGACGCACTATCCGTTGACCATCCGCAACTGCGGCGTCGACGTCACCTTTGCCAAGGCGCCGCAGCGGGCGGTGTCGATCGGGCAGAGCAGCACCGAGATCCTGCTGTCGCTCGGCCTCGCCGACCGCATCGTCGGCACCGCCGTGTGGTTCGGCCCGGTGCTGAAGGGCTACGAGGCGGCCAACGACAAGATCAAGCGCCTGGCCGACAACGACCCCAGCTTCGAATCCGTGGTGGGGCAGGAGCCCGACCTGGTGACCGCCCAGTATGAATGGCATGTCGGCCCCAACGGCTCGGTGGGCACGCGCGAGCAGTTCGCCGAGCTGGGCATCCCCACCTACGTCGCGCCGGCCGACTGCGTCGAGAAGGACAACGGCGGTGGCGGCGACGGCGTGCGCAAGCAGCTGTTCAGCATGGATCTGGTCTATCGGGAGGTCCACGACCTGGCGGCGATCTTCGATGTCGGCGACCGCGGCGACGCGCTGGTCGCCCGGCTGAAGCAGCGCGAGGCCGCCGCCATTGCCGAGGTCGCGGGCGTCAAGGGCAGCAACGTGCCGGTGGTGTTCTGGTTCTCCAGCAAGGAGGTCCAGGGCGATGCCTTCATGGCCGGCAAGAACGGCGTGCCCGCCTACATCATGCAGACGCTCGGCGCCCGCAACATCATCAAGACGGAAGAGGAATGGCCGTCGGTGAGCTGGGAGCAGGTCGCCGCCTCGGACCCCGCCATCATCGTGATCGCGGAGATGAGCCGCCGCCGCTATGCCGCCGACGACCCGGCGGTGAAGCTGAACTTCCTGGCGACCGACCCGGTGGTCAGCAAGCTGCCGGCGGTGCGCGACAGGCACTTCGTCCTGATAGACGTCCAGGCGATGGAGGCGTCGATCCGCGCGGTCGACGGCATCGAGGCGCTGGCGAACGGCATCAAGGCCTTCGGGCTGGCGAAGTGATCCGGGCGTGATCCGGGGGCCGATCCTCGGCGGTGGCTGGGGCCTGCGGGCCCTGGCCACGGTCCTCGCCGTGGCCGTGCTGGTCGCGGCCATCGGCGTCGCCGTGTCGATCGGCGAGATGGCGATTCCGCTGGCCACCACCTTCCAGGCGCTGGGCAACCGGCTGCTGGGCATGGGCTTCGCGCTCAGCCCGATCCAGGAAGGCGTAATCTGGGACTACCGGCTCAGCCGCGCCGTGGTGGCGGCCTGCAGCGGCGCGGCGCTGGCGCTGTCGGGCGCCATCCTGCAGGCGCTGCTGCGCAACCCGCTGGCGGAACCCTATGTCCTCGGCATCTCCGCCGGGGCGTCGACCGGCGCCGTCGCGGTGATGATCGCGGGATTCGGCGGCGGTGCCATCTCGCTCTCCGGCGGCGCCTTCATCGGCGCGGTGCTGGCCTTCGCCCTGGTGTCGCTGCTGGCGGCCGGGGCCGGGGGCGGCACCGACCGCATCATCCTGGCGGGGGTCGCCGGGTCGCAGCTGTTCAACGCCCTGACCTCCTATATCGTCACCACCTCGGCCAACGCCGAACAGGCGCGCGGCGTGATGTTCTGGCTGCTCGGCAGCCTCGGCGGCGTGCGCTGGCCGGACGCCCATGTCGCGGCGCCGGTCGCCCTGGCCGGCTTCGCCATCTGCATCCTGCACGCCCGGGCGCTCGACGCCTTCACCTTCGGGGCCGATGCCGCGGCGTCGCTCGGCATCGCCGTGACCCGGGTGCGTCTGGTGCTGTTCGGGGCCACCGCGGCGATGACCGCGACCATGGTCAGCATCGTCGGGTCGATCGGCTTCGTCGGGCTGGTCATCCCGCATGCGGCGCGCTTCCTGGTCGGGCCCGGCCATATCAGGCTGCTGCCGGCCTCGGCGATGATCGGCGCCATCTTCATGGTGCTGGCCGACATCGTCTCGCGCATCATCATCCCGCAGCAGATCCTGCCGATCGGCGTGGTCACCGCCCTGTTCGGCGCCCCGGCCTTCGCCATCATCCTCTACCGGGCGAGGCGGACGGCATGACCATCGCCACCCATGACGTGCGCTGGGCCGCCGGCGGCCGGATGATCGTCGATGGCGTCACCCTCGCGGCGGAGCCCGGCCGGATGCTGGGGCTGCTGGGGCCGAACGGCGCCGGCAAGTCGACCCTGCTGCGCCTGATCTGCCGCCTGCGCCGGGTGGCCAGCGGCGTGGTCACGCTGGGCGGGGCCGACATCGCCGGCCTGCCGCGCGCCGCCATCGCCCGCCGCGTCGCCCTGGTCGAGCAGCAGGCGGCGACCGACGCCCAGGTCACCGTGCTCGACGTCGTCCGCCTTGGCCGCACCCCGCATCGCGGCCCGCTGTCGCCCTGGACCGCACAGGACGACGCGGCGGTGGAGGACGCGCTGCTGCGCATGGGCATGGCCGGCAAGCGCGGCCAGCTGTGGCAGACCCTGTCGGGCGGTGAACGCCAGCGGGCGCAGATCGCCCGGGCCCTGGCGCAGACCCCGACCGAGCTCTTGCTGGACGAGCCGACCAACCATCTCGACGTGCAGCACCAGCTCGAGATCCTGGCGCTGGTCGGGCGGCTGCCGGCTACCAGCATCGTGGCGCTGCACGACCTCAACCTGGCGGCGATGTTCTGCGACGCGGTGGCGCTGCTGCGGGACGGGCGGGTGGTCTGCGCCGGCGCGCCGGAGGAGATCCTGACCGAGGCGACGATCCGCGACGTGTTCGGCGTGCGCGCCCATGTCGAGGTTTCGCCGCATCACGGCCGGCCCCATATTCACTACCTCCCGGGCTAGCGGTGGCCCGGCACGCGCCTCCAGGCTTGACAATCGGTCCGGAATGGGCTTTTTCACCGCTTCCATTCCTGGGAACGTGGGTCCGGTGCGTGAGCCGGCGCCCCGCCTTGCCGTCGGCAGGGCCTACCGGGACAATATCGAGAGAAGGAATGCGCGCGTGAGCAAGCGCCAGAATTCGAAGCACAAGATCGACCGCCGCCTTGGCGTCAACCTCTGGGGCCGTCCGAAGAGCCCCCTGAACAACCGCGAATACGGCCCGGGCCAGCATGGCCAGCGGCGCAAGAAGCCGACCGATTTCGGCACGCAGCTGATGTCCAAGCAGAAGCTGAAGGGCTACTACGGCAACATCGGCGAGAAGCAGTTCCGCCGCCTGTTCGACGAGGCCGTGCGCCGCAAGGGCGACACCGGCGAGAACCTGATCGGCCTGCTCGAGCGCCGCCTCGACACCGTGGTCTACCGCCTGAAGTTCGTGCCGACCGTGTTCGCGGCGCGCCAGATCGTCAACCACGGCCACATCCTGGTCAACGGCAAGCGCGTCAACATTCCGTCCTACCAGGTCAAGGAAGGCGACGTCATCGAGGTCAAGGAGAAGTCGCGCGAGCTGCCGGTCGTGCTCGGCGCCGTGTCCTCATCCGAGCGTGACGTGCCCGACTACCTCGAGGTCGATCACGGCTCCATGAAGGGCAAGCTGATCCGCAGCCCGGCCCTGGCCGACGTGCCGTATCCGGTCCAGATGGAACCGAACCTGGTGGTCGAGTTCTACAGCCGCTGATTTCAGCCGGCTGACCGACGGGAAAAGGGGCGCCTGCGGGCGCCCCTTTTTGTTTGTGCATGCGGCGGGCGGTCAGCCGCTGCCGGGGACCATCAGGGTCAGCGGCCACAGATAGGCCTGGCCCAGCACCAGCAGGCCGACCAGCAGCGCCAGCGCGATGGAGTGGAAGAAGACGTAGCGCAGGATGTCGCTCTCATGCCCGTACCAGCGGGTGGCGGTCGAGGCGACGACGATGCTCTGCATGTCGATCATCTTGCCCATGACGCCGCCGGAGCTGTTGGCCGCCGCCATCAGCACCGGGTTGAGGCCCAGCTGCTGCGACGTCACCTTCTGCAGCCCGCCGAACAGCACGTTGGACGAGGTGTCGGACCCGGTCAGGGCGACGCCCAGCCAGCCCAGCAGCGTGCCGAACACCGGGTACAGCACCCCGGTGGCGGCGAAGGCGAGGCCCAGCGTGGTGTCGGTGCCGGAGTAGCGGGTGACGAAGCCCAGCGCCAGCATGCAGGCGATGGTCATCAGCGAGAAGCGCACCACCCACAGGGTGCGCCCGTACATGCGGATGAGGCCGAGCGGGGAATAGCCCATGACGAAGCCGGCGATCACCGCGGCGACGAAGATGCCGGACCCGGTGGCCGACAGCCAGTTCAGCAGGTAGACCGCCTTCTCCGCCGTCGGGGCCGCCACCACCGGCGGCACCTTCTGCACCAGCTCGTTCAGCCCGGCGACCGGCAGGGCGACCATCGACAGGCCGTCCAGCGCCGCCTTGACCTGCGGGAGCCCCCACAGGAAGACGCAGACGCTGAGGATCACCCAGGGCAGCCAGGCGCGCACCACCGCGCCGCCCGAGGGGCTGCCATGGGCCTGTTGTGCCTCCGCCTCGGCCGCGCCGCCGCCCGGGCCGGTGCCCAGCCACAGCTGCCGCGGATGCCAGGCCTTCAGGAACAGGGCCAAGAGGCCCATCGACACGATCGAGGCGACGACGTCGACCAGCCAGGGCCCGTGGTAGTTCGAGACCAGGAACTGCGGCACGGCGAAGGCCACGCCGGCGACCAGCAGCGCCGGCCAGACGCCGAGCATGCCGCGGAAGCCGGCGAAGGCCCAGATCAGCCAGAACGGCACGATGATCGAGAACACCGGCAGCTGCCGCCCGACCATGGCGCTGAGCTGTAGCAGGTCGAGGCCGGTGACCGCGGCCAGCGCGATCAGCGGCGTGCCCAGCGCGCCGAAGGCCACCGGCGCGGTGTTGGCGATCAGCGACAGGCCGGAGGCGGCGAGCGGCGCGAAGCCCAGGCCGATCAGCATCGCCCCGGTCACCGCGACGGGGGTGCCGAAGCCGGCCGCGCCCTCGAAGAAGGCGCCGAAGGAGAAGGCCACCAGCACCAGCTGCAGCCGGCGGTCGCGGGTGATGCCGGCGATCGAGTCCTTGAGGACCTCGAACTCGCCCTTCTCCTTGGTCAGCTGATACAGGAAGATCACGTTGAGAATGATCCACCCGATCGGCAACAGCCCGTAGGCGGCGCCGTAGACGGCGGCCATCCCTGCCATCTGCGCCGGCATGCCGAAGCCGATGATGGCGACGGCGAGGGAGGCGATGAGGCCGAGCACCGCGGCCAGGTGCGCCTTGACCCGGAACAGCCCGATGCTGCCGAGCAGGACGACGATGGGAATGGCGGCCACCAGCGTCGACGCCGCCATGCTGCCGAAGGGATTATAGACCTGCGACCACATCGCCCTCTCCCCCTTGTCCGACCTTTTGTTGCGGAAAGGCTGCGGGCGATGCGGATGTGTTGTCAAATCATCCCTGACTTTGGGCCGGATGGCTGCCTTTCTTCCTAGGACTGGGTTCTGGTTCGAACGCCGCCGGCCGTCGAATCAGCGCGGCGTGACGATCGCGGCGACCTGGCGGGCCCGGCCGGCGCCGATGCCGGCGGCGCCGGCGACGAGGCCGATGCCCAGCACCAGCAGGCCCGGCGCGGTCCAGCCGCCGGTCCAGTCGTGCAGTAGGCCGATCAACAGCGGCCCGCCCGAGGCCAGGGTGTAGCCGACGCCCTGGGACATCGACGACAGATGGGCCGCGACATGGGCGTCGCGGCTGCGCAGCACCACCAGGGTCAGCGCCACGGCGAAGGCGGCGCCCTGGCCGATGCCCAGCACCACGACCCAGAGCCAGACCGTGCCCAGCGGCGCGAAGATGCAGCCCCAGAAGCCGGCGACCGAGAACACCATGCACAGCAGCGCCGCCAGCCGCTGGTCGCGGCCGCGCGTCGCCAGCGACGGCGCCACCAGGGCGGCGGCGACCTGCACCATGATCGAGACCGACACCATGATGCCGGCGGCGACGCCCTCGACGCCGCGGTCGCGCAGGATCGGGGCCAGCCAGCCGAAGACGCTGTAGGCCAGCGAGGATTGCAGCCCCATGAACAGCGTCACCTGCCACGCCAGCGGGTCGGTCCACAGGCCGCGCACGGTGACGCCGGCGTGGCCGGCCTGGCCCTGGCGGGGCGGGATCTGGGTCAGCCACACCGCCGCGGCGATCACCGCCGGAATGGTCCAGAAGGCCAGGGCCACGGCCCAGGATCCGCCGGCGGCCCGGGCGATCGGCAAAGTGGCGCCGGCGGCCACGGCGGCGCCGGCGCACAGCGCCATGGTGTAGACGCCGGTCATCAGCGCCGCCTTGTCCGGGAAGTCGCGCTTGACGATGCCCGGCAGCAGCACGTTGGTGACGCCGATGCCGGCGCCGGCCAGGATGGCGCCAACCAGCAGCGCGGCGGGGGTGCCCAGGCCGCGCAGCGCGGTGCCCAGGGCCAGCACCAGCAGCAGCGCCAGCACCGCCCGCTCGGTGCCCAGGCGCCGGGCGATCCGCGGCGCCAGCATGCCGAACAGGCCGAGGCAGACGACCGGGACGGTGGTCAGCAGGCTGGCGCCGCCGGCGGACAGGCCGGTGTCGGCGATGATCTCCTTCAGCACCGGCCCCAGGCTGGACAGCGCCGGGCGCAGGTTGATCGCGATCAGCACCAGGCTGACCACCAGCAGCAGCCCGGCCTTCAGGCGGGTGGGCGCCGGCAGGTCGTCGATCTCGGCGTCGATCAGCAGATCATCGGACAGGTCGTGGGGGGCCGCGCCGGGGGCGTTCCGATGCTGCTCGGCTATCGACAAGGCGGGCCTCCTGATCGCGCGAATGATTGCCGCCTCCCGCGGGACGGGAAGCGGTGCGCTTGAACGCCATTCTGGACCGAAGTGGAAGCTGGCCGCGCCGTCCACCTCGTCATGCCAGGGTCCTTGTCCCGGCATGACCGCGGGCCCCCGGCGGGGTGCGGCCGCTCAGTCGTCGCGCATCGACGGCAGGCCGCATTGCAGCAGCAGGCGCACCAGTTCCGCCTGCCGGGCGGTGCCGGTCTTCTCGAAGATGCGGGCGAGATGGGTCCGGGCCGTGCTGCCCGCGATCGCCAGGCGTTCGGCCACGGCGGGCAGCCCATCGCCCCGGCTGATCTCGACCGCGACCGCGGCCTCCGCCGCGGTCAGGTCGAACAACTGCCGCAAGACGGCGGGGGCGGGGCCATCGGTCCGGTCGGGGTCGACGACGAAGACCGTCACCCGCGGCACCGGGCCGAGGCGCCGCTCCGCCGCAACCTCGCGGATCGGGATCACGGTCAGGATCAGCGGCTGGGCGCCGGACGGGCGCGAGAGGCGCAGCCGGATGCCGGCGCCGGCGGCGCGGGCCGCGGCGTCGATCCCGGCCGTGGCGGCGCCGGCCGCGGCGGCCGTGGCGATGGCGTGATGCAGGCGGCGGGTCTGGTCCGGCAGCGCCGCCATCAGGCCGGTCGGCCCGGAGAACAGGCCGTCGGCCTGGGCGATGATCGACTCAGCCCGCTGGTTGAGGCGGATCGGCCGCGCCGCGGCATCGACCAGGATCACGCCGAGATCGACATGGTCGAGCGCGGCGCCGGCATAGGCGGCGCGGAGATCGGCGCTGTCGAGGCGTTGGCGCAGGTCGAGGGCGCGGGCGAGATGGGGCACCATCGCCTGCAGCGCCGCGACGTCGCCATCGGCGAAATCCTCCGCCCCCAGCACGCGGCGGACGGCGACGTAGCTGCTGTGGGCCGGCGTCCGCTCGACCAGCGCCACCGCGCCGTAGAAGTCGCCGTTCGGCCGCACCACCTCGTTGTAGAACTCCGACCGCACGAAGTCGTGCTCGGTCTTCAGGGCCAGGCTGCGCACCACCTGGCCGAGCGGCAGCCCCGCTGCCCAGGGGGCCATCCGGCGGGCGCCGGGCGCCGACATGCGGGCGAGATGGGCGGGATCCCACTGCCAGCCGACCATCAGCTCGGCCCGCTGCTGCGGCCGGTTCTCGACCAGCAGCGACCCGCGCGGGGCGTTGGCGGCGGCGGCGATGGCCGCGATCGCGCCGGGCCAGGCGTCGGGAGACACCGCGGCGTCGTAGATCCGCTGCACCGCTCCAAGGATTGCGTCCGCCCGATCCATCCGCGCCCCGCCGCAAGAGCCGATTGCGCCCGTTCCGAACAAACCTAGCAAAATGCGCGCTTTCCGGACAGCCCGCGTCATCCGTTCGGCCGCGGCGACCGAAGCCACTGCCAGCAGGGGGAAGAGTCATGGCGACCGTTCCGAGCACCACCCTCGACCTGGACTGGGACCTGACCCGCACCGCGGGCGCCCTATCCGGCGAGATCGAGGATTTCGACACCGGGGCCTGAATCCGGCTGTCCGTGACCGCGGGCGTCAACTACCAGATCTATGGCGACACCGATACGCTCCACGGCGGTGAGCCGAGGCTGGAGGTCTGCAATGCGGCCGGCACCGTGCTGGCCGCCCTGGACGGCACGCAGCGGGCTGCGCCGCTGTCCTACACGGCGGGTTTCACCGGCACCGTCTATCTCCATGTGGACAGTTTTCCCGCGCAGTTCGACGTCTTCGTCACCACCCTTCCCGGGACGGCCGCGTCGTTGACCGACGCCAACGACATCTACACCGGCACGGCGAACCAGCGGATCGCCGGCTGGATCGGCCACGACACCATCCAGATCGGCGCCGGGATCGACGCCCTGGGCGGGCCGGGCGACGACCACCTGATCGGAAACGCCGTGGCCAACCGGATCTTCGGCGCCCTGGGCGACGATCGGGTGGAGGCCGGCGCCGGCGACGATGTGGTGTGGGGCGGCGAAGGGGTGGATGTCATCCGCGGCGAGGCCGGCAACGACCTGGTCTATGGTGGTGCCGGTGGCGACGGCATCGACGGCGGGGCGGGCAACGACTGGATCGTCGGCTTCGACGGCAACGACACCCTGCGCGGGGGCGCCGGGGCCGATCGGCTCGACGGCGGCGGCGGCTTCGACACCGCAATGTATTCCGAGGCGACGGCCGGGGTGGGGGTCAATCTCGCGGCCGAGACCGGGATCGGCGGCATCGCCCAGGGCGACACGCTCAGCGCGATCGAAGGCGTCTATGGCGGCAGCGGCAATGACGGGCTGATCGGGTCTTCGACCGACAACGTGCTGGTCGGCAACGCCGGCAACGATGTGCTGATCGGGCTCGGCGGCCGGGATGCCCTGGCCGGCGGGGCCGGGGCCGATCGCTTCACCTATGGCAGCGTAGGCCAGAGCCCGGTCGGCGGCGGCTCCGACCAGATCAGCGATTTCAGCCATGCCCAGGGCGACCGCATCGACCTGGTCTCGATCGATGCCAGGACCACAGTGGCGGGCAACCAGGTCTTCACCTTCATCGCCGCCGCGGCCTTCACCCACCATGCCGGCGAGCTGCGGGCGGTCAGCGCCGGCGGCGTCAGCTCGATCTACGGAGACGTCAACGGCGACGCCGTCGCCGACTTCCAGATCCGCGCCACCGGCACCATCGCATTGGTGGCCGCGGATTTCGTGCTGTAGCGGCCTGTCGGACTGGAACATCCCACACAGGGCGTTGGCGGTGGGGGCGATGGCCGCGATCGCGCTTGGCCGGGGGCGGGCACACCGCGTCGTCGCAGATCTGCTGCACCGCACCGAGGATTGCGTCCGCCCGATCCATCCGCTCTTCCGCCGAGAGTCCCGGCCAAGAGGAATCCGCAAAAATGCGCGCTATCCGGACAGCGCGCATCATCCGTTCGGCTGATGTCGCGCACCTTGTTTTGCCGCAGGTTGGATGGAATCTGCGATTGAACAGGAGAGGCTTCCTCATGGCTTACATACCCGGCACCGCCGGCGAGGACACCCTGAACGGCACCACCAGCGACGACACCATCGACGGCATGGCCGGCAATGATGTGCTGAACGGCGGGATCGGCAACGACACGCTTTACGGCCGCGACGGCAACGACACGCTCTATGGCGGCGACGGCGACGACTATATCAGCACCGGCATCGGGGTCGACCTTGTCGATGGCGGCATCGGCACCGACACGCTGTATGTCGACCACAGCACCACCACGGCCGGGGTCAGCTTCACTCTGAACGGCGCCGCCGGCAGCGACGGCAGCCGGGCGATCAACATGGAGTTGATGACCTACTTTGCCGGGTGGGGCAACGACACCATCACCGGTGCCGCAGGGGCCGACACGATCTACGGCTATGCCGGCACCGACGCCCTGAATGGGGTGGGCGGCAACGACAACCTCCATGGCGGCGACGGCACGGACACGCTGACCGGCGGGGACGGCAACGACGGCCTCTATGGCGAGGACGGCAACGACATCCTCCGCGGCGGCCTCGGCACCGACACCATGTATGGGGGCGTCGGGGACGACCGGATCGAGACGGGGGGTGGGGGCAACGACTACGGCTCCGGCGGCGACGGCAACGACACCCTGGTCGGGTCGGCCGACGCCGAGACCCTCTATGGCGACGCCGGCAACGACGTCATCCTCGGGGTGGCGGGCAATGACAACCTCTATGGCGGCGACGGCAACGACACGATCCTGGGCGGCGACGGCGACGACTACATCAGCACCGGCATCGGGGTCGACCTTGTCGATGGCGGCATCGGCACCGACACGCTGTATGCCGACCACAGCACCACCACGGCCGGGGTCAGCTTCACCCTGAACGGCGCCGCCGGCAGCGACGGCAGCCGGGCGATCAACATGGAGTTGATGACCTACTTTGCCGGGTCGGGCAACGACACCATCACCGGCGCCGCAGGGGCCGACACGATCTACGGCTATGCCGGCACCGACGCCCTGAACGGGGCGGGCGGCAACGACAACCTCCATGGCGGCGACGGCACCGACACACTGACCGGCGGCGACGGCAACGACAGCCTCTATGGCGAGAACGACAACGACACCCTCCGCGGCGGCCTCGGCACCGACACCATGTATGGGGGCGTCGGGGACGACCGGATCGATACCGACGGCGGCGGCAGCGATTATGGCTCCGGCGGCGACGGCAATGACACCCTGGTCGGGTCGGCCGACGCCGAGACCCTCTATGGCGACGCCGGCAACGACGTCATCCTCGGGGTGGGGGGCAATGACAACCTCTATGGCGGCGACGGCAACGACACGATCCTGGGCGGCGACGGCGACGACTACATCAGCACCGGCATCGGGGTCGACCTTGTCGATGGCGGCATCGGCACCGACACGCTGTATGTCGACCACAGCACCACCACGGCCGGGGTCAGCTTCACCCTGAACGGCGCCGCCGGCAGCGACGGCAGCCGGGCGATCAACATGGAGCTGATGACCTACTTTGCCGGGTCGGGCAACGACACCATCACCGGTGCCGCAGGGGCCGACACGATCTACGGCTATGCCGGCACCGATGCCCTGAATGGGGTGGGCGGCAACGACAACCTCCATGGCGGCGACGGCACGGACACGCTGACCGGCGGCGACGGCAACGACGGCCTCTATGGCGAGGACGGCAACGACATCCTCCGCGGCGGCCTCGGCACCGACACCATATATGGGGGCGTCGGGGACGACCGGATCGATACCGACGGCGGCGGCAGCGATTATGGCTCCGGCGGCGACGGCAACGATCTCCTGGTCGGGTCGGCCGACGCCGAGACCCTCTATGGCGACGCCGGCAACGACGCCATCCTCGGGGCGGCGGGCAATGACAACCTCTATGGCGGCGACGGCAACGACACGATCCTGGGCGGTGCCGGGGCTGACTGGCTGGACGGCGGCACCGGAATCGACACCGTCAACTATGCCGGCAGCACCGCCGGCGTGTCCGTCGACCTCGCGGCCGGCACGGGGTCGGGCGGCGACGCGTCCGGCGACCACATCGCCGCGATCGAAGTCGTCATCGGCTCGGCCTTCGCCGACAGCCTGGCCGGAAGCGCTGCCGCAGACAGCCTCAATGGCGGCGATGGCAACGACATCCTCACGGGTGGGGCCGGAGCGGACGTTCTCAATGGCGGTGCCGGCAGCGACACCGCCAGCTATGCCGGCAGCACCGGTGGGGTGAGTGTCAGCCTGGCCACCGGGCTGGGTGTGGGGTTCGAGGCCCAGGGCGACAGGTTGACCGGGATCGAAAACCTGATCGGCGGTCTCGGCAATGACGGGCTGCTCGGTGATGGCAACGCCAATGTGCTGACCGGCAATGCCGGCAACGACACCATCGACGGCGGGGCCGGCAACGACATCATCAATGGCGGGGCCGGGGCCGATACGCTCAATGGCGGCGCCGGCATCGACACCGTCAGCTATGCCGGCAGCACCACCGGCGTGACCATCAACCTCGCGGCCGGCACGGGATCGGGCGGCGACGCGACCGGCGATCACATCACCGGGTTCGAAGCCGTCATCGGGTCAGGCTACGCCGACACCCTGACCGGAGGCGCCGCCGCAGCCAGCCTCTATGGCGGCGATGGCAACGACACCCTCAATGGCGGGTCCGGGGCCGATACGCTCGATGGCGGCGCCGGCACCGACACCGCCAGCTATGCCGGCAGCACCACCGGCGTGACCATCGACCTCGCGACCGGCACCGGATCGGGCGGCGGTGCGACCGGCGACCATTTCGTCTCGATCGAACAGGTCATCGGTTCGGCCTTCAATGACAGCCTGGCCGGAAGCGCTGGCAACGACAGCCTCAATGGCGGCGCCGGCAACGACATCTTAATCGGCGGCCTGGGTGGGGACCTTCTCACAGGGGGCATCGGCGCCGACCGCTTCGTCTTCAACTCCCTCGGCCCTGCCCCCTTCACCAATCCCAACTCCATTTGGGATTTCACGGGTGCCGATGGCGACAAAATCGACCTGTCGGCGATCGATGCCAACAGCCACGTGGCCGGCAACCAAGCCTTCACCTGGATCGGTTATCTCTCTTCGCTTATTGGATTTTCCGGCAGCGGTGGCGAGCTGGGCTATTTCAAAGACGTCCCCGACGCAGAAAAGACGACCGGCTATGTCATGGGTGACATTGACGGCGACAAGGTCGCCGACTTCCGGATCGATGTGCTCTTCATCAAACAGCTGGATGGCAGCGACTTCGTGCTGTAGCCGAAACGACAATGCCCGCCCCGGAAGGGGCGGGCATCTGCCTGGCTGGATCGATAGCCGTAGCGCCGGGCGTCAGCCCTGGGCGGCGACCGCGACGCCCTTGGCCTCGAGCAGGTCCTGCAGCTCGCCGGACTGGAACATCTCGCGCACGATGTCGCAGCCGCCGACGAACTCGCCCTTGACGTAGACCTGCGGGATGGTCGGCCAGTTCGAGTATTCCTTGACGCCCTGGCGCAGGCCGGGGTCGGTCAGGATGTCGATGCCCTTGAACGGCACGCCGATATGGGTCAGCACCTGCACCACCGCGGCGGAGAAACCGCACTGCGGGAACACGGGCGTGCCCTTCATGTAGACGACGACGTCGTTGCTGGCGATGTCGTTGCGGATGCGCTCGAAGACGGGATTGTCCATGGGAACTCGCTCTCGTCGGGGAGGGGTCAGGCTTCGGCGGCGGTGGTGTGCAGCATCAGGGCGTGCAGCTCGTTGCCCATCCGGCCGCCGAGGGCCTGATAGACCATCTGATGCTGCTGCACGCGGCTTTTGCCGGTGAAGGCGGCGCTGGTGACGTAGGCGGCATAATGGTCGCCGTCGCCGCGCAGATCCTCGATCCGCACCTCGGCGCCGGGCAGGCCATCCTTGATCAGGCGGACGATCTCCGCCGGTTCCATTGCCATCTCACGCTTCTCCAGCCGGAACGGTATTGGTCATGTATCCGGGCAGCCACGCCTCGTTGACGCGGCGCAGCCTGTCAACCGATATGGCAACGCCGTCACCGCGCTTCAACACGTCGCCGCCGGTGCCGCCGATGATTTGCGCCGGGACGCCCGCCGCCCGGGCGCGGGCCAGCAGCGCCTCGCCGTCGGTGGCGGTCACGAGGTAGCGGCCCTGGTCCTCGCCGAACAGCAGCCCGGCCTCGGCCGGCAGCTCGACCGTGGCGCCGATCCGGCCGGTCATCGCCATCTCGGCGACGGCGACGTAGAGGCCGCCATCGGCCAGGTCGTGGCAGGCGGTGACGGTGCCGTCCTGGATCAGGGCCCGCACCAGGTCCCCGTTGCGGCGTTCGGCCGCCAGGTCGACCGGCGGCGGTGCGCCGTCCTCGCGGCCATGGATCTCGCGGGCATAGAGCGAGGTGCCGACATGTCCCTGGGTTTCGCCAATCAGGACAATGGCTTCGCCGGCGGCCTTGAACCCGGCCTTGACGTGGCGCCCGCCGGCCTGGATCAGGCCGACGCCGCCGATCGCCGGAGTCGGCAGGATGCCTTCGCCGGAGGTTTCGTTGTAGAGCGAGACATTGCCGGAAACGACTGGGAAATCAAGTGCCTGGCAGGCGGCGATCATGCCCTGGATGCAGCCGACGAACTGACCCATGATCCGCGGCTTCTGGGGGTTGCCGAAGTTCATGTTGTCGGTGATCGCCAGCGGCGTAGCCCCTGTGGCGGTGAGATTCCGCCAGGCTTCGGCCACGGCCTGGGCGCCGCCCCGCTCGGGGTCGGCCAGGCAGTAGCGCGGGGTGCAGTCGGTGGTGATGGCCAAGAGCTTGCCGGTGCCGTGCACCCGCACCAGCGCGGCATCGGCCTCGCCGGACAGGGCGACGGTGTCGGCGCCGACCCGGCTGTCATACTGCTCCCAGATCCAGCGCTTGGAAGCCAGGTCGGGGCAGGCCAGCATCCGCTCCAGCACCGCCTCTGGCGCCTCCGGCAGCGGCAGGGCCGCGGCGGCGATCTCCGGCTGCGGCGGCGTCGGTTCCCACGGCCGGGCGTAGTTCGGAGAGGCGTCGACCAGCTCCGCCACCGGCATGTCGGCCCAGGTGCGGCCATACATCTTCAGCACCATGCGGCCGGTGTCGGTGACCCGGCCGATCACGGCGAAATCCAGCTCCCATTTGCGGAAGATCGCCTCGGCCTCGGCCTCGCGGCCGGGCTTGAGGACCATCAGCATCCGCTCCTGGCTCTCCGACAGCATGATCTCGTACGGGACCATGTTGGTCTCGCGCTGCGGCACATGGTCGAGATCCAGCTCGATGCCGCAGCCGCCCTTGCTCGCCATCTCGACCGAGGAGGAGGTCAGGCCGGCCGCGCCCATGTCCTGGATCGCGACGATGGCGTCGGTCGCCATCAGCTCCAGGCAGGCCTCGATCAGCAGCTTCTCGGTGAAGGGGTCGCCGACCTGCACGGTCGGGCGCTTCTCGTCCGAGGCGTCGTCGAATTCGGCCGAGGCCATGGTGGCGCCGTGGATACCGTCGCGCCCGGTCTTGGAGCCGACATAGACCACCGGGTTGCCGATGCCGCCAGCCGCCGAATAGAAGATCTTGTCGGTGTTGGCCACGCCCACGGTCATGGCGTTGACCAGGATGTTGCCGTTGTAGGAGGCGTGGAAATTGGTCTCGCCGCCCACCGTCGGCACGCCGACGCAGTTGCCGTAGCCGCCGATGCCGGACACGACGCCGGCGACGAGGTGCCGGGTCTTCGGATGGTCCGGGCTGCCGAAGCGCAGCGCGTTCATGTTGGCCACCGGCCGCGCGCCCATGGTGAAGACGTCGCGCAGGATGCCGCCGACGCCGGTCGCAGCACCCTGATAGGGCTCGATGAAGCTCGGGTGGTTGTGGCTTTCCATCTTGAAGATGGCGGCCTGGCCGTCGCCGATGTCGATCACGCCGGCATTCTCGCCGGGGCCGCAGATCACCCAGGGCGCGGTGGTCGGCAGCTGCTTGAGCCAGCGGCGCGAGGATTTGTAGGAGCAGTGCTCCGACCACATCACCGAGAAGATGCCCAGCTCGGTCAGCGTCGGCATCCGGCCCATGATGGTCTGGGTCAGGGCGAATTCGTCGGCGGTCAGGCCGAATTCGGCCGCCAGCGCCTGCGTGACCTCGGGCTCGGGGGGAAGCTGAGCGGTGGTCATGACAGGATCTGCACCAGGCCTTCGAACAGGGCGCGGCCGTCGGTGTTGCCGTGTTCCGGCTCCGATGCACGCTCGGGATGGGGCATCATGCCGAGCACCCGCCGGTTCTCGGACAGGATGCCGGCGATGTCGTTCAGGCTGCCGTTCGGGTTGCCGCGGCCGTCCTGGTCCGCGATGTAGCGGAAGGCGACGCGGTCCTCGTCCTCCAACCGCTTCAGCGTGTCCGGGTCGGCGAAATAGCAGCCGTCATGATGCTGGATCGGAATCCGCACCGTCTGCCCGGCATTGTAGCCGCGGGTGAACGGGCTGTTCGAGGTCTCGACCCGCATCGACACGGTGCGCGACACGAAGGTCAGGCCGGCGTTGCGCATCAGCGCGCCTGGCAGCAGCCCCGCCTCGGTCAGGATCTGGAAGCCGTTGCAGATGCCCACGGTGGGCACGCCCTTGGCCACGGCCGCGCGGATCGCGCCCATGATCGGCGACTGTGCCGCCATGGCGCCGGAGCGGAGGTAGTCCCCGTAGGAGAACCCTCCCGGGATGGCGATCAGGTCGGTCGGCGGCAGCTCGGTGTCGCGGTGCCAGACCATGTGGGTCGGCCGTCCGGTCGCGTGGGAGAGTGCCACGGCGAGGTCTCGGTCGGCGTTCGATCCCGGGAAGACGATGACGGCGGCTTGCATGGCCGGGATTTAGCGGTCCGGCCGGGCCTTGGCAAGGGTGCTTGGGTCTGTCCTGTCATGCGCGCCAGAACGGCTTCTCGCCTTCTGCCTGCACGTCGTCGCGGGACAGGCCGATGTCGTTCAGCAGATGGCTGTCCAGCGTCTGCAGCCGGCGCCGGGTGCGGTCCCGGACTGACCACAGGGTCAGGGTGGACAGGAGTCGGCCGAGGCCGCCGCGCTGGCGTTCGGTCGAACTGGTCCGCGGGGTGCGGTCGGCAACAATCATGGTCATGGTCGCGTCCTTCTGTGTCGGTGACTGAACCGGACCTTACCGCCGCCGGGGCTCGCTTGGATGTGATGGCGGATACACCCCGTGATTCCCGGCCTTCGGATGGGAAAATGGCCGGATCCGCGGTGACGGATCCGGCCCGAGGCACCGCAGGGGGGCGGAGCGGATCAGAGGCGGAGGATCAGGTCGCGCGGGTCGGTCGAGGCATTCGGCCGGTCGACGCCGACGTCGCGCAACATGTGGTCGTCCAGCGAGCCGAGCGGCAGGCGGCGGGTGCTGCGGCCGGTCAGGGAGGCCTTGAGCAGGGTCCACAGCCCGACACGGCCGTTCGGCAGCCCAGCAGCGCGATGCTGGATGACAGGGCGGGAGGCGGTGGCGGTGGTCATGGCATTTCCCTTTCCGGCGGGGACGAATTCAGGGGCGTCGGGAACACTCCCAAGATCGGATTCTGGAGAACAAACCACAAACAGGATATTCTCGTGGCCGGGACAAGAGAATCTATCGACCGGGTTTCGACAGGGGGAAACGATGCGCCGACGCCTGCCGCCGCTGAACGGTATCCGCGCCTTCGAGGCCTCGGCACGGCACGAGAGCTTCACCCGCGCGGCCGAGGAGCTGGCGGTCACCCAGGCCGCGGTCAGCCAGCAGGTGCGCCGGCTGGAGGACTGGCTGGGGGCCAAGCTATTCGACCGCACCGAAGGCGGGCTGGAGCTGACCGAGACCGGCCGCGGCTACCTGCCGGTGCTGCGCGACGCCTTCGACGCCATCGCCGAGGCCACGGCGCGGATCCGGCCGCCGCCGCATTCCGGCATCCTGACCGTCTCGGCGATCCCGTCCTTCATCCGCAAATGGCTGGTGACGCGGATCCCGTCCTTCAACGAGCAGCAGCCCGAGATCGACGTCAACCTCGACGCCGAATCCCGGCTGATCGACTTCAGCCGCGACACGGTCGACTGCGCCATCCGCTTCGGCAGCGGCGCCTGGGACGGGGTGGTGGCGGAAAAGCTGTTCTCCGAGGACACCTTCCCGGTGTGCAGCCCGGACCTGGCGGCGGCCGGCCTGTCGGCGCTGGACGATTTGCGCCGCTTCCGCCTGCTGCACGACGAGACGCTGGTGCAGTGGAAGCAGTGGCTGCGGGCGGCGGGGATGGAGGATCTCGGCTGGGTCCGCGGGCCCCGGACGCAAGATTCGGCGCTGCTGATCCAGATGGCGATCGAAGGGCACGGGGTGGCGCTGGCGCAGCGGGTGCTGGTGATGGACGACCTGCGCGCCGGCCGGCTGGTGCGGCCGTTCGAGCTGTCGCTGCCGCGGGACCATCTGAAGAGCGACTACGCCTACTATTTCGTGGCGCCGCCGGCCGCGCTGAACCGGCCGCTGGTGCGGGCGTTCCGCGACTGGCTGTTCGCCGCGGCCGCCGAGGCCGAGGCGCAGCCACAGCAGCCGATGGAGCTGCCGGCGGCGTAGGGACCGGAGCGTCGATCGGGCTTCGATCCCTGGGCATCGTCTTTTTTCTCCTGGGCGCGATTTTTTTTCGCAAGGCCTGTCGATCCAGGTGAGGCTGGTTCGTCGACTTGAATAGCGAGACGGTGCAGCGGCGATGGCGTCCGCGGCTCGCCCCAGGAGGAGATCCAGATGCGCTTCATGTCGATCATCACCACCGCCAGCACCGAGCCGCCGACGCCGGAGCTGATCGAGGCCATGAACACCCTCGCCAACCGCGAGCTCCAGACCGGCCGCATGCTCGATGGCGGCCAGCTGATGCCGATCGAGACCGGCGCGCGGGTCAGTCTCACGGGCGGGCAGCTCAGCGTCCTCGACGGCCCGTTCGTGGAGGCCAAGGAGGTCATCGGCGGCTACGTCATCTTCGAGTTCAGGACCAAGGAGGAGGCGGTGGCCTCGGCGGTGGAGTTCCTGCAGCTGCACAAGGACTTCATGCCGGGCTGGGAAGGGACCTGCGAGATCCGCGTCCTGGCCGAGGCGGCCGACTGCGCTTGACGCGACGGTCCGGCAGACGGTGTCGGCGGCCATGACGGCCGCCGACACCCATCGCGCGATCCTGGCCGTGTGGCGGATCGAGCAGCCCCGGCTGATCACCAGCCTGGCGCGGATGCTGCGCGACGTGCCGCTGGCCGAGGAGTCGACCCAGGACGCCCTGGTGGCGGCGCTGGAGCGGTGGCCCGAGACCGGCGTGCCGGAGCGGCCCGGCGCCTGGCTGATGGCGGCCGCCAAGCGCCGGGCGCTGGACCATCTGCGCCGCCGCCAGATGCTGGCGCGCAAGCACGATGTCATCACCCGGGATTTGGAGGAGGAGCAGCAGGCGATGCCCGATCTCGACTCCGCCCTGGACGACGACATCGGCGACGAGATGCTGCGTCTGGTCTTCACCGCCTGCCATCCGCTGCTGTCGCGCGAGGCCCGGGCGGCGCTGGCGCTGCGGATGATCTGCGGCCTGACTACCGACGAGATCGCCCGGGCCTTCCTGCTGCCGGAGGCGACGATCGCCCAGCGCATCGTGCGCGCCAAGCGGACGCTGTCGGAGTCCGGGCTGGCCTATGAGACGCCGCGCGGCGAGGAATTGTCCCAGCGGCTGTCCTCGGTGCTGGAGGTCGTCTACCTCATCTTCAACGAGGGCTACACCGCGGCGCGCGGCGCGGACTGGATGCGCCCCCAGCTGTGCCACGAGGCGCTGCGCATGGGCCGGGTGCTGACCGCCGTCGCGCCGCAGGAGCCCGAGGCCTTAGGGCTGCTGGCGCTGATGGAGCTGAACGCCTCGCGCACCGCGGCGCGCACCGATGCGGCGGGCGACCCGATCCTGATGCTCGACCAGAACCGCGCGCTGTGGGACCAGCTGCAGATCCGGCGGGGCCTGCGGGCGCTGGGGCGGGCGCGCGACCTGGGCGGGGCCGGCGGCTTCTATGCCCTGCAGGCCGCCATCATCGCCTGCCATGCCCGGGCGCGGACGGCCGACGAGACCGACTGGCCGCGCATTGCCGGGCTCTATGCCGAGATGGCGGCGCTGGTGCCCTCGCCGGTGGTCGAGCTCAACCGCGCGGTGGCCGTCGGCATGGCCGAGGGGCCGGGGGCAGGGCTGGCCATCGTCGACCGCCTGATGGGCGAGCCCGCGCTCAAGGCCTACCACCTGCTGCAGGGCGTCCGCGGCGACCTGCTGCACAAGCTCGGCCGCCATGCCGAGGCGCAGGCCGCCTTCGAGGCCGCTGCGGCGCTGGCCGGAAACCGGCGCGAGCAGGACTTCCTGAAACGACGCGCCACCGAGGCGGCCGACGCGGCGCCGCCGCCCTAGTCCCACGCCGGTCATTCGCGCCAGAACGGCTTGCGCTGCAGGGTCTCGACCTGGTCGCGGCGCAGGCCGAGGTCGCTCAGCGCGGCATCGTTCAGGCGCTGCATCCGGCTGCGCGCCACGATCCGGGCGCGCCACAGGGCGGGCAGGGCGGTGAGGCGGCGGAGCAGGGCGAAAGCGAGGTTCGGCCGCGCCGCCGGCGTGCGGCGGCGGTCGTCCATGCAGAAGCTTGTCATGTCCTGAAGTCCTGATCGGGGTGAAGGATCAGGGTCGACCCTTGCCCCTAAGATCGGTGCTGGCGGCCGCGGCGGCAAACGGGATAGTCTGGGCCTAGCCCAATAAAAACTTGGTCTGTAGGGAGTCGGGGATGGCGTGGCGTCTGCCGCCGCTGAACGGCGTGCGGGCTTTCGAGGCGGCGGCCCGGCACCGCAGCTTCACCCGGGCGGCGGCCGAGCTGTCGGTGACCCAGGCCGCGGTCAGCCAGCAGGTGCGCCGGCTGGAGGGCTGGCTGGACGTCCGGCTGTTCGACCGCCGCGAGAACAGCCTGGACCTGACCGAGGCGGGGCGCGCCTACCTGCCGCTGGTCAGCGCCGCGCTGGCCGGCATCGCCGACGCCACGGCCCAGATCGCGCCGGGCCGCTCGACCGGCATCCTGACCGTCAGCACCACCACCTCCTTCGTCGCGAAATGGCTGGGGGCCCGCCTGTCGGGGTTCATCGCCGCCCATCCCGATGTCGACGTCAACGTCACCGCGTCGCTGGCCCAGGTCGATCTCGATGGCGGCGAGGCGGATTGCGCCATTCGGTGGGGACGGGGCGGCTGGGATGGGCTGGTGGTCGACCGGCTGTTCGCGGATGACAGCTTTCCGGTCTGCAGCCCGGCGCTGCGCGACGGCTCGCCCGGCTTGCGCACGCTCGACGACCTGCGCCGGCACACGCTGCTGCACGACCAGTCCCTGGCGCCCTGGCGCGACTGGCTGCGCGCCGTCGGGATGGCCGATGTCGACTGGGTGCGCGGGCCGCGCATGAGCGATTCCTCCATGGCGATCCAGGCCGCGATCGGCGGCCAGGGCGTCGCCCTGGTGGTGAACTCCCTGGCGGCCGACGACCTGGCCGCCGGCCGCCTGGTCCGGCCGTTCGACCTCTCGCTCGCCAGCGACGCCGGCTACCACTTCGTGGCCCCCGCTCGGGCGCTGCGCCGGCCGATGGTGCGGGCGTTCCGGGACTGGATCCTGGCCGCCGCGGCGGAAACCGCGCTGGCGCCGCGGGAGCCGGTCATGGCGTCGCGCCCGGACGATTGAGGCCTGTCCGCGACTTGTCGACAGGTACCGGCCGGGCCATTTGCCTCCCAACGCAACCATCGGGAGGAGAGGCGCGTGATCGATCCGAAGAAGCTGTTCGAGGATTTCCTGGGCGGCGGCGCGAACAAATCCGGTGGCCCCGCTGCTGGTGGTAAAGGCTCCGGCTGGACGGACAATCTCGGCACGCTGGCGACCGGCGCGCTCGGCGGCGGCGTGATCGGCCTGCTGCTCGGTTCGAAGAAGGTGCGGAAGTTCGGCGGCTCGGCGCTGGGCTATGGCGGCGCGGCGGTGCTCGGCGGCCTGGCCTTCAAGGCGTGGCAGGACTGGCAGGCCAAGCGGGCACCGGCGCCGGCCCAGGCGCCGGTGCAGCAGCCTTTGGCGCTGCCGCCGCCGAGCAGCCCGTTCGACCTGGAGACGCAGAGCGCGGCGGGCGGCGGCGACGCGCGCATCGCCGTGGTGCGGGCGATGATCGCCGCGGCCAAGGCCGACGGCCATATCGACGCGACCGAGCAGCGGGCGCTGTTCGACCGGATCGGCCAGCTCGGCCTCGACACCGAGCAGAAGGCGTTCGTGATGGACGAACTGGCCAAGCCGCTCGATGTCGCGGCGATCGCGGCCCTGGCGGCGACGCCGGAGCAGGCGGCGGAAATCTGGCTGGCGTCGCGCCTGGCGGTCGACCCGGACGATCCGCGCGAAAAGGCCTATCTCGACGACCTCGCAGCCCGGCTCAAACTGCCGGACGGGCTGGCGGCCCATCTCGAGGCGCAGGCGTCGACGGTGGGGTAAGGACACTGCCATACCCACTTGGTGTCATTGCCCGGCTTGGCCGGGCAATCCAGGGCCGTCGAGAGCCGCTCTGGCCGCCCCTGGATGCCACGGTCAGGCCGTGGCATGACAGGAGAGGCAGCCGCCTCAGGCGACCAGTTCGATCGCGTAGCTCTCGGTCACCGGGTTGGCGAGCAGCTTCTTGCACATCTCGTCCAGCCGGGCCCGCGCCTGGGCGGCGTCGGCGGCGGCGATCTCGACCTCGATCACCTTGCCCTGGCGGACTTCGCCGACCTCGCCGAAGCCGAGGCCCTGCAGGGAATGGCCGATCGCCTTGCCCTGGGTGTCCAGGACGCCGGGCTTCAGCATGACGTGGATGCGGGCTTTCATGTCGGTGCCAGTCTTCAAGTGGGGGCCTGGGTCTCGCGGATGTCGACGACGCTTCCTTCCGGCAGGATGCCGAGGCGCCGGGCCACCTCCTGGTAGGCCTCGATGACGCCGCCCAGATCCTGGCGGAAGCGATCCTTATCGAATTTCTCGTTGGTCTGCACGTCCCACAGGCGGCAGTTGTCCGGGCTGATCTCGTCGGCCAGCACGATCCGCATCTCGTCGTTCTCGTCGTAGAGGCGGCCGAATTCGAGCTTGAAGTCGACGAGCTTGAGGCCGATGCCGAGGAACAGGCCGGTGAGGTAGTCGTTCACCCGCAGCGACAGCGAGACCATGTCGTCGAGGTCCTGGGCGTTGGCCCAGCCGAAGGCGGTGATGTGCTCTTCCGACACCATCGGGTCGTTGAGCTCGTCCGACTTCAGGTAGTACTCGATGATCGAGCGCGGCAGCGGCGTGCCCTCGGGCACGTTGAAGCGCTTCGAGAACGATCCGGCGGCGATGTTGCGCACCACGACCTCGAGCGGGATGATCTCGACCTCGTGGATCAGCTGCTCGCGCATGTTCAGCCGGCGCATGAAATGCGTGGGAACGCCGATCTCGGACAGCCGGGTCATGAGGTATTCGGAGATGCGGTTGTTCAGCACCCCCTTGCCCTGGATCACCGCCTTCTTCTGCCCGTTCTGCGCCGTCGCATCGTCCTTGAAGTACTGGACGATGGTGCCCGGCTCCGGCCCTTCGTACAGGACCTTGGCCTTGCCTTCGTAGATGCGCCTGCGGCGGCTCATATCGAAACGTCCATTGAACGGTGAAGCCAACAAAAAAGGATCGGGACGTCCCGGGAGGGACGTCCGCGTCCGGCAGCTTATAGCAAGCGCACATCCACTAAACAATTGCACGCTCCCAGTTGCCTCGGGGCGTGACCGCAGCGGCGAGAGACGCTATATCCTCGGCATGATGCGAATTGCGCCCGCGGCGGCGGGCAGGTGGAAGGAAGCGACAGGATGACGATCGAATCGCGGGGGCAGGCTTTCGAGGCGGAGTTCCAGCACGACCAGGAGCTTCTGTTCCGGATCCAGAACCGGCGCAACAAGCTGCTCGGCCTGTGGGCGGCCGAGCTGTTGGGCCTGACCGGCGATGCCGTCGATGCCTATGCGAAGGAGGTCATCATGTCCGACTTCGAGAAGCAGACCGACGAGGACGTGCACGACAAGGTCTATGCCGACCTCAAGATCCACGACGTCGACCTGTCGGACCACCGGCTGCGCAAGAAGATGGATGCGCTGCTGGCCGTGGCGCGGCAGCAGATCATGACCGAGGCGACGCCGAAGTAAGCGGCCGGTCCTCCGGCGAGCGGAAAGGGCGGCTTCGGCCGCCCTTCTGCGTTGTGCGGGAGAGCGAAATATCCATGCAAAATCTCGGCTTTTAATTTCTGCGACATATCAGAAAACTGTCCTCCAGGCCGAATCCCAGCGGAGTCAGCCTGCTTTTTTGAGTTCGACAATTTCTGAAGGGAAATTTCATGTGCGATCAGTGTTGCTCCGCCGGAGCGGAGCCATCGGTGCCGGCGATGTCACGCCGTGGCGTCCTGGCGGGCGCGGCGATGCTGCTGTCCGCCGCGGCGGCCTTGTCGAGATCCGGGGCCCGGGCGGCCGCCGCGCCCACCGCCGCGCCGCCGAACGCCATCTCCGGGGACGAGGCGCTGACGAAGCTGATGGACGGCAACGCCCGCTACGTCGCCAACACGCCGGAGCAGAAGGATTTCTCGGCCGGCCGAGCCGCGCGGACGCAGGCCCAGTATCCCCTCGCGTCCATCCTCAGCTGTTCCGATTCCCGGGTCTCGCCGGAACTGGCCTTCGACCAGGGGCCTGGTGATCTGTTCGTGGTCCGGGTCGCCGGCAATTTCCTGAACGACGACGGGCTCGCCAGCCTCGAATACGGGGCGCAGTTCCTGGGCGCGCCCCTGATCATGGTGCTGGGGCACTCCAATTGCGGTGCGGTCGACGCGGCGATCAAGGTGCTGAAGGACGGCGTCAAGCTGCCGGGTCATCTGCCGGGGCTGGTCAATTCGATCAAGCCGGCGGTGGAGGCGGCGAAGGCGAAGGGCGGGGCGGATCTCCTCGCCGACGCCATCACCGAGAACGTTCGCCGCAACGTCAGGCTCCTGGTCACCCGCGATCCGGTCGTCGCCGGGCTGGTCAAGGAGGGCAAGGTGAAGGTCGTCGGCGGGATCTACGATCTAGCGACCGGCCAGGTGGCGCTGGTCTGAGCGCTGAACGGGCGGGGTTTCGTGGGTTGGGTTCGCCCTTGCGAACCCAACCTACGCCCGGCAGCGGGGAGGGGCTCAGCCCTTCACCGCCCCCGCCGTCAGGCCGCTCGTCATGGTGTTGCGGAACAGGTAGTAGATCACGGCCGGCGGGATCGCGTAGATCAGCCCGGTCGCCATCAGCAGGTTCCACGGCGAATCATCGGCCGACAGGAACAGGCCGAGCCCGACCGACAGCGGCGCCGCCTTCTCGCTCGACAGCAGCAGGAAGGCGTAGAGGTACTCGTTCCAGGCCAAGAGCAGGGCGTAGATGCCGATCGCCACCAGCGACGGGCGCATCAGTGGCAGGTAGACCATGCGGAAGATCTGCATCGGCGTGGCGCCGTCCATCACCGCGGCCTCGTCCAGCTCGCGCGGCAGCTTGTCCGAGGCCTGCTTCAGCACCCAGATGGCGTAGGGCGAGGACAGGGCGACCATCGCCAGGATCAGCGCCAGCTGGGTGTTCAGCAGGCCGTAGGACCCCATCGTCTTGTACATCGGCACGGCCAGGAAGGCGGCCGGGATCAGATAGGTCGACAGCGCCAGGTTCATCACCGTGCGCCCGCCCGGCGCCCGCAGCCGGCTGATGGCGAAGGCGGCGCAGGTGGCGACGAACAAGGTCAGCACCCCGGTCGTCACCGCGATCACGAAGCTGTTGCCGAGCTGCAGCCAGAAGTTGCTGAGGTAGTAGTGCTGCTGCCGGAACACGGTGACGAAGTTGGACAGGGTCGGCTGGGCCGGCCACAGGTCGCCGGCCAGCACCGAATCCGGCGGCGAGATCGCCAGCACGAACAGATGGTACAGCGGCACCACGGTCCACAGCACCACCGGGATGGCGATCAGGACCAGCACCGCCTCGCCGAACCAGCGCTTCATGACTCGGTTCCCTTCGACAGCCGCTTGACCATGACGAACACCATCGGCAGGACCAGCGGCATGGCGACGATGATCGAGGCGACGCCGAGGTCGAGGCTGTTGTTGCGGAGGTAGCGGATGCCCAGCGTGGCCAGCACCTGGGTGCTGTCGGCCGGGCCGCCGCCGGTCAGGAGGTAGACGCTGTTGAAGTCGCCCAGGGTCCAGATCATCGACAGGAAGGTCGAGGTGACGTAGAGCGCGGCCACCGACGGCCAGGTGACGAAGCGGAAGCGCTGCCAGCGCGAGGCGCCGTCGACCGCCGCAGCCTCGTACAGGTCGCGGGCGATCGCCAGCCGGCCGGTCAGCAGGATCAGGGTCCAGAACGGCAGCGACTTCCAGATGTGGACGACGATGGCGCAGAAGAAGGCCAGCCAGGGGTCGGTCAGCCAGGGCGGGCCTTCGAAGATGCCGAACAGCCGGAACAGCTGCTGGTTGATCATGCCGTTCTCGGGGTTGAGCATGACCCGGAACGACAGGATGGTCGGGATCGACGGCACCGCCCAGGGCAGGATGAACAGCACCAGCAGCAGCCGGATCCAGCGGCGCGGCACGGCGAAGAAGCCGGACAGGCCGAGCGCGATCACCATCTTCACATTGACCGCGATCATCAGGAACAGGAGCGTGTTGACCACGGCGGTCAGGAAGATCGGGTCGGCGAACAGCCGCCGGTAGCTGGCCGGGTTGGCGCCGAGATACAGGCCGTAGCCGACCGGATAGGCCACCAGCACCAGCAGCACGGCGACATAGGGGGCCAGCAGGATCATGCCCCAGGCCGCCCAGGTCCGCCGGTGGCTGCTGCGGGCGGTCGGGATCGCGTCGATCGTGGTCGCTGTCATCGGCAGTGGTCCCGTCGAAAGGAAAGTCGATGCGGCCCGCCCGTTCCGGTCGGGGCGGGCCGCGGCTTTCTCAATGAGCCTGTTCTAGAATGGGCTCAGCCGGCGATCTCCTTGATCCGGGCGATCATCTCATCGACCGCCTGGTCGGGCGAGACCTTGTCCTGGACCACCCGGCTCATCGCCTTGGCCCAGACGTTCTCCGCATTCACCGTGGTGAAGTGGTAGTTGTAGACGAAGGGGAAGGGGATGGTGCCGTCGGTGAACTGCTTCGACACCACGGCGCGGTGCGGGTCCTTGCCGTCGGTCCAGAACGGCCGGGCGGCGCCGGATTTGGTCGCCGGATACCAGCGCCCGAGCGAGCCCTCGACGAACGGGGTCAGGTTCTCGTCCTTCAGCATGAAGGTCATGAACTCCTTGGCCCGAGGCTTGTTCTTGGCGTCGGCGAAGATCACCGCGGTCTTGGTCGCCGCCAGGTTCGGCAGGGTGCTGCCGTCCGGCTTCTTCGGGAAGTAGGCGGTGCGGATGTTCTCCTCGTAGTTCTTCTTGGCTTGGGCCCGCTGCTCCTCGGTCAGCGTCGGGTTGGTCGAATCGTCCAGGTGCTTGCCGGCGATCGAGATCGTGGCGTTGTGGGTCAGCACCGTGTTGCGGTTGTGGAAGTTGACGTTGTTGTCGGTGTCGAGCCAGTTGATCGACGATGGCGGGGTGCAGCCGCGGGTGAAGATCGAGGTGTAGCTCTTCAGCGCCGCGATCATCGCCGCCCGGTTCTCCGGCTGGTCGAGCACGATCTTGCCGCTGTCGTCGACGATCTTGACGTTGTAGGCGTTGGCGAAGGTCAGGAAGCTGAAGAAGGTGTCCGAGGCGGCGACGCTCATCGGGTTGCCGATGCCGTAGATCCGCTTGCCCTTGGCGCGCAGCCCGCCCTGGACCTTGTCGCACCAGAAGTCCCAATAGGCGTCCCAGGTGGTCGGAATGTCGGCCTCGGTGAAGCCGGCGTCCTGCAGCATGTCCTTCCAGTAGAAGATGTGCATGGTCTGGCGTTCGATCGGGAAGGCGTAGTAGGCCTTCTGCCCGGTCTTGCCGTTCATCAGGAAGGTGGTGGCCAGCGCGTCGGGCTGGAACCCGTCCTTGATCGGCGCGATGACGTCGGACACATCCTCCAGCCGGCCCTCGAAGGCCCATTGGCCGGTGGTGCGGAAGTCATAGGTGGTGCAGTAGCCGACATCGGGCGGCGTGCCGGCCTCGACCGCGGCGACCGACTTCACGATGCAGTCCTCGGTCGAATACAGCGACAGCTCGACCTTGACCCCGGTCGCCTGCTGGAACCGGTCGACCAGGGCCAGCAGGGCGTCGTCCTCGCCCTTGTAGAACCCCTTGGTGACCCAGACGGTGAGCGTTTCCTCTGCCTGGGCGGGCATGGTGAGCGCAAGGCCGAGGGCCAGGGCGCATCCCGCCGCGAGGGGGCGGAGACCGATTTTGGGCATGGGCTTCTCTCCCAGAGCTGATGTTGCGGATGACGGGGCGGCTTGTGCCGTCTTGCTGGTGGCGCCCGGTGGCCCGGGCGCTAGGTCGAAACGGGCCTTGGCGCGGTCGAGCCCCGCTCCACGATCTTGAAGCCGACATCGGTGACCGCGGTCGGCGTCGGGCCATGGTCGCCGGCGTCGCCGGGCAGCAGCCGCAGCAGCAGCTCGCCAACGCGGCGGCCGATGTCCTCGGCGTCGATGCCGATGGTCGACAGCGCCGGCACGCATTGGTCGCCGATCTCGAAATCGCCGAAGCCCAGGACCGACAGGGAGCCGGGCACCGCGATGCCGCGCCGCTGGCATTCCATCAGCGCGCCGAAGGCGGCGAGGTCGGAGATCGCGAACACGGCGTCGAGCGGCCCGGCGGTGTCGAGCAGATGGGCCATGGCCGCAGCGCCGCCGGCGAAGGACAGGGGCACGTCGCCGCGTTGGACGATGCGGTCGGTCGACAGCCCGGCCTCGCGCAGCACTTCGGTGAAGCCGGTCAGCCGGGCCTCGCCGCGGAAATCATGGGCGTCGTCGCCGATGGTCGGGCCGATCGCGCCGATGCGGCGGTGGCCCAGCGCGATCAGGTGCCGCGCCGCGGCCCGTCCGCTTTCGATGTTCGAGAAGCCGACGGCATAGCCGATCGGGTCGGCCTCGCCGCAATCCCAGATCTCGACCACGGGGATGCCGGCGCCGCGCAGCATCGTGCCGGCCGCCTCGGTGTGGCTCATCCCCGCCAGCACGATCGCCTCGGGCCGGCGCTCCAGCATCGTCCGGATCAGGGATTCTTCGTCGCTCATGCGGTAGCGGGTGTAGCCGATCAGCAGCTGGTAGCCGCTCCGGCGCAGTGCCTCGGTCAGGCCGTGCGCGGTGTCGGCGAAGGTCGAATTGGTCAGGGTCGGCACGATGGTGGCGATGAAGCCGGTGCGGCGCGACGACAGGCTGGCGGCGACCTTGTCCTCGACATAGCCCAGCGCGGCGATCGCGGCGTTGATGCGGTCCCGCGTCTCCGGCGCCACCAGCGCGCTGCCGGCCTGGACCCGCGACACGGTCATCGGCGAGACCCCGGCGAGGCGCGCGACATCGCGCATGGTCGGGCGCAGGGAACGTTTGGGCATGATGCGGTTCTCGCTCGGCGCGCCGGCGATCCGGCGACGCGCGCGGCATGGCGTCCGGCGGCAAAGTCTTGCAGCGGCGCGGCGAATGTTGGGTTGGGGTCGCGGATCCCCGTGTCGGGCCATGCGGCGCGGCATCGGTCAGGCCTGGGCGCGGCGTGCGGTCGGGCGGATGCGGTCGATGGCAAGCAAGACGGCGGCTCTCCCCATGGCCGAGACGATTTGTCCTTCTTATTTATGTGACCGGTAACATGAACAGCCCCGAAGAGGCAACATCCATGCATCGAGGACGAGGTGGCGAGGGGCGATGCGTCCGTCAGTCCTGCGCGCCCATGGCCAGGGGCTCGGGGTCGCCATGGCCCCGTCGATGCGACAGCTGGACAATCCCCAGGAAGGCCAGCACGGCAACGCTGCCGAAGATGGCTGTGACGAGGAGCGCCCAGCCGGTCCCGACGGTGTGCATCAGGAAGGCGAACGCGAACGGGGCGGCCGAGGAAACGACAAGCCGTACGGAGGTCACCCGGCCGAGGCGTTCGCCATACCCGTCGCTGCCGAACAGCTCCAGCGGCAGCGTGCCCTGGACGATGCTGTTCAGGCCGGAGCCGAGGCCGAACACGACGGCGAAGGCCAGGGCGCCGATGAGCCAGGGGGCGGTGCCGAGCAGAAGCAGGGCCGCGGCCGGCATCAGCGTGGCCGAGATCACCGCGAGCGTGACCTGGGGCAGCCCGCCGCCGAAGACCATGTTGGTCAAGCGGCTCAGCACCTGCGCCGGGCCGAACAGCGTCCCGACCAGGACGCTGGCCGCACCCAGGCCCAAGGCAGCCAGGAGCGGCAGCATATGGACCAGGATCGCGGCGTTGACGAAGCTCTCGAGCGCAAAGCCGGTCACCATCAGCGCGAAGGCGATCGGCCGTCTGCTCGGATGAAGGCGGCCTTCGACCGGGGTAGCGGGCGTCGCGACCGCCGTGGCCGGTCCGGGCCCTCGCGGCCGTCGCATGGCGCGTGAAAGCCAGGCATGGGCCGGCAGGCAGATGGCCAGGTTCAGGACCGCGAAGACCAGATAGACCTGCTGCCACGTCAGATGGGCGTGAAGGGCGGCGGTGATCGGCCAGAACAGGGTCGAGGCGAAGCCGGCGATCAGCGTCAGATGGGTGATGCTGCGCTGCGCGGCCTGCGGCCGGAGCTGGACCAGCAGCGCGAAGGCTGCGCTGTACTGGACGAAGGTCGACGCGACCTCGATGGCGATCAGGCCGAAGACGAACGCGATCCGGCCCGGCGCCAGCGCGCAGGCGACCAGCGCGGCCGCGGCGAGGACCGACCCGACGCTCATCACGCGCCCGGCGCCGTGCCGGTCGATCCGGCGGCCGACCCACGGCGCGGCAAGGCCGCCGATCAGCAGCGCGGCGGAAAGTGCGCCGAAGGTCCATTCGGCCGACCAGGCGAAGTCCCTGGACATCGCCGGCGCCAGGATGCTGAAGCTGTAGTAGAGCGTGCCGTAGCCGATGATCTGCGTCAGCCCGAGCGCCGAGACCACCAGCCAGGGCTTCACCTCGGATCGCCTTGAGCCGGATGCGGGTCGCATGACGGGTCTGGGTTCGTCGGCACGGGCATCCGGCTCGCGGCATTGCCTCGCTCGTACCAGCCCTTGGACCGGTTCACGATCGAGACGACGGACAGCATCACCGGGACCTCGATCAGCACGCCGACCACGGTGGCGAGCGCGGCGCCGGAGTGGAAGCCGAACAGGCTGATGGCGGCGGCGACGGCCAGTTCGAAGAAATTGGACGCGCCGATCAGGGCCGAAGGGCCGGCGACGCAATGCTGCTCCCCGGCGACGCGGTTCAGCAGGTAGGCCAGCCCGGCGTTGAAGTAGACCTGGATCAGGATCGGCACGGCCAGCAGCACGATGACCAGCGGCTGCGCGATGATCTGCTCGCCCTGGAAGCCGAACAGCAGCACCAGAGTCGCGAGCAGCGCCACCAGCGAGACCGGCCCCAGGACCTGCAGCAACCGCCCCAGCGCCGACTCTCCTCCCGTGGCCAGCACCCAGCGGCGCAGGCCCTGCGCCAGCATCACCGGAATGACGATGTAGAGCACGACCGACAGCACGAGCGTGTCCCACGGCACGGTGATCGCGGACAGGCCGAGCAGCAGGCCGACGATCGGGGCGAAGGCCACCACCATGATCGCGTCGTTGAGCGCCACCTGGCTCAGCGTGAAATGCGGCTCGCCCCTGGTCAGGTTGGACCAGACGAAGACCATGGCCGTGCAGGGCGCGGCCGCCAGGATGATCAGGCCGGCGATGTAGCTGTCGATCTGGTCGGCCGGCAGCCAGGACCGGAATAGCCAGCCGACGAAGAGCCAGCCGAGCGCCGCCATCGAGAACGGCTTCACCGCCCAGTTGATGAACAGGGTCACGCCGATGCCGCGCCAGTGCCGACCGACCTCGCCGAGCGCGGCGAAATCGATCTTCAGCAGCATGGGGATGACCATCAGCCAGATCAGCACGGCGACCGGCAGGTTGACCCTGGCGACCTCCGCGGCGCCGACCGCCTGGAAGGCCCCCGGCACGGCATGGCCGAGGGCGATGCCGGCGACGATGCACAGGGCGACCCAGAGGGTGAGATAGCGTTCGAAGATGGACATGGATCCGCCTATGTCGTCGCGACCCGGCGGCCGTGCCCGTCCACCACGCGTTCGCCGTCTTCCTTGACGAATTCCCCCTGCTGCGGCGGCAGCAGGTCGATCACCGCTTCGGATGGCCGGCAGAGCCTCACGCCCTTGGGGCTGACCACGATCGGCCGGTTGATCAGGATCGGATGCGCCATCATGGCGTCGAGGATCTGGTCGTCCGTCAGGTTGGGATCGGCGAGGCCCAACTCGGCATAGGGGGTGCCCTTTTCGCGCAGGACGTCACGGACGGAGACCCCCATCCGTTCGATCAACTGGCGCAGCAGCGGCCGCGACGGCGGCGTCTTCAGATACTCCACGACATGCGGCTCGATCCCGGCATTGCGGATCAGCGCGAGGGTGTTGCGCGAGGTGCCGCAATCCGGGTTGTGGTAGATGACGATGTCCATGGCGGGCCCGGGCTGGTGGGTACGATCAGGCATGGGCGGGTTCCTCCCCGGGGGCGCAGCAGGCGGACATCGCGGCCACGGCGGGGGTGCACACCTCCGGGCGCCCCTGGCAGCAGTCGCGCATCAGGAACTGGATCAGGCCGGACAGGGCCGGATAGGCGGCGGTGTAGACGATCGAGCGGCCCTCGCGGCGGGACTGGACCAGCCCCGCCTGCTCCAGATGGCTCAGGTGGAACGACATCCGCGACGAGGTCGCGCCCATCTCCTCGCCGATCGCACCGGCCGGCAGCCCGGCCGGTCCGGCCGTCACCAGAAGGCGGATGATCCGCAGCCGGGTCTCCTGCGAGAGGGCCGCGAAAGCATCGAGGGCTTGCGGTTCATCCATCTTTGTCTCAATCTCTCAAGAGATGTTGAGATGAAAGGTAGGCGACAATGAGCGAGCAGGCAAGCCTCTCGGCCACCGATTTTCACGGCGCCGATTTCCACGGCGACGGCTCTCTCGGTGCGGTTCTCGACGCCCTCGCGCCGCACGCCGGCAAGGCCCTCGTGATCGAATATGGCGGACGGCGGATCCGGCCGGGCTACCACGTGACCGAGGTCAAGGCGGGATCCTTCGTCACGCTCGATTGCGGCGGCAACCCCGACCAATGGCGCGAAACGATCCTGCAGGTGGAGGACCGGGCGTCGGACGACGGGCGGGCCTTCATGCCGGTCGCCAAGTTCCGGGCGATCCTGGACCAGGTCGCGCGCCGGATCGCGCTCGATCCCGATGCCCGGCTGACCTTCGAGGTCGGCCCGCCGGAAGCCCCGATGCAGGTGTTCGATGCGGAAGCGCTGCTGGCCGACGACGAGAGCGTCGTGCTCCGTCTCGTGGCCCGTGCCGCGATCTGCAAGCCCCGGCATCGCGCAACCCAAGCGGCCGCATCGGCCTCATGCTGCGGATCGACGGCCGGATCCTGAGGTTGAAGCCTTACGCGGTCGCTGCCTTCAGCGCCTGCTCCAAATCGGCGATCAGCTCGGACGGGTCCTCGATGCCGGCGGACAGGCGCAGCAGGTCGTCCGGCACCGGGCTGGTCGGGCCCTCGATGCTGGAGCGGTGCTCGATCAGGCTTTCGACCCCGCCCAGCGACGTGGCGCGCTTCCACAGTTCGACCCGGGCGGCCGTGCCGATCGCCGCGGCGGCGCCGGCCTTGACCCGGATCGACAGCATGCCGCCGAAGCCGCCCTGCATCTGGCGCGCGGCGATGGCATGGCCGTCGGCCGAGGGCAGGCCGGGATACAGCACGGCGGAGACCAGCGGATGGCCGTGGAAGTGCTCGGCGATGGCCATGGCGCTGGCCGAGGCCTGGCGCACCCGCGGCACCAGGGTGCGCATGCCGCGCAGCAGCAGCCAGGATTCGAACGGCCCCAGGATGCCGCCGAGCTGGGCCCGGATGCGCTTGATCCGCTGCCACTGCTCGTCGTCGCGGGCGGTGGCCAGGGCGCCGGCGATCACGTCGGAATGGCCGTTCAGGTACTTGGTCGCGGAATGCATCACCAGGTCGGCGCCCAGCGCCAGCGGCCGGGTCAGCACCGGCGTCGCCACGGTGGAATCGACCGCCACCCGGGCGCCGGCGGCATGCGCGGCCTCGGCCACCGCGGCGATGTCGGTCACGGTCCACATCGGGTTGGACGGGGTTTCCAGCCACACCAGTTTGGTCTCGCCCGGCCGCAGCGCGGCGCGGACGGCGGCGATGTCGCTGGTCTCGACCAGCTCGACCTTCAGGCCCCAGCGGGTCGCCTCGGTCAGCAGCCAGTTGCGCAGCGACCAGTACATCACCGTCGGCGCCACCACATGGTCGCCCGGGGACAGCGACAGGAACACCGCCGTCGCCGCCGCCATGCCGGAGGCGAAGACCGCTGCGCCGGCCGCGCCCTCCAGCGCCGCCAGCACCGCCTCGACCTGGTCGAAGCTCGGGTTGTTGTCCCGGGCGTAGATCCGGCCGGAGGTGTACTGGTTGTCCGGGTCGCGGATATAGGTGGAGGAGGGGTGGATCGCCGGGGTCACCGCCTTGGTGATCGGGTCGACCCAGCCCAGCGCCTGGGCCGCGATGCTGGCCTGTGAGAGCTTGCTCTTGTCCATGGTCGCGCGCCCCCCGGGCTGGTGGTGTCAGGCCGCGGCGAAGACGCGGGTGAAGATGTCGTCGACGTGCTTGGTGTAGAAATCATAGGTGAAGGCGTGCGCCAGCTGCTCGCGCGGGATCGCCTTGGCCACCTCCGGGTCGGCCGCCAGCCGGTCCAGGAAGCTGCCGCCCTCGTGCCACACCTTCATGGCGTTGCGCTGGACCATGGCGTAGGCGTCCTCGCGGCTGACACCCGCCTGGGTCAGGGCCAGCAGCACGCGCTGCGAGAACACCAGGCCGCCGAGCGAGTCGAGGTTGGCCTGCATCCGCTCGGGGTAGACCAGCAGCTTGTCGACCACGCCGGTCAGGCGCGACAGGGCGAAGTCCAGCGCGATGGTGGCGTCCGGCCCCTGCACCCGCTCGACCGAGGAATGGCTGATGTCGCGCTCATGCCACAGCGCGACATTCTCCAGCGCCGGCACCACGGCGCCGCGCACCAGCCGGGCGATGCCGGTCAGGTTCTCGGTCAAGACCGGGTTGCGCTTGTGCGGCATCGCCGACGAGCCCTTCTGGCCGGGATGGAAGAACTCCTCCGCCTCGCGCACTTCCGTCCGCTGCAAGTGCCGGATCTCGATGGCCAGGTGCTCGATCGAGGAGGCGACGACGCCGAAGGTGGCGAACACCATGGCGTGGCGGTCGCGCGGGATCACCTGGGTTGACACCGGCTCGACCTGCAGCCCCAGCTTGTCGGCGACATAGCGTTCGACGAAGGGGTCGACCGAGGCGAAGGTGCCGACCGGGCCGGAAATGGCGCAGGTCGCGATCTCGCGCCGCGCCGCCACCAGCCGGTCGCGGTTGCGGCGGAAGGCGGCCCAGTGGCCGGCCAGCTTCAAGCCGAAGGTGGTCGGCTCGGCATGGATGCCGTGGCTGCGGCCGACGGTCAGGGTGTGCCTGTGCTCCTCCGCCCGGCGCTGCAGCGCGGCCAGCAGGCCGTCGACATCGGCCAGCAGCAGGTCGATCGCCTGGGACAGCTGGATCGACAACGTGGTGTCCAGCACGTCCGACGAGGTCATGCCCTGGTGCACGAAGCGCGCCTCGGGCCCGACATACTCGGCCAGGTTGGTCAGGAAGGCGATGACGTCGTGCCGGGTCTCGCGCTCGATCTCGTCGATCCGGGCGACGTCGAAATTGCCGCGCTCGCGCACTGCCTTGACCGCGCTCTCGGGCACGATGCCCAGCTGGGACATCGCCTCCAGCGCCGCGACCTCGATGTCCAGCCAGATCCGGTAGCGGTTCTCGGGCTCCCAGATCCGGGTCATCTCGGGGCGGCTGTAGCGCGGGATCATGGCGTGGGTCCGTACAGGGCAGAGGAGGGCGGTCGGGACCGGCCTCCCTTTCCATGTCATTGCCGGGCTTGACCCGGCAATCCAGAAGATGTCGACAGCCTCTGGATGCCCGGGTCGAGCCCGGGCATGACAGGTTGAGGGAAACCCGTCCTGATGTTCTGGGCCGGTATAGCAGCATGCTGCGGCATGGCGGAAGCGCAGGGCCTTGCCGAAACTGCATGCCGCCGGTGCGCCGCCGCGGGAATTGGATCGGCCGATCCGCACGGATTGGCCCTGGCGGCCGGTCCGATTGGCCGCCATCTGTACCAGCATCCACTTCGCTGCCCCGGACACCGCCATGTATGTTCCGCCCGCCTTCCGGGAAGACCGGATCGAGACCCTGCACGCCGCCATCCGCGAGGCCGGCCTGGCCACGCTGGTCAGCCTCGGGGCCGACGGTCTCGTCGCCAGCCATGTCCCGATGCTGCTGGATGCCGGGGCCGGGCTCAACGGCACGCTCTACGGCCATCTCGCCAAGGCCAACCCGCATGCCGCCGGCGGCGTCGCCGGCACTCAGGCGCTGGCGATCTTCCAAGGCCAGGACGCCTACATCACACCGTCCTGGTACGAGACCAAGCGCCAGACCGGCAAGGTGGTGCCGACCTGGAACTACGTCGCCATCCATGCCAGCGGCCCGCTGGAGATGTTCGACGATGCCGACCGGCTGCTGGAGCTGGTGACGCGGCTGACGCAGCGGCACGAGGGCGGACGGGCGGCACCCTGGGCCGTGGCCGACGCGCCGGCGGATTTCGTGCGCGGCCAGCTCAGGGGCATCGTCGGCTTCGCTTTGCCGATCGCGCGCCTCGAGGGCAAGTGGAAGATGAGCCAGAACCGCCCGGCGGCCGACCGCGCCGGCGTGGCCGAGGGGCTGGGCGGCGAGGGGCGGGACGAGGTCGCGGCGCTGGTGCCGCAAGGGTAGCCACGATCCCGCATCCGGCCGGCCGGCACCACCCCGGGCCGGCGCAGGGCGACCTTGCGCGCGCCGGCGTGGCGGCCCGCCCGGGCGATCGATAGGGTCCAGGTCCGGCCTGACCATGGAGATCGCCTCATGCCGGACTTCGCCACCCTGACCCTGTTCGCCGCCGCCTGCCTCGCTTTGACCGCGACGCCGGGTCCCGACATGCTGCTGATCGCCTCGCGCAGCGTCAGCCAGGGCCGTGCCGCCGGCTTCGCCTCGCTCGCCGGCATCCAGGCCGGCACCTACTGCCACGCCCTGGCCGCGGCGCTGGGTCTGTCGCAGCTGTTCCTGGTCGTCCCGGTCGCCTACGACATCGTCCGCTGGGCCGGCGCCGCCTATCTGCTGTACCTCGCCTGGAAGACGCTGCGCAGCGAGGGCACGCTGCTGGCGCCGACCGCGACGCTCACCCGCCACCCGGTCGGCCGGATCTTCCGCCAGGGGCTGATCACCAACCTGCTGAACCCGAAGATGGCGCTGTTCGTGCTGGCGCTGTTCCCGCAGTTCATCCAGCCCGATGCCGGGCCGGTGACGGTGCAGATCCTGGTGCTGGCGACGGTGCTGAACCTGATCGGGCTGGGGGTCAACGGGGTGGTGATCCTGACGGCCAGCCGGCTGGGCCGCCGCCTGGCCCGCGGCGGCCGCTGGCAGCGCCTGCCGCAAGTTCTACTGGCGACGGTGTTCTTCGGCCTCGCCTGCCGCCTCGCCATCGCCGACCGTCGCTAGCGGCGGACGCCGGCCGGGGCGCGACGCTGCCGCCCTTGCATGCTGCACCGCGATACCACACGGTAAAGCCATGCAACCGGCGAGGGATCATCATGACCGAACCCGAAGCGCGTCATCGCGTGGTCGTCATCGGCGCCGGCTTCGGCGGGCTGCAGGCGGTGCTGCGCCTCAAGGGCGCACCGGTCGACATCACCCTGATCGACCGGCGCAACCACCACCTGTTCCAGCCGCTGCTGTACCAGGTTGCCACCGCGTCGCTGTCGCCGTCCGAGATCGCCTGGCCGATCCGCCACCTGGTGGCGGGGCGGCCGGAGGTGCGGACCATCCTGGGTGAGGTCACCGGGGTCGACGTCGCCGGCAAGGCGGTGCAGTTGAAGGGCGAGCCGCCAGTGCCCTACGACACGCTGCTGGTCGCCACCGGCGCCCGGCACGCCTATTTCGGCCATGACGACTGGGAGCCCTTCGCCCCCGGGCTGAAGGACATCGACGACGCCACCGACATCCGGCGGCGGGTGCTGATGTCCTTCGAACGGGCGGAGGTCGAGCCCGACCCGGCGGTGCGACAGGCGCTGCTGACCTTCGTCATCGTCGGCGCCGGGCCGACCGGGGTGGAGCTGGCGGGCACGATCGCCGAGCTGGCGCACCACACCATGGCCCAGGATTTCCGCGCCCTGAACCCGAAAGAAGCCCGCATCCTGCTGGTCGAGGCCGGGCCGCGCGTGCTGTCCGCCTTCCCCGAGGACCTCTCGAACTACGCCCGGCAGGCGCTGGAGCGGCTGGGGGCGGAGATCCGCACCGACCACGCCGTCACCGCCTGCGACGCCGACGGCGTGATGCTGGGCACCGACCGGATCCCGGCCAAGACCGTGATCTGGGCCGCCGGCGTCCAGGCCTCGCCCGCCGCCGCCTGGCTGGGGGCGGAGGCGGACCGCGCCGGCCGGGTCATGGTGGCGCCCGACCTGACCGTGCCGGGCCACCCCGAGATCTTCGTGGTCGGCGACACCGCCCGGCTCGACGCCTGGGACGGCAAGCCGCTGCCCGGCATCGCCCCGGCCGCCAAGCAGCAGGGCCAGCACGTCGCCGACACCATTCGGGCCCGGCTGGAGGGCAAGGCGGAGGCGCGGCCGTTCCGCTACAAGCATGCCGGCAGCCTGGCCACCATCGGCAAGCGCGCCGCGGTGATCGATTTCGGCTGGATCAAGCTGCGCGGCTGGCTGGCGTGGTGGATCTGGGGCTTTGCCCACATCTACTTCCTGATCGGCCTGCGCAACCGCCTGACCGTGGCGCTGAGCTGGCTGTGGATCTACACCACCGGCCAGCGCAGCGCCCGGCTGATCACCGGGCGCCACAAGGAGGAATAGCCTCAGCCCCGCGGCGTCGGCGCGTCCGGCGCGATCAGGCCGCGGTCGCGCAGCGCCTGCCAGAAGGCGGCGGGGATCGGCGCCGCCGCCAGCGCCAGATTCTCGGCGCTGCGGCCCGGCCGGCTGGCGCCGGGGATGATCGCGGCGACGGCGGGATGCGCCAGCGGGAACTGCAGCGCCGCGGCGCGCAGGTCGATGCCGAACTCGGCCGCCACCGCCTTCAGCCCGTCGACCCGGGCCTGCATCTCCGGCGTCGCCGCCTGGTACTCGTAATGCGCGCCGCCGGCCAGGATGCCGGAATTGTACGGCCCGCCGACCACGATGCCGGCGCCGCGCTTCTCGGCCTTCGGCATCAGCCCGGCCAGCGCCGTGCGGTGGTCCAGCAGGGTGTAGCGCCCCGCCAGCAGGAAGCCGTCGGGGTCGGCGCGGTCCAGCGCGACCTCGCAGGGCTCGACCTTGTTGACGCCGAGGCCCCAGCCCTTGATCACGCCCTCCTCGCGCAGCCGGGTCAGTGCCTTGCCGGCACCGTCCAGCGCCTGGTCCAGCACCTCGCGCCACTGCGCGCCGTGGAAATCCTCGGCCACGTCATGGATCCAGACCAGGTCGATGCGGTCGGTGCCCATGCGCTTCAGGCTGTCCTCGATCGACCGCAGCGTGCCGTCGGCGGAATAGTCGTAGACCCATTTGTTCGGCAGGCCGGCCTCGAACAGCCCGCCCTTCTCACCCTGGTCGCGGGTGCCGGTCTCGATCTCGTCGAGGATCAGGCGGCCGACCTTGGTGCTGAGCACGTAGTCGCCGCGCGGCTTGTCCTTCAGTGCCGCGCCCATGCGGATCTCGGACAGGCCGGCGCCGTAGAACGGGGCGGTGTCGAAGTAGCGGATGCCGGCGTCCCACGCGTCCTGGACCGCGGCGACCGCCTCGGCCTCGGGGATGGCGCGGAACATGTTGCCCAGCGGCGCGCCGCCGAAGCCCTGTGCGTGGTGGAAGGGGAGACGCATGGCGATGTCCTCGATGTCGTGCGGAGACCGCGGATATGGCGAGGTCGCGGCGGCGCAGTAGGCGGCGCGCCGGCCCATCACCTTGGAAGTTCCTTCACAGCTGGCCGGACCGGTGTCGGTTTCCGCGCCCGGACGGTGGCCTTGGCGGCCTCGCAGTTTCGCGCATACTGGGCCGGACTGCAAAGGGGAGGAGATGGCCATGGGGGACCCGGTGTTCGCCGGCGGCATCGCCGGCACCGCGCTGATCCGGGCGCCGTCGAATCTGGGCCTGCGGCCGCTGCATCAGGGGCATGAGCCCGGCACCTGGCGGGCGCCGCAGGCGCTGACCGAGGCCGGGCTGGAAACCCGGCTGCGGCCGAGCCGGGTGGTCGACCTGGGGCGGCCGGACTACAGCACCGATCCGCAGCCCGGCACCGTGCTGCGCAACGGCCCGGCGATCCGCCGCTTCAACCAGCAGCTCGCCGATGCGGTCGATGCGGCGCTGCGCGACCGGCTGTTCCCAGTGGTGGTCGGCGGCGACTGCTCGATCCTGATCGGCGCCCTGGCGGGGGCCCGGCGGCACAGCGATCTGGCGCTGGTGCATCTCGACGGCCACAGCGACTTCCGCCATCCCGGCAATTACGAGCCGGACTTCGCCCTGCATTCCGCCGCCGGCATGGATCTGGCGCTGGCGATCGGCCTGGGCGACCCGCTGATGCTGCGCTGGCCCGGCGCGCCCGATCCGCTGGTGCCGGCGGGGCGGGCGATCCAGATCGGCGAGCGCGAAGGGCGCGAGCCGGACTGGGGCTGGGAGGACATCGCCGACACCGCCATCACCCGGATCGACATGTTCGAGCTGCTGGAGATGGGCCTGGCGGAGGGGCTGCGGCGCAGCTTCGCGGTGCTGGACCGGACGCCGGAGATCCCGTTCTGGGTCCATCTCGACGTCGACATCCTCGACCAGGCGGTGATGCCGGCGGTGGATTCGCCCGGCAGCCCGGGTCTCGACTACGCCGGCCTGGCGACGCTGCTGCGCGGCTTCCTGGCCTCGCCGCGCTGCCTCGGCCTCAACGTCACCATCTACGACCCCGACCTGGACCCGGACGGCGCTTACGCCCGGGGCCTGGTCGGAATGCTGGCGGACGGGCTGGCGCCGCTGGCGTCAGCCCGTCGGGACGGTCAGTAGGCGCGGGCCAGGATCGCGCGGTCGGTGGTCTGCACCCCGGTGGCGGCGCAGGGGGCGGGGCGATCGGCCGGGACCAGGCAGCGTACCGTCACCCCGATATCGGCCAGCGCGGCCTCCTCGTCCTCCGATCCGCTCCAGGGCAGCCGCACGAAGCCGGCGCCGCTGCGGTAGCCATCGGCGCCGCCATCGCCGAGCAGGGCGCGGGCCTCGTCCAGGGTCGCGGCGTCGCGCAGCCGGGCGTCGCGCCAGGTCCGGGCCTCGGCGGCCAGCGTGGCCTGGATTTCGGACAGCAGGCCGGGCAGGGCGGCGATGAATGCCCCCAGCCCGACCTCCGTCTTGCGGTCCTGCAACCGGTCGCGGCGCCAAGTGATGACCGTGCCGCCAGCCAGATCGCGGGCGCCGAGTTCGACGATCACGGGCACGCCCTTGCGCACCCAGTCCCAGCGCTTGGCGGAGCCGCTGCCGGGGCGCCGGTCGATCGTTACCCGGATGGGCTCGCCGCTCCAGGACTCGCGTCGCAGTCGCGCGGCGATCTCGTCGCAGCGGGCCAGGACGGCGGCATCCTCGGGTGTGCCGCGCAGCACCGGCAGGATCGCCACCTGGTCGGGTGCCACGGCGGGGGGCAGCCGCAGCCCGTCATCGTCGCTGTGGGTCATGATCAGCGCGCCGATCAGCCGGGTCGATGCGCCCCAGGAGGTGGTGTGGGGCAATTTCACCGTACCGTCGACATCGGTGAACCGGATGCCGGCGGCGCGGGCGAAGTTCTGGCCGAGGAAATGGGAGGTGCCGGATTGCAGCGCGCGGCCGTCCTGCATCATCGCCTCGATGCACAGGGTGGTGACGGCGCCGGGGAACTTCTCCCGCCGGGTCTTGCGCCCGGCGATCACGGGCAGGGCCAGCGCCTGTTCCGCCACCTCGCGGTAGATGCCCAGCATGCGCTCGGTCTCCTCCAGCGCCTCGGCTTCGGTGGCATGGGCGGTATGACCCTCCTGCCACAGAAACTCCGAGGTTCTCAGGAAGATGCGGGGCCGCTTCTCCCAGCGCACCACATTGGCCCATTGGTTGATCAGCACGGGCAGATCGCGGTGGGACTGGATCCAGCGCGAGAACGCCTCGCCGACGATGGTCTCCGAGGTGGGGCGGACCACCAGGGGTTCGTCGAGGGGGGCGTCGACCTGCAGCCGGCCGTCGACATTGGCCAGGCGGTGATGCGTGACCAGCGCCACCTCGGCGGCGAAGCCTTCGACATGCTCGGCCTCGCGCTGCATGTACTGCAGCGGGATGAACAGGGGGAAGTAGCAGTTGCGGTGCCCGGTTTCCTTGAAGCGGCGGTCGAGGATCGCCTGGATCCGCTCCCAGATGCCGTAGCCCCAGGGCTTGATCGTCATGCAGCCGCGCACGGGCGCGGGCTCGGCCAGATCGGCGGCCCGCACCACGGCCTGGTACCAGCCGGCATAGTCCTCGGCGCGTGTGGGGGTGACGGCGGTCTTCATCGTTTTCGTCATCGGAGATGTCCTGTCGAGGGAGGGGGCCTTGGCGGGAAGGCGCGAGGACGGACGGTCCGGACGCAACGACGCACGGGACCGCGGCGCGGACCGGGCCCGGGAGCGTGCGAGACTGAAGACGAAAGCCTAGCTGGACGGTCCGGACGCGGTCAGCGCGTCGGGAACGGTCGCCCGATGGAGGGAACGAGGGCAGGCACGACCCGGCCGCCGCCGAAGGCGGTGGGGGTGTCGTGCTGCTGGGTGCCAGCGATGGTCACCGGGAATCCTCGTTCGTCGATGCCGTCATGGCTGACGGCGGTGCGAGACTAAACGAAGGAGCCTGCGAGTGGAAAGGGGCTTTGTCCCGCCACGGCCAAGGGAAGCGGGGCCCAAGGAGGAAAGGGAGACTGGCCTCTCCCACCTCCCCGTCATTGCGAGCGCAGCGAAGCAATCCATGCCAGGCGGCGCCATGGATTGCTTCGTCGGCTTCGCCTCTCGCAATGACGAAGGAGGAAGGCGCTGGGGAAGGACCGCTCAGTGAGCCATCAGCACCGGGCAGGGGGCGTGGAACAGCATGTGTTCGGTCACCCCGCCCAGGATCATCTCGCGGAAGCGGCTGTGGCTGTAGCCGCCCATCACGATCAGCCCGGCATTGGCGCGCTGGGCGGCGGCCGGGATGGCGGCGTCGACCGACTGCTTGGGGTCGTCGTCGGTCACCCGGTTCGACGGCGCGCCGTGGCGGCTCAGATACTTGACCAGGTCGGCCGCGGTGCAGCGGTCTTCGCCCTCGTCGCGGGTGTAGACGCTGACCGCCGTCGCCGCCTCCAGGAAGGGCAGGGCGGCGGCCACGCTGCGGGCCGATTCCTTGCCGCCGTCCCAGGCCACCAGGATGCGGTCGGCGAAGTCGGCGGGCGCCGGGCCCGGCACGATCAGCACGGCCCGGCCGGTCTCGAACAAAGCGGCCTCCAGCACCGCCCGGGTGGCGGTCGGGTCCAGGCTCGGGCCTGGGGTCACGATCAGGTCCGAGACCGAGCCGCGGCGGCCGACCACGGCGGTCTCGCTGCCGGTCTCCTCGCGGAACTCGACCTCGGGGCCGGACCCGGCCGCCGCGATGGCGGCCTCGTACACGGCGCGGTTGCGGGCGGCCACCTCGTTCGACGCCTTCTCCGCCCCTTCCAGCAGCATGCTGGTCGCCACTGCCATCTCGGCCCCGGTGTAGGCCAGGACGCGCTGCGGATCGGGGCGCAGCGCCAGCACCTCGACCGACGCGTCGAAGCGCTTGGCGAGGCCCAGGGCGGCATCGAGGGCGGCACGGTCGCCGGCATGGCCGCTGAGGGGGACGAGCAGGTGCTGGATGGACATGGAACCTCCTGGGGCTCAACGGTCTGGGACCCATTGTTCACCTGAAGAAACCCCCGATCCACCGTTTCAGTGCCCGGCATGGCTGCCGTGCGGCTTCGTCGGGCTGCGGCTGTGCCGGCAAGAGTCGGTCTCGGACGCCTTTTCAGGAAACTTTTTTTCTATATAGTGAAATCGTTCCCATAGATTTCAGCCGACAGCGGGAGAAGCTCATGACGGACCGGTTTGCCTCCGTCTGCACGAAATTTCTGTTGCTTGCGTTGACGTTGCTCGCCGTCTCGATGGCGCCCCGATCCCTCCGCGCCTTGGAAGCGCCGGGGACCTATCAGGCGATCGTCGAAACCGCCGCGGACACGACGATCACGCTGACAGGCAATGACCTCACGATCGAGCAGGTGATCGCCATCGCCCGCGACGGTGCGAAGGTGAAGCTCAGCGATGAAGCCCTGCAACGCTCGGCCGATGCCTACGGGCTGCTGCTGCAGGGCGCGGCCGAGAACGTGACGATCTACTGGTTCAACCGGGGGGCCGGCGACCAGCGCGAAACGGTGATCTTTTCGGGCGACCCGACCACGCCCGAGAACACCAAGCTGCTGAAGGAGCAGCAGTTGGCGCGTTTCAGGAACGGGGTCGCCAGCGGCTTCGGCCCGGAGCTGCAGGAGGAGGCGCTGATCCGCGCCATCATGGCGATCCGTGCCAATACCATGTCCTATGAGGCGGCCAGCCCGCAGCTGACCCACATCCTGGTCGACATGCTCAATGCGCGCGTCACCCCGGTTGTGCAGTCGCGCGGCACGCTGGGCGAGGGCGACCTGCCCACCATGGGCAACATCGCGGGGGCCATGGTCGGCGAAGGCGATGCCTATTACCGCGGCGTGCGCATGCCGGCGGCCGACGCTCTTGCCAAGGCCGGCCTGAGGCCGCTGGAGCCCTTCGCCGCCGATGAAGCCGCCCTGATCAGCACCAACGCCTATGCCCAGGCCCAGGCCGTGCTGCTGGTGGCCGATGCGCGCAGGCTGCTGGAATGGACGGACCTCGCCCATGCCATCGACCTGCTCGGCATGAATTCCAGCGTCACGCCGATCTCCTCGCAGGTTCAGGCGATGCGTCCCTATCCCTGGCTGACCTGGGACGCTGCGCGGGTCATGGACATGATCCGGGGCAGCTATCTCTTCGACGAGGACCCGGCCCGCATCATCCAGGATCCCGAAAGCATGCGCGCCTCCAGCCAGCGTCAGGGCTCGGCCTGGCAGGCCTGGGCCGAGCTGCGCGATTCCACGCTGCTGTCGATCAACGCGTCCGATCACAACCCGGCCGTGCTGCCCGGCCTGACGCCGGAAAGCTCATGGGAGCTGAGCACGCCGCAATTCATGAAGTACTACGTCAAGGGCGGCCCGCTCAGCCACGGCCAGTCGGGCTACATCTTCTCCAACGCCAATTGGGATCCCTATCCCCTCGCCAATCAGGTCGAAGCCTTCACCATCGCCCTGACCAATATGGACGTGGCGGTCGCCCAGCGCATCGAGCGCTTCCGCAACCCCTTCTTCACGGTGGTCAAGCCGGCCGACATCCTCAGCGCCGACATGCGCAGGAACGCGCCTAGGCTGGACGGTTACCTGCCGACCGATCTCTGGCTGGAGCTGTCGGGCATGGGCACGCCGGTCACGCCGGCCGGACAGGCCATCGTCGCCACGGTCGAGGACCTGCAGGCGGAAACCCGCCTCAAGACCCAGCGGGCCCGCGACGCCGTCGACCTGTCCTTCCAGCTCCTGGCCCAGGACCTGCTGACGGGGAGCTTCTGGACGGATGTGCGCAAGGTCCAGGCCCCCGGGCGCAACTTCGGAGCGGTGCCGACCGCGGCGCTGGCGGCGCTGCGCGAGGTCGTGCCGTGGCAGCAGGCGCCATCCGAGCGGCAGAAGCGCCCGCTCGGCGCGGTGGTCTATGACTTCATGCAGGCCAATCCCGCCGCGAAATTCTACCCGGGCGGGCCGACGCCACCGCAGGGCCAGCCGACCCCCAAGGCAGGGCCGTCGGTAAACTGAGGCGGGGTGCGGACGGCCTGAGAAGGCGCCCGCCTCTCATCCGTCATTGCGAGGAGGCGAAGCCGACGAAGCAATCCACGGGTCAGCACGAGCGGCCCGATGGATTGCTTCGCTGCGCTCGCAATGACGATGTGGGGAATTCTCGCAGACGGGTGAGCAACGCCCCCTATCCGCCGGGACTCAGCCTTCCTTTGCCCCGGGCTCCTGGGGGAATCGCCGCCAGGCGGGGTCCTTGATCTTCATCCGGACCACCTGCAGCAACTCGTCCCGCACGCCCTTGGTGGCGGCGAAGGGGATGTCGAAGTTCAGGCTGTGATAGACCAGCGACAGGATGCCGTCCCGGTCGTCATCGACGATCTCGCCATCGATCAGCCGCATGATCCAGTGATGGACGATGCTGTGGTCGCTGCCATTCGCATCGTCCTGGAGCACGACGCGACCGCCCTCGGCCCATTCCCGCCGCAGGGCGGCCCACTCGTCCGGATCGCTTGGAGCCATGGGCGTCAGGCGCCGGCCACCGGTAGCGGGATATCGTGCTTCTTCAGGATGTCGCTCTGCCGCCTGGTCAGCGACGCCAGGTCGAAATCGGCGATCAGGTCGTTGAACAGGGTGTGCCAGTTCACCTTGGCCTTGAGGTGGATGAACACCGAGCCCAGGCCCAGCGCGGCGCGGTCCATGAACACGAATTCGCGCGGCACCTCGATCCCGCCGACGCGGCGCAGCTCCTTGTGCACCTGCTCGGCGGTCTCGCGGCCATAGACGCCGTTCTTGGCCTCGCCGATCAGCCGCACCTTGTTCTCCAGGATCGGGCCGTACAGGAAGCCGGCCCAGACGTTCAGCACGTCGGCCAGCTCGTTGGTCATGTTCTTGAAGCCCCAGGTCTTGTAGGCCGCCACCGCGCGATCGCGGTCATTGGTCTCCAGGGCCCGGTACAGTTCGATCACGCCGCCGACGAAGCTGGGCGGGAACACCCTGATGCAGCCGAAATCCATCAGGTTGATCGAATCGTCGTCCCGCACCGAGTAGTTGCCGAGATGCGGGTCGCCATGGATCACGCCGTAGAAATACAGCGGCACGTACCAGGCGCGGAACATGTTCAACGCCAGCTGGGCCCGCTGCTCCTCGCTGCCTTGGACGAAGGTCAGGATCTTCTTGCCGTCCTGCCAGGTGGTGGTCAGCAGCCGCTTGGTCGACAGCTCCGGCACCACCTCGGGCACATGGACGTTGGGCTCGTTCGCCAGCATGTCGGCGTAGAGCCTGGAATGCTTGGCCTCGAGCGAATAGTCCAGCTCCTCGCGCAGCCGCTCCGAGATCTCGGCGTGGATCTGCTTGGTCGACACCGTCTTGTCGTAACGTTCGAAGATGCCGAGGATCAGCTTCAGCTGCTTGAGGTCGGCCTCGACCGCCGACTGCATGTCGGGGTACTGCAGCTTGCAGGCCAGCCGCCTTCCGTCATGGCCCACCGCCTTGTGCACCTGGCCCAGCGACGCCGCGGCCGCCGCCTCGTGCTCGAAGCTCTTGAACCGGCCCTGCCAGTCCAGCCCCAGCTCGCTCGCCATCCGCCGCTTGACGAAGGGCCAGCCCATCGACGGGGCATCAGCCTGCAGCTGCTGCAGCTCCTGCGCATATTCCTTCGGCACCGCCTCGGGGATGGTGGCCAGCATCTGCGCCACCTTCATCAGCGGGCCCTTCAGCCCGCCCAGCGCGACTCGCAACTCGCTGGCATGGGCGTCGCGGTCGACCTTCAGGCCGAGATAGCGCTCCCCCGCCACCCGGGCCGCGAGGCCGCCCATCGCGCCCGAGACCCGGGCGTAGCGGCGCAGCCGTCCACCGAAACTGTTTTCTTCGTCAGCCATGATCCAAACCGGATGTCGCGAGCGGGGGCGCCCGACCTATCTAGGGCTTGCCCTGCCATCCGTCACCCCCGGGCGATGTCGCGGCCCTCGCGCGGTGACCGGCGGGTTCGTTTCCATCCCGATTTCCGGAAAGCCCGTAATCTTCCATCAAGGACAGTAAGGCTGTCCGGTTTGCCGTTGCTTTCTGTCGCCGCGGCCTCCCGGCCGATTGTCCAGAACGCGAAAGAAGATTACCTTTTTGCAGCAGCCGGACTGAAACCGGCCGCCTTCGGGAGGCGTCGATGACGGCAGTGGCCCTTGCACCCGTGAGCCTCGAGGACAAGTACGCCCTCGACTCCGGCCGCATCTATCTCACCGGCATCCAGGCGCTGGTCCGCCTGCCCCTGATGCAGCGTCAGCGCGATGCTGCGGCGGGGCTGGACACCGCCTGCTTCATCTCCGGCTACCGCGGTTCGCCGCTCGGCGGCTACGACCAGGCGCTGTGGTCGGCGCGCAAGTTCCTGCAGAAGCAGCACATCGAATTCCAGCCCGGGGTCAACGAGGACCTCGGCGCCACTGCGGTCTGGGGCAGCCAGCAGGTCGGGCTGTGGCCCGGCGCCAAGCATGACGGCGTGTTCGGCATCTGGTACGGCAAGGGCCCCGGGGTCGACCGCACCGGCGACGTGCTGAAGCACGCCAACTTCGCCGGCACCTCGAAATACGGCGGCGTCCTGGCCCTGGCCGGCGACGACCATGCCTGCAAGTCCTCCACCGTGCCGCACCAGTCCGAGCACGCCTTCATCGCCCATATGATGCCGGTGCTGAACCCATCGAACGTCCAGGAGATCCTGGACTACGGCCTCTACGGCTGGGCGATGAGCCGCTATTCCGGCCTGTGGGTCGGCTTCAAAACCATCGCCGAGAACGTCGACAGCTCGGCCTCGGTCCATGTCGATCCGAACCGCGTCGGCATCGTGCTGCCCGAAGATTTCGCCATGCCTGCGGGCGGGCTGAACATCCGCTGGCCCGACCCTCCGATGGTGCAGGAGGAGCGGCTGATGCGCGACAAGCTGTACGCAGCACTCGCCTTCGCCCGCGCCAACAAGCTCGACCACCTGGTCTATGACAGCGGCCGCCACCGCTTCGGCATCGTCACCACCGGCAAATCCTATCTCGATGTGCGCCAGGCGCTGGACGACCTCGGCATCGACCGGGCGCTGGCGGCGGAGCTCGGCATCTGCATCTACAAGGTCGGCATGCCCTGGCCGCTGGAGCCCAGCGGCGTGCGCGCCTTCGCCGAAGGCCTCGACGAGCTGATCGTGGTCGAGGAGAAGCGGGCGCTGATCGAGAACCAGCTGAAGGAACAGCTGTACAACTGGCGGGCGGACAAGCGGCCGGTGATCGTCGGCAAGTTCGACGAGGGCCGCGACTGGATCCTGCCCTCGACCGGCGAGCTGACCCCGGCCCAGATCGCCGTGGTCATCGGCAAGCGGCTCTTGAAGTACCTCAACCACACCGGCCTGGCCGAGCGGGTGCGCTATCTCGAGGAGCGCGAGGGCCAGAAGAAGATCGTCAAGGCCGCGGTCGACCGGGTGCCGTATTTCTGCTCCGGCTGCCCGCACAACACCTCGACCCGGGTGCCCGAGGGCAGCCGGGCGCTGGCCGGCATCGGCTGTCACTACATGGCGACCTGGATGCCGGACCGGAAGGCCGAGACCTTCAGCCAGATGGGCGGCGAGGGCGCTGCCTGGATCGGCCAGGCGCGCTTCACCGAGACCAAGCACGTCTTCGTCAATCTCGGCGACGGCACCTATTTCCACTCCGGCAGCCTGGCGATCCGCGCCGCACTCGCGGCCGGGGTCAACGTCACTTACAAGATCCTGTTCAACGACGCCGTGGCCATGACCGGCGGCCAGCCGGTCGACGGCACCATCAGCGTGCCGATGATCGCGGCCCAGCTGGCGGCCGAGGGCGTCAAGACCATGGTGGTGGTCACCGACCGGCCCGAGATCTACGGCGGGGCCGGGATGCCGAGCAAGCTGCTGCCCCACGGCGTGCCGGTCGAGCATCGCGACGAGCTGGACCACGTCCAGCAGCGGCTGCGCGACACGCCCGGCGTCTCGGTGATGATCTACGACCAGACCTGCGCCGCCGAGAAGCGCCGTCGCCGCAAGCGCGGCCTGATGGAGGACCCGGCCCGGCGGGTCTTCATCAACGAGGCGGTGTGCGAGGGCTGCGGCGACTGCTCGAAGGTGTCGAACTGCCTGTCGGTGGTGCCGGTCGAGACCGAATTCGGCCGCAAGCGCGCGATCGACCAGTCCAGCTGCAACAAGGACTTCTCCTGCGTCAACGGCTTCTGCCCATCCTTCGTCTCGGTGCTGGGCGGAAGCCCGCGCAAGCCGAAGCCGGCCGCCCAGGGCGCGGCCGACCTGTTCCCGGTGCTGCCGGAGCCTGACCTGCCGTCGCTCGACCAGCCCTACGGCATCATGATCACCGGCATCGGCGGCACCGGCGTCATCACCATCGGCGCGCTGCTCGGCATGGCCGCGCATCTCGAAGGCAAGGGCGTCTCGGTGCTCGACCAGGCCGGCCTGGCCCAGAAGGGCGGGGCGGTGGTCAGCCATGTCCGCGTCGCCCGGACGCCGGAGGACATCCACGCCGTGCGCATCGCCGCCGGCGGCGCCCGGCTGATGCTGGGCTGCGACCTGGTGGTCGCGGCCTCGGGCGAGGCGCAGTCGAAGATCCATCCCGGCCTGACCCGCCAGGTGGTGAACAGCAACGAGGCCATCACCGGCGCCTTCACCCAGAACCCGGACTTCGTCATCCCCGGCAAGGCGATGCTCGACACCGTGGCCAAGAACGGCGGCGACCCCGCTCTGCTCGACACCGTCGACGCCACCCGGATCGCCACGGCGCTGCTCGGCGACAGCATCGCCACCAACCTGTTCATGCTCGGCTACGCCTGGCAGAAGGGGCTGGTGCCGGTGTCGCACGAGGCGCTGGAGAAGGCGATCGAGCTGAACGGCACCGCCGTTCCGATGAACAAGGCCGCGTTCCTGTGGGGCCGCCGCGCCGCCCACGACCTTGCCCGGGTCGAGCGCCTGGTGGCGCCGGCGCCGGACGCGGTGCGCAAGCTGTCGCGGACGCTGGACGAGGTGCTGGCCCGCCGGGTCGAGCAGCTGACCGCCTACCAGGACGCCGCCTATGCCGCACGCTTCACCACGCTGGTCGGCAAGGTGCGGGCGGCCGAGGCCAAGTTCGGCCGCGAGGATCTGACCGACGCGGTGGCGCGCAACTACTACAAGCTGCTGGCCTACAAGGACGAGTACGAGGTCGCCCGGCTCTACACCGACGGCACCTTCCTGAAGCAGCTCGAGGCCCAGTTCGAGGGCGACTACAAGCTGCAGTTCCACCTGGCGCCGCCGTCCTTCTCCGAGAAGGACCCGGAGACCGGGCACCTCAAGAAGCGCACCTTCGGCCCCTGGATGCTGAAGGCCTTCAGGCTGCTGGCGCGGATGAAGCGGCTGCGCGGCACCGCCCTCGACCCGTTCGGCCGCACCGCCGAGCGCAAGGGCGAGCGGCAGCTGATCGCCGATTACGAGGCGGTGGTCGAGGAGCTGCTGGCCCGGCTCGGCCCGGACACCCATGCGGTCTGCGTCGCCCTCGCCCGGGTGCCGGAGCAGATCCGCGGCTATGGCCACATCAAGGACGAGGCCCTTGCCAAGGCCAAGGCGCGCGAGGCGGAACTGCTGGCCTCGCTGCGCACCCCGGCGGCGCCGAAGCTGGCGGCGGAGTAGGCCGGGGCGGACCGGCTGTCCGTGCCCGCCAAGGAAAGGACATGAATCCGACTATGCTGCTGGTGGGCCGGAGACTCCGCCGGCTCGTGTGACCGGACCATTCCCATGCCCGATGACCACCAGCTCGCCGGCCTGATCGGCCAGACCTACGACGCCGCCATCGGCGACGAGGATTGGACCCGGGTGCTCGACCGGCTGCTGGGGCTGTTCGACGCCCGCACCGGGTTGCTGGCCCGATCCTTCGTGCCGATGCACGACCTGGTCATCATCGGCATCGACGAGGCCTGCATCCCGCAGTATCGCGCGCATTACCAGCAGCGCGATCCGATCCGCCCGATGATGCCGGCGCCTGATGGTTCGATCTTCACCAATTTCATGCTGGTGCCGGAAGCGGCCTACATGCGGTCCGAGTTCTACAGCGACATGCTGGCGCCCCGGGACATGCATGCCGGCCTCTTCTGGATGGATCCCGCCGGCAGCGACCGCACCGACACGCTGTCGATGTGGCGGCCGCGGTCCCGGCCCGCCTGGGACGAGGCGCAGGTCCGGGCCCTGCGCGCGATCGCGCCGCATCTGCGCCGGGCCATGGGCATCGAGCGGCGCATTGCCGGCGCGGCGGCGAGGCGCACCGCCGTGCGGTTGGCGCGGGGGCCGTCGCCGCTGACCCGGCGCGAGCGCGAATGTCTGGCCCGAGTGGCCCGCGGCGTGTCGAGCAAGGGCATCGCTCGCGAGCTCGACCTGTCGACCTACACCATCAACGAATATGTCGAATCGGCGATGCGCAAGCTGCGGGCGTCCAGCCGCACCGAGGCGGTCGCCACCGCCATGGTCCTCGGCCTGCTCGACACCTGACGGCGCCTGCGAGGTTCACGCTCCAGGAAACCTGTCAAGGTCCCCTGTTTTGAGGGGTTGCCCGGGTCGCGGCCGGCCTGAGATCCTGGACGCATGTCATCAACGGGCTGGGGCCGCCGCCTGCGGGCGCGGCGTTTCCTCGATCTGCCGGAGCAATCCGCCGAAGCGGCGCAAGGCCTGCCGGATGGGCATGGCCTCGCTCTCGAAGCCCAGCAGCAGCTTCGCCTCGCTGCCGAGAAAGGCCGCGCCGACGAGGCAGGCGACCTCGGCCGGCGAAAACGGCCCGAGGCCGCCGAGGCTTTCGCCAGCCTCCCTGGCCAGCGCATTCAGGAGGGCGTACCAGCCGCGCAGGCTGCGGCGCACGGCTTCGGCAATCTCCGGGTCCGACCAGCCGGCCGCCATCATGTCCTGCAGGATGCGCACATAACCGGACGACAGATCCTCATCGAGAAAGTCGCAGGCCCGCTCCCACCGGCGCCACAGGGGCATCGGCTCGGCGAACGTCGCCGACTGGCGCTCCAGCAGGCGCTCGTTCAGGTGGTCGAGCAGCGCCAGCACCAGGCCTTGCTTGGATTTGAAATGATAGTGGATCTGGCTGAGCGGCACGCCCGCGGTCTCGGCCACGGTCCGGGTCGACAGGGCGGCATGGCCGTCGCGGCGCAGGCAGGTCTCCGCCGCCGCCAGCAGCTCCTGGCGCGTGTCGCGCTTTCCCGGCTTCGAGGCCACGGCGTCATCACCGGATCCACGCGTCATGCGGGGCGGCCGGAGCCGGCAAGGGGACGCGTCGGATGGCCCATGATCTGCTCTCCCTGGCCGAAACGATGAACCCGCATCCTAAAGTCGGTCGGTCGATCGATCAAACTGATGCCTCGCTTCAACCGAGACGTTTTGTGCGAATTTCGGTCGGTCGACCGAATTATCGAGCCCAGGGCCCGGTCGGGCCATGGGACATTTCAACCACAGGAGGACAGCCATGGCCGGCATAGCCGCGCTTCTCTACGGCATCGTCGCCTACGCGATCTTTCTCGGCACCCTGCTCTACGCGATCGGGTTCGTCGGCAACCAGGTGGTGCCGAAGTCGATCGACACCGGGGCAGGGGGGCCACTGCTCGAGAGCCTGGTGGTGGACACCCTGCTGCTCGGGCTGTTCGCCGTGCAGCACAGCGTCATGGCGCGGCAGGGCTTCAAGCTCTGGTGGACGCGGTTCGTGCCCAAGTCGATCGAGCGCAGCACCTACGTGCTCCTCGCCAGCCTCGTCCTGCTGCTGCTGTACTGGCAGTGGCGGCCGCTGCCCGATCCGGTCTGGACGGTGCAGGATCCGATCGCCGTGGCGGTGCTTCACGGCATCTTCTGGCTCGGCTGGGCCCTGCTGGTGCTCAGCACCTTCCTGATCAGCCATTTCGAGCTGTTCGGGCTGACCCAGGTGTTCGCGCGCCTGCTGGGCCGGGACCTGCCGGCCCCGCGGTTCCACACGCCGTTCCTCTACCGGCATGTCCGCCACCCGCTCTATCTCGGCTTCCTGCTCGCCTTCTGGGCCACGCCGGCGATGACGGTCGGCCACCTGCTGTTCTCGGTGGCGACCACGGGCTACATCCTGATCGCGATCCAGCTGGAAGAGCGCGACCTGATCGGGCTGTTCGGCGACCAGTACCGCCGCTATCGCCAGCAGGTCGGCATGCTGCTGCCGTGGCCGGGCCGCAAGGCCGGCGCGCGCGACCGCACTCCCCTCTGACTGGGACAGCCGGCCATGACGGCGTCATCGTCGTTTCAGGCCCCGCCGAGGTGCTCGACCAGGATCCGGGCGCCGACCAGGACCAGGCCGCAGCCGCCCAGGATCTCGGCCAGCCGTCCCAGCCGGGCGCCGGCGCCGCGGCCCAGCCCGAAGCCCAGCAGGCACATCACGAAGGTGACGGCGCCGATGGTCAGGCTGGCGGTCCAGATGTCGATCCGGACAAAGGCCAGGCTGACCCCGACCGCGGTCGCGTCGATGCTGGTGGCGATGCCGGCGACGGCCAGCGCCGCCAGGCTCGACCGCCGGTCCGGCGCCGGGCCCGTCCCCGGCCGCAGCCCATGCCAGGCCATGCGGCCGCCGACCAGGCCGAGCAGGACGAAGGCGACCCAATGGTCGACCGCCGCCACCGCCTCAGCGAAGGCGATGCCCAGCGCCCAGCCCAGCAGCGGCATGACCAGTTCGAACCCGCCCAGCACGGCGCCGACCCGCACGGCCTCGGCGGCCTGGGCGCGGACCGGGATGCTGCGTGCCGCGGCGCCCTTGCCGATCGCGGCGGCGAAGGCGTCCATCGACAGGCTGACGGCGAGGCCGAGGGTGGTGGCAAGGGGCACGGCGGTGTTCCAGAAGCGGGCAAGGGGCTCTGCATAGGGCCCCGGAGTCGATGGGTCAACGGCGCAAGTCTTTGGTTCGTAACGGATATTTCGATCGTGCTGCAGAGTGCAGCCGAGGCTGAATCCTGTGCCTCGGTGGTGCGTCTGCGCCGCGCTTGCGGATGCCGTGGGGCCATGGCAGAAGGCGGATCCAGCCGGAAGGAAAGGTCCCCATGGCCGACGCCGTCACCCGACCGCGCGGATCGCCGCTCGAAGTCCTGCTGGTCTTTCTCCGGCTCGGCCTGACCTCCTTCGGCGGCCCGATCGCCCATCTCGGCTACTTCCGCGACGCCGTCGTGGTGCGGCGGCGCTGGCTGGACGAGGCGGCCTATGCCGATCTCGTCGCCCTCTGCCAGTTCCTGCCCGGCCCGGCTTCCAGCCAGGCCGGCATGGCCATCGGCCTGCACCGCGCGGGGCTGGCCGGTGCGCTGTGCGCCTGGCTCGGCTTCACCCTGCCATCGGCCGCGGCCATGATCCTGTTCGCCTATGGCACGGGTTGGGTGGGCGTGGGCGGCGCCTGGCTGCACGGGCTGAAGGTGGTCGCGGTCGCCGTCGTCGCCCAGGCGGTCTGGGGCATGGCGCGAAGCCTGTGCCCGGACCGCGGGCGGGCCAGCGTCGCGGTCGGGGCGGCGCTGCTGGCGCTGCTGGTGCCGACCGCCTTCGGCCAGGTCGGCGCCATCCTGGTCGGCGGGCTGGTCGGCTGGTGGCTGCTGCCGGCCGGCGCGACCGGCACGGCCGGGGTGCCGCTGGCCGGCGACGTCGGGCGGCCCGTCGCGGTCGCCTGCCTGGTGCTGTTCGTCCTGCTGCTGGCCGGCCTGCCGCTGCTCGCCGCCGCGACCGGCAGCCCGTCGCTGCTGTTGTTCGACAGCTTCTACCGCACCGGGTCGCTGGTGTTCGGCGGCGGCCATGTCGTGCTGCCGCTGCTGCAGGCCGAGCTGGTGCCGCCCGGCTGGGTGGCGCCGGATCGCTTCCTAGCCGGCTACGGCGCGGCCCAGGCGGTGCCGGGACCGCTGTTCACCTTCGCCGCCTATCTCGGCGCCGCGGCCGGGATCGGGCCGGGCGGGTGGCGCGGCGGGCTGCTGTGCCTGGGCGCGATCTTCCTGCCGTCCTTCCTGCTGGTGGTCGGCGTCCTGCCGTTCTGGGAAGGGCTGCGCCGGCGCGGCGCGGTGCAATCGGCGCTGCGTGGCGTCAATGCCGCGGTGGTCGGCCTGCTGCTCGCCGCGCTCTACACCCCGGTGTGGACCAGCGCGGTCCTGGCGCCGGCGGATTTCGCCCTGGCGCTGGTCGCCTTCCTGGCCCTGGCGCTGTGGGCGGTGCCGCCCTGGCTGGTGGTGCTGCTGGGCGCCGTGGCGGCGGAGGGGCTGGCGCGGTTCTGAGGTCGGCCGACCGGCTCAGCCGCGCGGCCGGGGCCGCGGCTCGGGGGCCTCGAACTGGGCGGTCAGCCAGGCCAGGAACACCCGGATCGCCGGCAGGTCGATCCGGCGCGGGTCGCACAGCACGCACCATTGCCCGTCGGCCGCGATCCGGGTCGGGAAGGGGCGGACCAGGGTGCCGTCGCGGACATGCTGGGACGACAGCACGTCGCTGGCCAGCACCATGCCGCCGCCATGCAGCGCCACGTCGATGGCGACGCTGATATCGGAGAAGTGCATCTGCCGGCCGGCCGCGGGCGGCTTCACTCCGGCGGCGGCGAACCAGCGCCGCCATTCGGTGCCGTCGTCCTGGTGCAGCAGCGGCACCTCGCCCAGCGCCGCCGGGTCGGGGATGACGCCGCCGCGGTCGCCGAACAGCCGTGGGCTGCAGGCCGGCGACAGCGCGACCTCGGCCAGGACCCGTGACCATCGCCCCGGCCAGGGGCCGCTGCCGAAGGCGATGCCGATATCGGCCTCCGCCGCTGCGACGGCGTCGTTGTCGACGACCCGGACGGTGCATTCGATCGCCGGATGGCTGCGCGCGAACTCCGCCAGGCGCGGCGCCAGCCATTTGCTGGCGAACATCGGCGGCGCGCCGATCGCCAGCGGGCCGGCCGCCTCGCCGGCGCGGGACGCCAGCTCCGCCGCCGCGGCCGCCATGGTCTCCAGGCTGTCATGCACCGTGCGGTGGAATTCCCGCCCGGCATTGGTCAGGACGACGCGCCGGCCGCGGCGTTCGAACAGCGCGAAGCCGACCGCCGCCTCAAGCCTGCGCATCTGGTGGCTGACCGCGCTGTCGGTCAGATGCAGGGCCTGCGCCGCCCGGGCGAAGCTCTCATGCCGCGCGGCCAGGTCGAAGGTCCGCAGCGGGCCGAGGGGAAGCCGCTGCATGGCGCGCCCTTCATGACATCAGTTCATCCATTTCCTGATATTTGATCATTTCATGTCAAGTCCCGGTCACGATACCGTTGCCGCAATCACCGGACGCAGCAAGACGGCCGGATCAGCAGCGGGGCGAAATCATGGGATGCGCGATGCGAAAGATGGCAGCCGCCGGGATCGTCCTGGCGGCCACCCTGTCGACCGGGGCCAGCCTGTCGGCGGCGGAGCTGCGGCTGGGCGCGGCGGGGCCCTTCACCGGGCCTGAGGCCTCGTTCGGCGAACAGATGGCCAGCGGCGCCGAGCTGGCGGTGGCGGACCTCAACGCCAAGGGCGGCATCCTCGGCCGCCATGTCACGCTCGAACTCGGCGACGACCAGTGCGATCCGCGCCAGGCGGTCAGCGTCGCCAACGACCTTGCCGGCCGCGACGTGGCGGCGGTGGTCGGGCATTTCTGCTCGTCATCCTCGATCCCGGCCGCCGCGGTCTATCACGACAGCGGCATCCCGATGATCACCCCGGCCTCGACCAACCCAGCGCTGACCGACGACGCGGCGGCCAAGGGCTGGCAGGAAATCTTCCGGGTCTGCGGCCGCGACGACGCCCAGGGCGCGGTCTCCGGCCGCTACCTCGCGGCGCATTTCAAGAAAGTCGCGATCGTCCATGACCGCTCCGCCTTCGGCACCGGCGTGGCCGAGGAGACGCAGAAGGCGATGGCCGCCGCCGGGCTGCAGGCCGTGGTGTCGGAGAGCATCAACCAGGGCGAGCGCGACTTTTCCGCCGTCGTCAGCAAGCTGAAGAACGCGGGCGTCGAGGCGGTGTATTACGGCGGCTACCAGACCGAGGCCGGGCTGCTGATCCGGCAGGCGCGCGAGCAGGGGCTGACTGCCGTCTTTGTCGCCAGCGACGGCATCCTGGCCGACGACTTCTGGGCGATCGCCGGCGATGCCGCCGCCGGCACGCTGATGACCCATCCGCCCGACCCGCGCAGCAACCCCGCCGGCAAGGCTGTCGTCGAGGCGCTGAAGGCACGGGGCAAGAGCCCGGATGGTTTCGCCCTCTACAGCTATGCCGCCTTCCAGGTGCTGGCCCAGGCGGCGGAGGCCGCGGGCGGCGCCGACCCGGCCGCGATCGTCAAGGGGCTGCGCAGCGGCAGGCCGTTCGACACCGTGATCGGCACCATCCGCTTCGACGTCAAGGGCGACGTCATCGACCCGTCCTACGTCATGTACGCGTGGCGCGACGGCACCTATGCCGAGCTGAACTGACCGGCCCTTCCCGAAACCGGAGCTTGTCCATGTCCGCACCGATCGATCCCGGCCTGATGCCGCCCGGCCTCGTGGTCAACACCATGAAGGGCGACCCGGCCGAGCACCGCGCCGGCAGCTGGCTGGAGTGGGACGGGCGCTGGGACGGGCTGCAGGCGGCGCTGCTGGGCATCCCGTTCGACGGCGCCTCGGTGGTCCGCACCGGCTCGCGCCACGGGCCGGACGCCGTGCGCCGGTCGATGATGTACTACACCACCTACAGCAGCGGCGACGGCCGGGCGATGACCGGGTTCCGCGCCGCCGATGTCGGCGACGTCGCCACCGTCGTCACCGACCTGCCGGGCAGCCACGACCGGATCACCACGGCGATCGCGGCGCTGGTCGGCCGCGGCATCGTGCCGGTGTCGATCGGCGGCGACCATTCGATCTCCTTCCCGATCATCCGCGGCGTGGTGCAGGGGCTGGGGGCCGGCAAGCGGCTGGGCGTGATCCATTTCGACGCCCATCACGATCTGCGCAAGGCGCATCTCGGCGCCGAATCCAGCGGCGTGCCGTTCCGCAAGTCGCTGGAACTGCTGGACGGCGCCCTGTCCGGGCGCAACCTGGTGCAGATCGGCATGGCGGAATTCGCCAACTCGCCCCAGCTCGCCGGCTATGCGGCGGAGCAGGGGGTGACGGTGATCCCGGCGCTCGAGGTCCGGCGCCGCGGCATGGCCGAGGTGGTGGAGCAGGCGCTGGCCCTGGCGACCGATGGGGTCGACGCGCTCTACGTCTCGGTCGACATCGACTGCATCGACCAGAGCCAGGCGCCCGGCACCGCGGCGCCCAACCCCGGCGGGCTGGACGCGCGCGACGTGCAGGATGCGCTGCGCCGGATCGGCAGCCATCCGAAGACGGTCGGCTTCGACCTGGTCGAGATCGCGCCGCCCTTCGACCATGACGACATCACCGGCCGCACCGGCGCCGCCCTGGTGCTCAACGTCCTGTTCGGGCTGGCCGGCCGGCCCGGCTGACGCTCTGGTTCAGTGAAACAGCAGCCAGATGACGATGAGCAGGGGGATCGGGATCCCGAGCAGCCAGAGCAGGATGTATCTCACGGGGCCATCTCCGGTGGTTCGGCGGCCGCCGTCGCCGGCGGCCTCTAAGCACCGGAACGGGGGCTCCGCAGCTTCGGTTCCGCCGTGGTTTCCTGGTGCATCCGCTCGTCGCGCACCCGGCTGAGATAGTCGGCCAGGGTGCGGCCGGAGACCGGCTGGAACCGCTCCTCCAGCTGCTCCATCGTCTCGATCCGGTCGAGGCGGAAGCTGCGGAAGTCCTGGCGCAGCTCACACCAGCCGGTGGCGGTCCAGCGATTGCCCCAGAAGAACAGGCCCAGCGGATGGATGATCCGCTCGCTGGTCGCGTCGGGCGCGCTGTAGTGCAGCCGCATCTTCCAGCGCTCGGCGATCGCGGTGCGGAACGGCTCCAGCAGCTCCACCGGATAGGGCCGCTGGCTGGGCGCGTGCATCGGCGCCTCGTCGAGCGAGGCGGCGCTGGCCTCCGGCAGCACGCCGGAGATCTTGCGGGCGGCCGAGGCGGCGGCGCGGGCCAGGGCCGGGTCGGTCCAGGCCCCGACCATGCGGGCGCCCAGGCTCAGCGCCAGCAGCTCCTCGGCGGTGAACTGCACCGCCGGCGGAGTGAAGCCACGGCGCAGCCGGTAGCCGACGCCGGCCTCGCCGTCGATCGGCGTGCCGCTGGCCAAGAGGTCGGCCATGTCGCGGTAGATCGTGCGCTCCGACACCTCCAGCGCCTCGGCCAGCTGCAGCGCCGTGACCAGGGCGCGGCCCCGCATCAGCAGCAGGATCTGGATCAGGCGGTCGGCGCGGCGCATCGGCGGGGACGGTCAGGCGGAGCGGCAGAGCGGGGGGCAGGCCGGCGGGTCTTCGATCACCGCTTGGCGGTCGCAGGGCCACACGTTGGCCGCCCCGGCGGCGATCCGGGCGCCGGCCCGGTCGCGCCAGCGGATGATGTCGCCGAACCCACCCGCGATGCTGACGCAGGAGTCCGGCGCGGCATCCGCGCTCACGGTCTCGACCGCCATGCCGGGCCGGGCGCGAAAGAACACCAATTCGGTCACGAATGCCATCGCTTCCACTCCTCTGCCGACCCACGCTGCGCAGCGTCGATGGCAGAACAATACGCTACCCCTCCTGACAACATGGTGTCAGGAGGGATTCACCAAAAAAGGGATGGGGCGGCGACGCCCCATCCTGCATCAGACCTGGATCACGACACGCTGAGCTTGCGCACCGCCTGGCGGAAGGTGGCCCGGGAGTCGTCGATCGCCTTGCGTGCCTTGGCCAGGTCGGCGCCGGTCTTCTCCAGCTCGCTCTCGCTGTCGTTCAGCTTGCCGATGTAGCGCTGGAACAGGTCGCTGTCCTTCGGCACGGCGCCGAGGTTGTCGCGCAGCCGCGCCTGCTCCTCGCCGATCTCGGACTGGCGCTGCTCCAGCCGCTCCGCCTCGGCCTCGTGGTCGTGGATGGTGGCCAGCTGCCCGGCCAGGCCCGACAGCGCCTTGCGCACCTTGTCCGGAACCGTGGTGGCCGAGGCCCAATAGCCGATCTGGTCGTCGGCATCGGCGCTCAGGTCGATGGTCTGGGCCGAGGGCTGTTCCTGCGTCACCGTCACCGTCTCGGTCTTGCCGGCCGCCACGGTGCGGCGGATGCGGTACTGGCCGCCGACGATCTCGACCTTGCCCTTGTCCGGCTCGGTCAGGGTCCAGCCCTCGAAGCGCGGCGTCTCCAGCAGCACCGTGCGGTCCTCGCCGGCGGCGCCGGTGACGGCGTAGGTGGTGGTGCTGCGCTGGGTGGTGGTGATCTCCAGCACGCCGTCGACGATGCGGGCCCGGGCCAGCGTGTCGTCGCGCTTGTCCTCGCGATCGACCATCACCTTCTGGTCGACGGCGAAGCTGACCAGCCGGTTCTCGCCGGTCGGCAGCGCGCCCAGCCGGGCGTCGCCGACATAGGTGACCACGCCCTGCGCGCCGCGTTCGTACAGCGTCAGCACGCCCGGGGGCAGGCCGGTCTCGCCGTCGTTCTTGAGGTCGACCGAAGCCAGCGGATGCTTCGGCTCGGTGTCCGGCAGGTACAGGTCGACCCGGTTGGCCGGGATCTCGCGGTTGACGATCGGCACCAGCAGCGAATGGCCGGCGGCAACGGTCACCGGCTCGGGCAGGTGGAAGGTGACCTGGGTCGCGCTCTCGCCCGACTCGGCCGCGGTCAGCTGGGCGTATTGCCGGGGCGCGTCCACGACCTGGTCCGCATATCCATCCGCACCACCGACCGGCGTGGCCGTCGCCCGCTGCATCATCATCATCGGCGCGGGCGGCGGCGCGGGCGCGATCTCAGCGGCGCCGTTGCCGAGGGATTTGCTGTCGAGGTCGCGGGCCCGCTCGTCGACTGGCGGCAGCACCCGGCCCAGCACCTCGACCGGCACGTCGGGGCGGGAGACGTAGTAGCTCTGGTACAGCGCCTGGCGGAAGGTGACGGGGTTGCCGGACACCACGGTCAGGTCGACGCCCTCCCAATCGGTGCCGCTCATGTTCTCCAGCACCGCCCAGCCCTGCAGGGCGGCCTTGTCCGCCTTCGGGTCGGCGGCCAGGGTCAGGCGGTAGCTGGTCTTCCACAAGGGCGCGCCGACGACATAGCCGACGCGCAGCGTGCGGTCGCCGCTGCCGGTCGAGCGGATGGCGAAGGTGCGCCGGTCCTTGGCCGAATCCCGGGCCAGGGCGGCCAGGGCGGCATCCAGCTTGGCCTGCAGCGCCGGGTCGGCGAATTGCAGCCCGTCGGCCTCCTCCAGGATGAACTGGCGCACGCCGCCCGCGGTCATCAGGCTGACCCGGTGGCGGGTGATCTCGGCGCCGTCCTTGGTCGCCGACTTCTCCTCCACCACCGACAGGATGCGGCCGTCGACGGCGCGGGCACCCTCGACCTTGACCTCGGCGCCGCGCAGCGCGTTCAGCAGGTCGGCCGGTGAGGACAGCGCCTCGGGGCCGAACGGCATCTCGCGGAAGGCGGCGGCCAGCGGCTCGCGCCCGGGCAGGCTGATCTCGCCGACCCCGCCCTTGTCGTCATAGACGACGATGCTTTTCATCACGTCGTCGACCTGGTCGAGCGGCACGGCGAGGTCCAGCGTCTCGTTGCCGCTGACCTTGGCCTCGTATTCGAAATAGCCGACGCCGCCGGTCGACAGCAGCACGCGCTTCAGCGCCAGCGAATCGGCGGCGAAGGCGGGAACGGCCAGCATCGCCACGGCCGCGGCAGCCGCAGGCAGGGCAAGGCGGATCGGTGTCATGCAAGTCCCCTCATGGTCGGTCACGTGGCCCGACCATGGGGGGCGATCGTGGCGAAGCCGCGGCCATCTGTCGCCAAGCGTGGCGGAAAGGTGCCGGTTCAGTCGAACGGCCAGCCATTGTTGTTGTTGTTGCGCCGGCCCCCGCCGCGGCTGCAATCGGCCGTGTCGGTGCCGTCGGTGCAGCGGTTGGTGCCGCCGTAGCGGCCTTCGTCGCAGACGCCGTTATAGGCGCGGCGGCAGCTGTTCGGGCCGTGGTCGCGGTCCCGGCTGGAATAGCCGCGGCAATCGGCGGTGTCGGTGCCGTCGTCGCATTTGTTGGTGCCGCCGTAGCGGCCCTCGTCGCAGACCCCGTTATAGGCGCGGCGGCAGCTGTTGCTGCGGTCGTTGCGGTCGCCGCGATAGCGGTCGTCGATCCGGGTGTAGCCGCCGTCGCGATAGTTGCTGCCATCGTAATAGCCGCTGTCGGCGTAGCCGCCGCCATTGCCGTAATACCCGTCCTGCGGCACGCAGGCGATGGCGCCGACTGCGGCGGCGGTGAGGACGAGGGTGCGCAGGAAGGTGGACAAGGGGTGGTTCCTCGAAGGCGTTTCTGTCCGGCCGCGATCCTTTGCAGGGCGGCGGTGCGGACTCAAGGCACAACCCCCCGTCCGGGTTCCGTTGTTTCAGATGGAAGGATCGCGGACAGCACCTCTCGCGGAGGCGGCGGCCGGCGGCTCGCCGATACCGCCCCCTGCCGTCGCTGGACCAACTCTGCGGCCGGCGTGGCCGGCGGCGGGTGGAGACAGGATCCGGCTAATTGCCGAACAGGCCGCCGAACGGCTGGTCATCATTGTTGTTGCGGCGGCTGTAGCCACCCTGCTGTCCACCGCGACAATCGGCGGTGTCGGTGCCGTCGTCGCATTTGTTGGTGCCGCCGTACTGGCCTTCGTCGCAGACCCCGTTGAAGGCCCGGCGGCAGCTGTTGCCGCGGTCTTGATCCTGATTGCGACCGGCATAGCGCTGGCAGTCATTGGTGTCAGTGCCGTCGTCGCATCGGTTCGAGCCGCCATAGCGGCCTTCGTCGCATTCGCCGTTGTTGGCGCGGCGGCAGGAATTGGCGTTGCGATCGCGCTGGCTGGTTTGATAGCCACCGCCATTGCCGTAACCGGAGTTGCCGTTGTAGCCGCCATCCTGGGGCACGCAGGCGATGGCGCCGACGGCGATGGCGGTGAGGGCGAGGGTACGCAAGAAGGTCGACACGGAGAGTCCTCCAGACCGTTTCTGCGCGACGTCCAACCCCGATCACTCAAAGCGAGACGGCGTGTGATGACCCAATGGGCAATCCCCGCTTTCGGTTCCTCTGTTTCAGGTGGAAGGATCGTTGCCAGTGGGCACGGCCTGTTGCATGGTCGCTCGTTGCGTCGCCGCGGGGAAAAACTTGCGGATCCATCGCCGGGAACGCGAAGGGAGAACGATCCATGCGGATAGGTGTGTTGCGGGAGCGGCGGGATGGGGAGCGCCGTGTGGCGGCGACGGCGGACAGCGTGAAGAAGCTGGTGGGCCTGGGCGCTACGGTGGTGGTGGAGTCGGGCGCGGGGCTGGGCAGTGCGGTGACGGACGAGGCGTACCGGTCGGCGGGGGCCGAGGTGGTGCCGGACGCGGCGGCGGCGCTGGCGGGCGCGGATGTGGTGCTGAAGGTGCGGCGTCCGTTGCGGGCGGGGGAGGGCGAGCTGGACGAGCTGTCGCTGATCCCGCGGGGCGCGACGCTGATCGGCATCCTGGAGCCCTATGACGACGCCGAGAGCCTGGCGGCCTATGCCGCGGGCGGGATCGAGAGCTTTGCCTTGGAGCTGGTGCCGCGGATCACGCGGGCGCAGTCGATGGACGTGCTGTCGAGCCAGGCGAACCTGGCGGGGTATCGGGCGGTGCTGGAGGCGGCGTCGGTGTTCGGGCGTGCGTTCCCGATGATGATGACGGCGGCGGGCACGGTGCCGCCGGCGCGGGTGCTGGTGATGGGCGCGGGCGTGGCCGGCCTGCAGGCGATCGCGACGGCGCGTCGGCTGGGGGCGGTGGTGTCGGCGACCGATGTGCGTCCGGCGGCGAAGGAACAGGTGCAGTCGCTCGGCGCCAGCTTCGTGGCGGTGGAGGACGAGGAGTTCAAGGCGGCCGAGACGGCGGGCGGCTACGCCAAGGAGATGTCGGCGGAATACCGGGCGAAGCAGGCGGCGCTGATCGCGGAGACGGTGAAGAAGCAGGACATCGTGATCTGCACCGCGCTGATCCCGGGGCGCAAGGCGCCGGTCCTGGTGGACGAGGCGATGGTGCGGTCGATGAAGCCGGGCTCGGTGATCGTGGACCTGGCGGCGGAGCGGGGCGGCAACTGCGCCCTGACCCGGCCGGGCGAGGTCGTCGAGGACCAGGGCGTGACCATCGTCGGGCACCGGAACGTGCCGGGGCGGATCGCGACGGATGCGTCGGCGCTGTACGCCCGCAACCTGGTGGCGTTCCTGACGCCCTTGGTCGACAAGGAGAGCAAGGGGCTGAAGGTGGACGGGACGGATGCGATCGTGACGGCGACGCGGCTGACCTCGGGGGGCCGGGTGGTGCATCCGGGCTTCGGCGGCAGCGCCGAGCAGGCGGCGTAAGGGAGAGCGGGATCATGGCGGCGGACGGGATCGCGCAAGGCGCGGAAGGCTTGGCGACGGCGGCACGGGCGCTGTCGGACCAGGCGCAGGCCCTGGCGGCACAGGCGCATGCGGCGGCGGCCAGCGTTCCGGCGGAGGGCCAAGGGTTCTTCCTGACCGGTCTGACGGTGTTCGCGCTGGCGTGCTTCGTCGGCTACTACGTGGTGTGGCGGGTGACGCCGGC
>NZ_JAVDPW010000015.1:0-155928 GCF_031453975.1 Inquilinus ginsengisoli
CCGCGGGTGCCCGCGCGCCCCCGCTGCTTCGCCGGGGGGGGGGGGCCGGCCCCCCCCCCCCCCCCCCCCCGCCCCCCCCCCCCCCGCCCCCCCCCCCCGCCCCCCCCCCCCCCGCGACGGTGAAGCTCGCAGCAAGCGTCGATGACGGATGACAAAAGACATGACCTTCCCCGTTGGAGACGCCAAGGCCGGGATGCAGGCGCTGAGCCGATACCGCGAAATGAAGACCGCCCGCAGCGCGTTTGAACTGCTGGTCACGGCAGTGCCCTTCGCGGTGCTTTGGGCCCTGATGTGGGCCGCGCTCGGCATCGGCTATTGGCTGTCATTGCTGCTCGCGGTGCCGACCGCGGCCTTCCTCATGCGCCTTTTCATGATCCAACATGATTGCGGACACGGAGCCTTCTTCCGCCGACGCGCCATGAATGATTGGGTGGGCCGGATCATCGGCGTCGTGACGTTGACGCCCTATGGCTTCTGGCGCCGGACCCATGCGACGCATCACGCGGCCGTGGGCAACCTCGACCATCGCGGCATCGGCGATATCGACACCAAGACGGTGAGTGAATACCTCGCGCTCGGCGCCGTCGGCCGCCTTGCCTACGGCGTCTATCGCCATCCGATCGTGATGTTCGGCCTGATTCCGGCGTACCTGTTCCTGCTGCATCACCGCCTTCCCTTTGGTCTCATGCGGGCCGGCGGACAGCCCTGGGCCAGCACCATGGGAACCAACGCGACGATCGCCGCCGTCGTCCTGATGATGGTCTGGCTTGTCGGGGTGGGGCCATTCCTCCTGGTGCAAGGCCCGGTGGTGCTGATCGCCGCCTCGATCGCCGTGTGGTTCTTCTACGTCCAGCATCAGTTCGAGGACACGCGATGGGCCTACGAAGGCGACTGGGACTTCCATGAAGCCGCCCTTCACGGGAGCTCGCACTATGAGCTGCCGCGTGCCCTCGCCTGGTTCACGGGGAACATCGGCGTGCATCATGTGCACCATCTGTGCAGCCGGATCCCGTTCTACCGCCTGCGCCAGGTCCTGGACGATCACCCCGAACTGGCGGGCGTCGGGCGGTTGACGTTCCTTCAGAGCTTTCGCTGCGCGACGCTCGCCCTGTGGGACGAGAGGCAGGGACGGTTGATATCGTTTCGCGAGCTGCGGATGCGACGTTCGAATGCGCGCTCCGCCGCCCCGACACCGGCTGGCAACTGAAACACCGGCGCCGAAATCAGCGCGGTCAGGTGCTCGCAATGTCTGCAGTCGCGCGGGGCTATCATGCGCCGCCGGTGATGACGCGTAGCGGTCCGGGGCGCCGCGCCGCGCCCACCAGCCAATCGCGATCGAAAAGGTCCGCCAGCGCGCGGTATGCCGATACGGGAATCTGATCGAAGCCGTCGCTGCTTCCGGTGAGGAACTCGGCAAGGCGAAGGTCGACGGCCGCGGCGTCGCCGACATGCAGGCCGAACTGCGCCAGGTCCTCGGCCACCGAACCCTGCCGCGGAAGATAGGCGTCGACCGAACGCAGCTGCGGGCTCGCCGCGGGCAGCCGCACCAGGACGACGCGTGTCACCGAGGGTTGGGCATCGGGGCTGATCAGGGTGGTGCCGATCATCAATCCGCCCAGGACGCTGGCGGGCGGAGCCGCCGGGAACAGGCAGAAGGTGATGGCCTGCGTATCGCCGGTCACGTCGCCGACCTGGACATGCAACCCATGCTTGGAGAGGAACATGGCGCCCTTGAGCACCAGCGCGCCGGTGGGCAGCACCTCGGTGTAGGAGACCGGCAGCCGATTGGGACTCGATTCGACACCGACGGTCAGCTCGCCCCGGACAAGCCGACCGCGAAAATAGGGCGACCAGGCATGTGAGTAGCAGACGAACGTGCCGGCCAGTTCGACGGATCCCGATCTGTTGCGGCGGCTGGTGGGCTCCTCGAGGCGGCGCAGCAGGTCCTCGCGGTCACGACCGTGGCGGGCACAGACCTCGTCGAGGAACGCCTCGGTGTCGCAATCCGCGATCCATTGGCCGGGCCGATCCAGGCCGAGCACCTTGGACCAGTCCTCGTAGATCTGCTGCTCGCGCGGCTGGGCACGGCCCTGCAGCCATTTGTAGGCGCGGTCGACATCGAACGGCGTCGCCGGATTGATGCGCCGGAAGGCGGCGGCGAGATCCTTGTGCGTGGCCGCACCCAGTACGGCCGCGGTGAGACGAAACTTCCGATCGATGTCTCGTGCCACTCGAGTTTCCTGCTGACGGGACGCTTGCCCGGTTTCCAAACGCCATATTCGCATATTCCTGGAAAAGACAAAGAAATCCGGTGCGTTCCAAACGCGAGGGATGCTGTTCCCGCCCGCACTGCCGCAAAGATGGTCTGGGAAAGTCTACCTGGGCGGGGGCAGAATTGATCACCGGTTCGCAGAATCACGGCCGCGCAACGGCGCGGGCACTTCTCGGCAGCACTTGCCTCCGGGCCCCCATCATGCGCCTGGTGCCGGTTGTGCTCCTCGCCATGGGTGTCTCGTGGCCTGCACTTGCCGCAAACTTCAACGTCGCCAATGACGGCCAGCTGAGGAATGCCATCAGCAGCGCCGGGAATGGCGACACCATCACTTTCACCGGCAACATCACCCTCGGCGGCAACCTGCCGACGGTGACCAAGAACGTGACCGTCAACGGCGGGCTCTTCACCCTGTCGGGCGACAACAAGTATCGCGGCCTGTTCGTGCAGTCCGGCACGGTCGCGATCAACGATCTCGCCATCAAGGATGCCGTCGCCCAGGGCGGCAGAGGCGGTGACGGCGACGGCGGCGGCGCCGGCGGCGGCGGCGGCGGATTTGGTGGCGCGCTGTTCGTCGCCACCGGCGCCCAGGTGGCGGTGAGCAATGTCAGCGTGCAGAACGGCTCGGCGCGTGGCGGCAACGGCGGCAACAGCGTCTCAGGCAGCGGCGGTACCAGCGGCGGCGGTGGCGGGTATGGGGTCACCGGAGCCGATGGCGGCTACGGCAGCTTCTCCGCCGCCGGCGGCGGCGGTACCCCCACCGGCGGCGACGGCCACTCATATGCCAACGGAGATAACGGCGGATTTGGCGGCGGCGGGGGGGGAGGCAGCACCGGCTATTTCGGCGGCAGCGGTGGGTTTGGCGGCGGCGGGGGCGGCGGCTCCGGCGCCACCACGATGCCCGGTGGCTTCCTGGGCGGCGGGGGCGGCGCCGGCTTGGCCGGCCTCGGCGGCGGCGGGGGAGGCGGCGGCGGATTTGGCGGTGCGATCTTCGTCCAGCAAGGCGGAACCCTGAGCCTGGCCGGCCCGCTCAACGTTTCCGGAAACACCGTTGCCGGCGGCAGCGGCGGATCTGGCGCTCACGGAGGCCTGTCCGGCGCCGGCGCCGGATCGGGACTCTTTCTCGGTGGCAACGGGACGCTGAACCTGACTCCCGGTGCCGGGCTGTCACAGGTGATCAGCGACGCCATTGTCGATCAGACCGGTGCCGGCGGCACCGGCGCCAATGCCGGCAGCTGGTCGCTGGTGAAAGACGGCGCGGGCACGACGATCCTGACCGGGGACAACGCCTATTCCGGCGGGATCACCGTTAAGGCAGGTGTCCTGCAGGGCAGCACCGCTGGCCTGAAGGGCAACATCCTGAACAACGCCGGCGTGGTCTTCGACCAGGCCGGCGCCGGCACCTATGCCGGCAACCTGTCGGGCACCGGCGCCCTCACCGTGCGCGGCTCCGGTGCCGTCACATTCAGCGGAACCAACACCTATTCGGGAGGCACGACGGTCAGCAACGGCGGCACTCTGTTGTTCGGCTCCGATGCCAATCTGGGCGCGGCGGGCAACGGCATCAGTCTCAACAACGGCACGATCGGGGTCGGTGCAGGGGCGGGCGGACAGACCTTCAGCCGACCCGTCACGATCACCAGCACCGGCGGGATGTTCGTTGGAGACGATGTCACAAGCCCGGTGACCTGGAGCGGCACGATCAGCGGGACCGGCCGGCTGGGCAAGGCCGGCCTCGGCACGCTGATCCTGTCCGGGGCCAACACCTATGCCGGCGGCACGGTCGTCGGCGGCGGCACCCTGTCGTTCACCTCCGACGCCAATCTGGGCGCGGCCGGCACGCAGATCACGCTGCAGGGCGGATCGATCGGAACGACCAAGGATGCGGTCGCGGGCCTCTCGATGGTCCGCCCCATCGCCCTGGTCGGCAGCGGCGGCATCACCCTCGGGATCAATCCTCTCACCTGGAGCGGCAACATCACCGGCGATGGCCGGTTCATCAAGAGCGGCCTCGGCGTGCTCACGCTCTCCGGACTGACCAACACCTACACCGGCGGCACGATGGTGGCGCAAGGCACGCTGCAGATCGCCTCCGACGACAAGCTCGGCAAGGCGGGGACGAACATCACCCTGATCCAGGGGGGCAATCTCTGGGCGTCCGGGACCTTCACCACCCCGCGGGATATCACGCTGCAAAACGGGGGCGGCGGGTTCCAGGTCGACGCCGGCCAGACCCTGACCCTGGGCGGGGACCTCGTGGTGGCCCCAGGAAGCTTCCTCACCAAGGTCGGCGCCGGCACCCTCGTCCTGGCGGGCACCAGCAGCGCGATGGGGACCATTTTCCAGAACGGCGGCACGCTGCAGGGCAACACCTCGACCGTGCGGGGCGACATCGCCTTCGATACCAACGCGCAGAACACGATCGCCCGGTCGGTCACGTTCGACCAGGCCGCGGACGGCACCTTCACGAACAAGATCACCGGCATCGGCAGCCTGACCAAGACCGGCGCCGGCACGCTGATCCTGACCGGCGACAACACCTACAGCGCCGGCACCACGGTCTCGGCCGGGGCCTTGCAGGGCACGAGCAAGAGCCTGCAGGGCGCCATCACCAACAACGCCGCGGTGATCTTCGACCAGGACTTCGCCGGCACCTATGCCGGCGCCATGACCGGCTCCGGCACCCTCGCCAAGAACGGCACCGGCAAACTCAGTTTCACCGGCACCAGCAGCGTCGGCGGCGGCACGGCGATCAATGCCGGCGCCTTGGCCGTCAACGGCCACCTGACCAGCAACGTCACGGTCAACAAGGGCGGCACGCTCAACGGCTCCGGCAACATCACCGGCAGCATCACCAACAATGGCGGCACGATCAGCCCGGGCAACTCGATCGGCCATCTGACGGTCGATGGCGACTTCACCTTCAACAGCGGCACCTTTGAGGTCGAGGTCGATCCCCAGGGCGACAGCGACCGCGTCAGCGTGGTCGGCGCCGGCCACGCGGTCAGGATCCATGCCGGCACGCTGCTGGTCGTCCCGCAGGCCGGCACCTACACGCCCAACACGAAATACACGATCATCACGACCGAGGCCGGCGGCTCCGTCTGGGTCGGCGACCTTGCCGGCAGCGTCGGATTCCTGGTGCCGGAGGCCTCGCTCGATCCCGATCTGCACAGCATCTACCTCACCCTGGCGCTGCCGCCCGATGCCTTCCGCTCGGCCGGCCGGACCGCCAACCAGCAGGCGGTCGGCGGCGCGCTCGATGACATCGCCGCCGGCGGCGATGTCGGCGGCCTCGTCACCACGATGGCCAACCTGCAGCCGTCACAGGGTGCTGCGGCACTGCAGGCGCTGAGCGGCGAGCCCTATGCCGATTTCGGCACGGTGAACCTGCAGGCGAGCCAGCTGTTCATGAATGCGGTCGGTCGCCAGATGGCGGCCAAGCGCGGCGGGGGCCTCGGCGCCCCCGCGAGCGTGGGGTTGGCCGGGGCGTGCGGGGCCGCCTGCGACGCCGATGACCATGTCTCGGCCTGGCTGGGCGGCATCGGCACCACCGGCAGCGTCGGGGGCGACGGCAATGCCGCCGACCTCAGCTACACGCTGGGCGGCACTGCCTTCGGTGTCGATTATCGCCTCGATCCGCGCGTCCTGCTCGGCATCGCCGGCGGCTACGTCGGCGGCACGCAGTGGGTCGACGGCTTCCGGGGCGACGGCCACACCGATGCGCTGAGCGTCGCTCTCTACGGCTCCTTCACCGAGGGTCCCTTCTACACCGATGTGCTGGCGGGCTACGCCAATGCCTCCAACGACATGCGGCGCAAGGTCTCCCTTCCGGGGGTGGAGACGGGCAGCGCCAGCGGCGACACCAGCGCCAACCAGTTCCTCGGCCAGATCGAGACCGGCTACAGGATCGGGCTCGGCCTGCCGGCCGACACGTCGGTGACTCCCTTCGGCCGGCTGCAGATCGGCTCGGTCCACCAGGACGGCTTCAGCGAGAGCGGCGGGGGCGCGTTCGATCTCGACGTCGCGTCGCAGACCACCACCTCGGTGCGCACCACATTCGGCGCCGACCTCGCGGCCGGCTTCGATCTCGGCGGCGGCCTGCCGCTCGGCCTCGGCCTGCGGCTGGGCTGGATGCACGAATTCGCCGACACCGACCGGCCGATCACTGCGGCGTTCGACGACGCCCCCGGTTCGCGGTTCACGGTGTCCGGCGCCTCGGTGGCGCGCGACAGCGCCGTGATCGGCTTCTCCGCCGCCACCAGCATCGCCGACAACACCACCCTGGCGGTCAGCTACGACGGCGAAGTGGCCGGCGGCACCGACAACCACCAGCTCAGGGCGGTGTTCCGGCGGACCTGGTAAGGCAAGGGGGCAAGGCAGGATGGGTATTCGAAGGGACGTCATCGGCCTGGCGCTCGGGGGCATCGCCTTCGCCCAGATCCCCACCGCGGCGCGGGCGCAGTGCAACTCGAGCAGCAACCCGCCCCCGCCGCCCGCGGTCACGGCGAACCACTCGAACCAGAGCTTCGGCGCGAAGAACCCCTATGTGGTGACCTCGCCGGGTGCCGCCGGCTGCATCGGCCCCGATGGAGGCTACGGCGAATCCGGCGTCGACGGCAGCCCGGGACAGGCCGGAGGGCAGATCAGCGGCACCAACACCGGCCTGACCATCGTCGGCGGCGCCATGTCGGTCGGCACCGTTTCGACCGTCGGCGCGAATATCGCCAGCATCGGCGGAGCGGGAGGCGCCGGTGGCCAGGGCGGCTACACCACCTCGATCGACCTGCAGGGCGGCAATGGCGGCGCCGGCGGGGCGGGCGGCAATATCACCGTCGGGTTCGACGGCACCTTCGTTCCGGATCCAGCCACCGGTCTGGCGACCTACGGCCTCTCCGCATCGTCCGCAGGCGCCGCCGGCGGCACCGGGGGGGCGTCCAGCTATTCCGGCATCTACGCCAAGCAGGGCGGCAACGGCGGGGCGGGGGGCGCCGGCGGATCTGTCGCGCTCACGGCCAGCGGTTCCGTCCAGGCTGATGCCGTCGGCGTCTCGGCACAGTCCGGCGGCGGTTCGGGCGGGAACGGGGGCAACTCCTCCACCACGGACAAGCTCGACACCACGCAGGGCGGCGATGGCGGCAATGGCGGCCGGGCGGGCGCGGTGTCTCTGAATTGGCTGGGCGGGACCGTCACATCGGCGCAATTCGGTTTGCTGGCCATCGCGGAGGGCGGGGCTGGAGGCTCCGGGGGCGATGCCGCCTATGCCTTCGACACCACGGGTGGCGATGCCGGTGCCGGCGGCAATGGCGGCACGGCCAGCCTGGTGCTGACCGGCGGCGGGGTCGCTGTCACCCTGGCCCCGCCCCGTACGACGGGGGCCGGCCTCTATGTCTCGGCGATCGGCGGCGATGGCGGCAATGGCGGAACCGTGGAGTCCGGAATCGGGGAGGGCGGCGGCAGCGGCGGGAATGGCGGCAATGGCGGGAATGCCAGCGCCACCATTCTCGGCCCGGTCACCTATTCCAGCCAGGGCGGCGGCCAGGGCGTCCTGGTCCAGTCCAATGGCGGGGCCGGCGGGGCCGGTGCGGGTGCGGGCGGAATCGTCGGCCAGGCGGGCGGCGGCGGATTCGCCGGTGCCGGCGGTGGCGCCACCCTGATCCTGGGCAACGCCGCGAGCCTGGGCTCCGTCCGGACCTCGGGGGCTTTCGCCCATGGTGCGCTGGTGCAGAGCGTCGGTGGTGCCGGCGGCAATGGCGGTGAGGCCAGCTTCAACGCCCAGGGCGGTGCCGGGGCGGCCGGCGGGAATGGCGGCGCGGTCACGGTCCAGTCGCCCAACGGCTCGGTGATCGCCATCGGCGACAACGCCATCGCGATGGTGGCGCAAAGCGTGGGCGGCGGCGGCGGCGTCGGCGGCGACACCAACGACATCGACATCGGCATCACCCAGGTGGCCATCGGCGGCAATGGCGGTCTCGGCGGCAACGGCGGAACGGTCAGCATGACCATGACGGGCGGCGTGTTCGCCTCCACCAGCCCGCTCGGCGGCGCGGGCATCCTGGCCCAGAGCATCGGCGGGTCCGGCGGGGCCGGCGGCAGCGCGGCCTCGAAAGGCACCGGCTTCTTCTCGATGGCGATCGGCGGCGACGCGGGCGGCGGCGGCACCGGTGGCCTGGTCAGCGTAACCAACAAATCGCTGATCACCAGCCGTGGCGACCATGCGGCCGGCATCCAGGCGCAAAGCATCGGCGGCGGCGGCGGGAAGGGGGGCGCGGCCTTCACCTTTGCCGCCGGCCTGCTTCCGACGGCGGCGGTCTCGGTCGGCGGCCGCGGTGGCAGCGGCGGCCCGGCGGGGAACGTCTTCGTCAGCAACAGCGGCCAGGTCACGACCTACGGCGCGGATGCCACCGGAATCCTGATCCAGAGCATCGGCGGCGGCGGCGGAAGCGGCGGGGCCGCGGCGGCGCGCGCGGTCGATCTCTCGCCGAGCAAATATGTCCCCGCCATCTCGGTCTCGGTGGCGACGGGCGGCCAGGGCGGGGCGGGCAACACCGGCGGCAAGGTCGGGCTCGACAATGCCGGGCTGATCACCACGGCCGGCGACGGCGCCATCGGGGTCATGGCGCAATCGGTCGGCGGCGGCGGCGGCACGGGCGGCGACAGCACGGCGGCGTCCTATTCCGGCGGCAGCCAGGCCGGCGTGGCGATCTCGGTCGCGGTGGCGGTCGGCGGCTCCGGGGGCACCGGCGGGACCGGCGGCGCGGTGACGGTGACCAATGAAGGGCTCGTGACCACGCTGGGCCAGGATGCCTATGGCGTCTTTGCCCAGAGCGTCGGCGGCGGCGGCGGGTCCGGCGGCGCCGGCGATGCCTCGTCGGCGGCGAGCCAGGCAAAGTTCAGCTTCGCCGCCTCGATCGGGGTGGGCGGCACCGGCGGCACCGGCGGCCACGCCGACATTGTCGATGTGACCAGCACGGGTGCGGTCGCGACGGTGGGCGACGGGGCCGATGGGGTGTTCGCCCAAAGCGTCGGCGGCGGCGGCGGGGCCGGCGGGGGCGGGGTCGCCACGGCCGGCGGCGGCACGCTCAGCGTTGCGGTCGGTGTCGGCGGGCGCGGCGGCGCGGGCGGCAACGGCAACACCGCCACGGTCGCCAATGGCGGCAGCATCGTGACCCGCGGCACCGACGCGATCGCCCTGTCGGTGCAGAGCATCGGCGGCGGCGGCGGCAAGGGCGGCAAAGGCGGGGCGACCGCCGGTGGAGCGGCCGTGCTCTCGAATGCGAAGGCCCTGTTCGACATCCTGTCGGGCGGCCTGAACTTTGGTCAGACGGTCACCAGTCTCGGCGACGGCATCCTGCGGATCGGTCATATCGGCGAGGAGATCAGGGCGACCTATGACGAGTTGAACGGCATCTTCTCGCAGCCGCAGGCGGGTGACGCGCAGAAGGGCACCGCCGTGAAGATGAACGTCGCGGTGTCGGTCGGCGGCAGCGGCGGGGCCGCGGGCGACGGCGGCGCGGCCAATGCGACCAACACCGGGTTGATCGCGACCTACGGGGCCCAGTCGGACGGCATCTATGCGCAGAGCGTCGGGGGCGGTGGCGGCAGCGGCGGCGCTGCGACCTCGACCAGCGGCGCCGCCGACGACACGCCGATCCAGACCGCGATCGGCGTGGGCGGCAAGGGTGGCGGCGGCGGCGACGGCGGTGTCGTGACGGTCGCCAACCAGGCGGGCGCCAAGATCCTGACGCAGGGCGTGGCCGCGTTCGGCATCATGGCGCACAGCGTGGGCGGCGGCGGCGGCGAAGGATCGCTGGCCGGCACCGTCAGCGGCTCGCTGAAGAGCCTCTCCGTCGGGGTCGGCGGCAATGGCGGCACCGGAGGGAATGGCGCCGCGGTCGACGTCACCTCGGACGGCGCGATCACCACCACCGGCAAGCACGGCATCGCCATCTTCGCCCAGAGCGTCGGGGGCGGCGGCGGGCTGGTCCGGACGATGACCACCGACGAGACGTTCGACCCCTCCAAGATCGTCGACAACCCGCAAGGGCGCATCGGCGACGTCCACGGGTTGACGTTGACGTTCGGCGGCCAGAACGGCGTCGCCGGCAACGGCGGGGACGTCTCCGTCACCATGGGCGGCCCCATCACCACATCCGGCCTGGACGCGCATGGCATCCTGGCGCAGTCGATCGGGGGTGGCGGCGGGATGGCCGTCGGGGGGCAGGTCATCCTGCCGGGCGGCCCGATCAGCGCGGGCGGCGCCACCGGCAACGGCGGCCAAGTCGAGGTTGAGCTCACTCCGGGCACGGCGATTCTCACAGCCGGCAACGGCGCCTACGGCATCATTGCCCAAAGCATCGGCGGCGGCGGCGGCTTCGCCGGCGATCCGTCCGTGGTGCACGACTACGAGACCAATACGGCGGCGGCCGTGACGAGCAACATCGGCGATGCCGGAACCGTCTCGGTTACTGCGGAAAGCGCCCGCATTCAGACCACGGGCAACTATGCCCCGGCCATCTTCGCCCAGAGCATCGGCGGCGGCGGCGGCCTGGTGAACTACAACATCGCCGGCGGTCCTGGCGACAAGATCCAGGCGCGGGGCAGTGCCGGCGGCGGCGGCAGCGGCGGTGGTGTTGAGGTCAACCTCATCGGCAGCATGGTCTCGGCGTCGGGGGCGGGGTCGCCAGGCATCTTCGCCCAGAACGATGGCGATGGAACATCATCAGTCAACATCCTCATTTCGATCGATGCCAATTCGAGCGTTCACGGCGGCCAGGACGACGCGGCCTTCCCCGGCAATCAAGGCCGCGGACTCCGCGACGTGGCGGGCGTCCGGCTGATGGGCGGTACCGGGAACACGATCAACAACAAGGGGATCATCTCGTCGCTCAATGGCATTGCGATCCTGACCGACACGCCGAAGGGCAACACCCAGGTCACGAACACGGGAACGATCTCGGGCGATATCCTCTTCAACAGCGGGGTCGGGAATGTCGTGGACAACCGTTCCGGCGGTGTGATCGAGGCCTTCACGGCCATCAACCTGAGCGGCGGCCAGCTCCGCAACGCCGGCAGCTTGCTAGTCGGCGGCGCCGGCGCGATCGGCAGGACGACCGTGACGGGCGACCTGGTTCAGAGCGTCACGGGCCGTCTGGTGGTGGAGACGAACCACGGCGCCGGCACGGCGGATCTCCTCGACGTGCAGGGCACTGCGCGCCTGGGCGGCCTGGTGGAGGTGCATCCGCTGTCACTCGCCAACCGCGCCGTAACGGTGCTGAGCGCCACCGGGGGGCTGGCGGTCGATCCGGGCTTCGCGGTCAGCCGCACCCATCTCTACCGCTTCGATGCGCAACAATCCGGCAACAGCCTGCAAGTGCAGCCGGTGGCGGAATTCAGCGCGGCGGCTGGCTCGCTGGGGAAAAACCAACGCCGGGTGGCGGCGCATCTGCAGCAGCTCTGGGACAGCGGTGCGGGGTTCGATGAAGGCTTCACCGCGCTCGCCGGGGTCGGGGACGGCGGCAGCTACGGGCGGGCGCTGAGCAGCCTCTCCGGCCAGACGGTCGGAGCGGTCGCGGCCCTCCGCTACAGCTCGAGCCATGGCTTCGTCACCAACATGCTGGACGAATGCGCGACCTTCGAGGGCGCCGGCCGGACGCAGGACGAGGCCGGCTGCACCTGGGCGCGCGCCGTCGGCGGCGTGGCCGACCAGGACAGCACCCGCGACGCGCTGGGCTACCACACCACCACCTGGACTCTTCAGGCCGGCGGGCAGCGCGAGATTGCACCCGCCTGGTTCCTCGGCGGATCCATCGGGTATGAGAGCAGCAGCCTCCGCGGCGATGGCGGCAGCGCGCGGGTCAGCGGCGACAGCCTGCTGCTCGGCACGACGCTGCGCTACCAGACCGGGCCGTGGCAGGCCTCGGGCGCGCTCGACTTCGGCTATGGCTGGTATGACAGCCGGCGCTCGATCGAAGCCGGCAGCTTCCAGGGGACCGCCGACGCCTCGCCGACACTCTGGCATGTCGGCGCCCATGCGCGCTTGGCCTACCAGGCGCCGATCGCGGACTGGTACGTGCAGCCCCGCGTCGACCTGCACCTGACCTATGTGCACGGCAACGGCTACACCGAGACCGGGGCCGGCCCGTTCGACCTTGCCGTCGCGTCCGAGGGCGCGACGGCCTTCGCGGCGGTTCCCGCGGTGGAGGTGGGCGGGCGCATCCCCCTCGGTGGGGCCGCGGTGCTGCGCCCATTCGCCAGCGCCGGCCTCGAGCTCAGCGCCAATGGCGACTGGGCGGCGACGGCGCGTTTTGCCGATCAGCCGGGCAGCGGGGGCTTCCGCGCCACGACCCCCATTCCGGACGTGCTGGGCAAGTTCACTCTCGGCGCCGAGGTGCTGAACAACACGAACTGGGACTTTCGGCTCCAGTACAGCGCCGAGGTCGGCGACGGGTATGCCTCCCATACCGGCCTGGGGCGGCTGGGCTATCGGTTCTGAACCCTTGCACCGGACCCGATGTGCGGGGCTGGAGACCGAAACAGAATTCGCAACGACAATGTCGGACGGGCGGGCCGGCCATCACGCCCGCCCTGACCTCAACTCTCCACGCGCTCGGATTTCGCCAATCTGGCGATGTCGACCGAAACGGTCTCGGTCTTGCCGTTGCGCAGCACCTTGACCTGCACGGTATCGCCGGCCGCGGTCGCCGCGACCAGTCGAGGCAGCTCCTGGATCTGCCCGACCGGCTTGCCATCGAACGACAGGATCACATCGCCCTGCTGCAGGCCGGCCTTCTGCGCCGGGCTGTTCTTCTGCACGGCGGCCACGAGGACACCCTCGGCCTTGTCGAGGCCGATCGCGGCGGCGATCTCCGGCGTCACCGCCTGGATCTGCACGCCCAGCCAACCGCGCTGGACGCTGCCATGGTCGCGGATCTGACCGATCACGGTCTTGGCCAGGTTGGACGGGATGGCGAAGCCGATGCCGACCGAACCGCCGCTGGGCGAATAGATCTCGCTGTTGATGCCGATGACCTTCCCGCTGGCATCGAAGCTCGGGCCGCCGGAATTTCCGGGGTTGATCGGCGCATCGATCTGCAGGAAGTCCTCCAGCGGGTTGGAATTCAGGTCGCGGCCGCGGGCCGAGACGATACCGGCCGTGACGGTGCCGCCCAGGCCGAACGGGTTTCCGACCGCCACCACCCAGTCGCCGACCTGGGCGGCATCGCTGTCGCCCCATTCGACCGCTGTCAGCTTCCGGTCGGTCTTGACCTTGATCAGGGCGAGATCGGTCTTCTCGTCGGTTCCGACCACCTTTGCCGGCAGTTTGGTGCCGTCACTGAGGGTGACGGTGATGTCGTCGGCGTCCTTCACCACATGGTTGTTGGTGACGATGTAGCCAGCCGGATCGATGACGAAGCCGGACCCGGCGCCATGGAACTGGTGACCGCTGCCCTCGCCGCCGCGCGGTCCACCGGCGCCATCCGCCACCTCCCTGGGCGACGCATGCCCGGCGATCGAAACATTGACGACGCCGGGCATCACCTGGTGCACCAGCCCGGCAAAGGATCCGGAAGCCGTTGGAGCGAGAGAGGTCTCGATCGGCTTGCCTTGCACCTCCGGCGGGGAGCCGAAGGCGAAAACCGCCCCGAGCGGCACGCCGATCAGGGCGGTGCCGACCAGCAGCGCCGTCGTCACTCGGCGAAGGCGGGGCCGCCGGCCGCGGTTGTCGGAATCGAAGGGGGTATCCATCTGCATCTCCACTGGTCTCGGATCGCCGCCGTCATCGCCGGGCGTGTATCCGTGAAGATGGGATCGCGACACTTACCCCCGTGTGTCATCGGGATTAAATCAGCGCAATGCATGCCCGGTCCGCCTTTCTCAAATTTCTCCCTCGATAAGTGCACTGGTGGCACGATTACTGGAGCCGACCGACAGGAGCCGCGGATCTCTCAAATGTCTGAGCGTCGCCGTTCAGACCGGAATTCCAGATCTGCGCTCCGCTGAAAGCCGGACGCGGCGCAACATCGCACCGCGGTCCGATGGCCGTTGAAGGCGGCCGATCGCGGCAAATATGGAGGTCATGAGCACATGGACTCGCCTGGCGCTGGCCGCCAGCCTGACCGTTGCGACCGTGCCGGCCGCGACGGCTCAATGCATCGTCGATCCGAACGTCATCGGCAGCCCCTGCATCGGTGGATCGCCGCCATTCGTCAACCAATCGCGGGAATTCATACCGTTCTCGCGGCCCGCGTCACCGGCGATCTCGACGCCCGCTCCCCGACAGACACAAAGTCTGAGGGCACCGACCATGCCGCCACTGCCGATGCCGTCGCACGGCAGGCTCTAGCGCCACCGCCCTGGGCCACCGATCACGGCGCCGGAACGCTGCCATGACCGGTGGCCGGCACCGGCTGTCAGACCAGGTCGCGCGGAATGCTCTCCGACCAGGACCGCGCGGCGGCCGGCTGCCCGTTCTCGCTGGCGGTCAGCTCGGTGGACAGGTGCCACTGGTCGCGGTCCGCCGTCAGCACCGACCGGCTCTCGATCAGGATGCGCCAGCCCTCGCGCCCCATCTCGTAGGATTGGGTCAGGACATAGCGGGCCGACAACGGGTCGTCGTCGCGGATGGTCAGCTCGCGCTTCAGGCTGTGCGACGCCATGCTGTCGATCTCGTCGAAGCGCAGGATGCCCTCGCCGAACAGTCCGCCGATGCCCTCGGTGACATAGGTTGTCTCCCCGGTTACATGGTCCTGCACGGTATAGCGGCGGATGCTGCCGGGGCCGATCTGGGTGGCCGGCGCCGGCGGGCCGCTGACCGGCGGCTCGAACACCACCGGTGCCTCCGCCCCACCGCGCCGAACCGGCAGGTCGAGATGGCTGGCCCCGGCCCTGAGGGTCAGGGTGGCCGCATCGGGCGCCGGCCACACCGTCGGCCAATAGCCGGTGGCGACGGCGATGCGGATGCGGTGCCCCGCCGGGAAGCGGTGGCCGCAATCGTTCAGCTTCAGCCGCACCTGGTAGCGCCTGCCGGGCTCCAGCGCCGCCGGTGACTCGTGCCCGTCGCGATGGGTCAGGTTCAGCACGCCATAGCTGACCCGGGTCGACCGGCCGTCCGGCGCCACGTCGCACAGCCGCACCGCGAGCTGCGCCACCGGCGCGTCCGACGCGAGGTCCAGCAGCAGCTCCGGCGCGCCCAGGATCTCGACCGCATCCGGCAGAGGCGCAGTGTCGAACAGCTGCGCCGCACCGTCGTCCAGGCGCTGGTCGACCGGCAGCTCGCCGGGGCAGCCGGTGGCCATCCATTCGCCGGCCGCCTTGCCGTGGCTCAGCGGCGACCGGACCAGGATGTCGGCCTCCAGGCCGGCGGCATCGGCCAGGCTGCCCGGCGCGTTCAGCGCCCAACGCCGCGGCGCGATCGCCGGGCTGGGCCAGGCGGCCTCGCCGACCCAGCGGCCCGTGCTCTCGGGCCGGTCGCCGGCGGGCGGCATCCAATCCTCGACGAAAGCGCGCAGCATCGGCTCCTCCATCACCCCGGTGTCGTGGCCCTTCAGCCACTGGTCCCACCAGCGCAGCGCCTCCTGCAGGAAGCCGATCGCCGGGCCCGGCACGCCGTCCTGCGGATAGATGTGGCCCCACGGCCCGATGATGCCGCGGCGCGGCACCTGCAGCCCGGCCAGCAGCCGCGGCACCGCGTTGGTGTAGCTGTCGGCCCAGCCGCCGATCGCCAGCACCGGGCATTGGATCGCCGACCAGTCCTCGCGGATCGAACCGTGCTTCCAATAGTCGTCGTAGCGCTGGTGCCGCAGCCACAGCGCCGGGAAGAAGGGCAGGGTGTCCAGCCGTTCCAGCCATTGCCGGCGCCAGCTGTCGCCGACGATCGCGGGGTCGGCCGGGCGGGCCTGATAGGCCAGCATGATGGCGCCCCACCACAGGTTGTCGTTCAGCAGGCAGCCGCCCTGGTAGTGGATGTCGTCGCTGTAGCGGTCGTCGGTCGAATAGACCGTGATGATCGCCTTCAGCGCCGGCGGCCGGCACGCCGCCACCTGCAGCGCGTTGAAGCCGCCCCAGGACTTGCCCATCATGCCGACCGCGCCGGTGCACCAGGGCTGGGCCGCGATCCAGGCGATGACCTCGACCGCGTCGTCCTGCTCCTGCTGCAGGTACTCGTCCGCCATGTGGCCGTCGGATTCGCCGCTGCCGCGCATGTCGACGCGGATGGCGGCATAGCCCTGGGCCGCGAACCAGCCATGCATCGGCTCGTCCCGGCCGCGGGTGCCGTCGCGCTTGCGGTAGGGGATGTATTCCAGGATCGCCGGGGCCGGCGCCGCCTCCGCCCCCTCGGGCAGCCACAGCCGCGCCGCCAGGCGGGTGCCGTCGGCCAGGGCTATCCAGATGTTCTCCTCGACGGAGACGGGCATGTCGGATCTCCAGAACCAGGACCGCAGCGGTCCGCTAGACAACGAAGACGGATCAGGGGCTTGCGTCGCGGCCGGCCAGGACGCCGTCCAGCCAGTCGCGGCGCAGTTCGGGCACCGAGGCCAGCAGCCGGCCGGTGTAGTCGTGGAAGGGCGGCGCGAAGATCTCGGCGGTCGGCCCCTGCTCGACGATCCGGCCGCGCTGCATCACCGCGGTGCGGTCGGCCAGCCGGCGCACCACGCCGAGGTCGTGGGTGATGAACAGGTAGGCGACGCCCAGCTCGTCCTGCAGCCGGCGCAGCAGCCGCAGGATCTCCTCCGCCACCAGCGGGTCGAGGGCGGAGGTCACCTCGTCGCAGATCATCAAATCGGGCTTGGCGGCCAAAGCGCGGGCGATGCAGACGCGCTGCTTCTGCCCGCCCGACAGCGCCCCCGGCAGCCGGTCGGCGAAATCGGCGTCCAGGCCGATCAGCCCCAGCAGCCGCGCGACCTCCTGCTTCACCTCGCGGTCCTTCAGGCCGAAATAGAAGGCCAGCGGCCGGCCGATCGCCTCGCCCACTCTCTGGCGCGGGTTCAGGGCCACGTCGGGCAGCTGGTAGACCAGTTGCACCCGGCGCAGCAGGTCGCGGTTGCGCCCGGTGTAACCCGGCGGTAGCACCTGGCCGCCCAGCCGGACCGTGCCGGCCACCGGCGGCAGCAGGCCGGTGATCACCCGCGCCAGGGTCGACTTGCCCGAACCGGATTCGCCCACCACCGCCAGGGTTTCGCCCCGCCGCAGCGACAGCGACACGTCGCTGAGCACCGGCACGTGGTGATAGGCGGCCGATATGCCGTCGACGGTCAGCAGCACCTCGCCGCCCTCGTGCCGGCGCGGTGCTCCCGATAGGCTGGCCTGCCGTTCACCGACCAGCCGGCGGGTGTAGTCCTCGCGCGGCGCCTCCAGCACCGCGGCGGTGCTCCCGAGTTCCACCGCCTTACCGTGGCGCAGCACCTGGATCCGGTCGGCGATCTGCGCCACCACCGCGAGGTCGTGGCTGATGTAGAGCGCGGCGGTGTCGTAGCGCTGGATCAGCCGGCGCAGCAGGGCCAGCACCTCGATCTGGGTGGTGACGTCGAGCGCCGTGGTCGGTTCGTCCAGCACCAGGATGTCGGGGCGGCAGGACATCGCCATCGCCACCATGGCGCGCTGCAGCTGCCCGCCCGAGACCTGGTGCGGATAGCGGTCGCCGAAATGCTCGGGGTCGGGCAGGTCCAGCGCCCGGAACAGCTCCAGCATCCAGGCGCGGGCCTCGGCCCGGCCCATCGAGCGGTGGTGGCGCGGCCCTTCCAGCACCTGGCGGCCGATGGTCAGCGCCGGGTTGAAGGCGGCCGCGGCGCTCTGCGCGACATAGGCGATGCGGGCGCCGCGCACCTTGGCCCGGCCGGCCGCACCCTCTCCGGTCAGCGCCTTGCCGCCGATCGCGACGGTGCCGCCGGCGATGCGGCAGCCGCCGCGGCCCCAGCCCATCGCGGCCAGGCCGATGGTCGACTTGCCGGCGCCGGATTCGCCGATCAGCCCCAGCACTTCGCCCTGCTTCAGGTCAAGGTCGATGCCATCGACCAGGACGGCGCCGTTCGGCGCCTCGACCCGCAGGCCGCGGATGGTGAGGATGTCGGTCATCGCGCCTCTCCCTGCGGCCGGCTGCGGCCGGCCAGCAGCCAGTCGACCACCAGGTTGACGCCGATGGTCAGCAGCGCGATCGCCGCCGCCGGGTACAGCGGCGCGTAGAGGCCGTAGAGGATGCCCTGCTGGTTGTCCTTCACCATGCCGCCCCAATCGGCATAGGGCGGCTGGATGCCGAGGCCCAGGAAGGACAGGCCGGCGACGAACAGGAAGGTGAAGCAGAAGCGCATGCCGAATTCGGCGATCAGCGGCGCCGCCGCGTTCGGCAGGATCTCCTTGCGGATCAGCCACCAGCTGCCTTCGCCGCGCAGCCGCGCCGCCTCGGCATATTCCATCACATTGATACCCTGCCCCAGGATGCGGGCCAGGCGGAAGACCCGGGTCGAATCCAGGATGGCGATGGTCAGGATCAGCACCGGCAGGGACGAGCCGAGCGCCTGCAGCACCACCAGGGCCGAGATCAGCACCGGCACGCACATGATGGTGTCGACCAGCCGCGACAGCACGGTGTCGACCCAGCCGCCGCGCAGCGCCGCGAAGAAGCCCAGCGGCAGGCCGATCGAGAAGGAGATCAGCGACGCCGCCAGCGACACGCCGATCGACATCTGCGCGCCGTACAGGATGCGCGAGAGCATGTCGCGGCCGTTCTGGTCCATGCCCAGCCAGTTCAGCGCGGTGGCCGGGTCGAACGGGCCGCCCAGGATGTCCTCCTCGCCATAGGGGGCCAAGAGCGGCCCGAACACCAGGGCGGCGAGGTTCACGGCGATGATGGCGAGGCCAATCCAGGCGGTGAGGGGGATGCGCTTCATGGCGGCCATCAGCGCGGATGCCGCAGGCGCGGGTTGAGTGCGATGGCGGCGATGTCGGCGGTCATGTTCAGCAGCACATAGGCCGCACCGAACACCATGGCGCAGGCCTGCACCATCGGCAGGTCGCGCTTCGACACCGCATCGACCATGAAGCGGCCCAGGCCGTTGTAGTTGAACACCGCCTCGACCAGCACCACGCCGGTGATGAGATAGGCGATGTTGAAGGCGACGACGTTGACGATCGGCGCCGCCGCGTTCGGCAGGGCGTGGCGCATCACCACCCGGCCGGTGCGCAGGCCCTTCAGGTAGGCGGTCTCGACATAGGCGGAATCCATCACCGCCAGCACCGCCGTCCGGGTCATGCGCATGATCTGGGCGACGGTGACCAGCAGCAGCGTCAGCATCGGCAGGGTGGTGGCGTCCACCCGCTCGCCGAAGCTCATGCCGGCATAGACGTCGGCCAGGCTGGGGAAAACCGGGTATTGCACCGCCAGCACCAGGATCAGCACCAGGCCCAGGAAGTATTCCGGCAGCGAGACGGTGCCCAGCGCCGCCACGTTCACCAGCCGGTCGAACACCCCGCCGCGGCGCACCGCGGTCAGGATGCCCAAGGTCACCGCCAGCGGCACGCCGATGATGGCGGCATAGGCGGCCAGGAACATGGTGTTCCAGAAGCGCGGCCACAGCAGCTCCGCCACCGGCTGCCGGTTGGCCAGGGACTGGCCGAGATCGCCCTGCACGAAGCCCCACAGCCAGTGGCCGTAGCGGACCAGCGCCGGCACCTCGAGCCCCAGGTCGCGGCGCAGCGCCGCCACCGCCTCCGGCGTCGCCGACTGGCCGAGGATGGCCGAGGCGACGTCGCCGGGCAGCAGCTGGGTGCCGGCGAAGACCAGCAGCGAGACCAGCCAGAGGGTGAAGACGCCGAGCGCGATCCTCTTCAGGATCAGGACTGTCATCAGGCCGCCAGCCAGACGCGCTCCGCCAGCCGGCCGCCCATGAAGTTGAACATCGGATGCGGGGTGACGCCCTGCACCTGGGTCGACGCCGCGTCGAGATAGTCACCGAACATCGGGATCATGGCGCCGCCCTGGTTCGAGATCATCTCCTGCAGCGTCCAGTAGATCTCCTTCCGCTTGGCGTCATCCAGCAGGCCGCGGGCCTCGACCAGCAGCTTGTCGAACTGCTCGCTCTTCCAATGGGTGTCGTTCCACTTGGCGTCGGAGGCATAGGCGATCGACAGCATCTGGTCGGCGGTCGGGCGGCCGCCCCAATAGCCCATGCTAAACGGCGCCTGCAGCCACACCTTGTCCCAATAGCCGTCGGCGGCCTCGCGCTTGATGGCGACGTCGATGCCGGCCTTGGCCGCGGCGGTGCGGAAGATCGCCGCGGCGTCGACCGCGCCCCCGAAGGCGGCGTCGGAGGTCGACAGCTCGACCTTCAGGTCGGTCATGCCGGCCTGCTGCAGGTAGTATTTGGCCTTGTCCGGGTCGTAGGGGCGCTGCGGCAGCTCGGTGTTGAAGAAACGGTCGGTGCGCGGGATCGGGTGGTCGTTGCCGATCTGGCCGGCGCCGCGCAGCGCCACCTTCAGCAGCTGGTCGCGGTCGATCGCGTGCTTGATCGCCAGCCGGACATTGACGTCCGAGAACGGCGCCTTGGTGCAGTCCATCAGGAAGGTGAAATGCTGGCCGCCGGCCGACTGGACGATCTGCAGCTTCGGGTTGCGCTTCAGCAGGTCGACCGTCTTGAAGTCCAGCCGGTTGATGGCGTGGACCTGGCCCGACATCATCGCGTTGGTGCGGGCGGCGACGTCGTTGATGACGATCACCTCGACCGCGTCGACATTGGCGCAGCCGGCCTTCCAGTAGCCCTCGTTGCGGGTGAAGCGCGAGCGCACCCCGGGCTCGTAGCTCTCATAGACGAAGGGGCCGGTGCCGATCGGCTTGGACCAGTCGGTGAAGCCCTCGGGCACCACCAGGAAATGATAGTCGGACAGCAGGTAGGGCAGGTCGGCATTGCCGCCGGTCAGCTCGATCGCGATCTGGCTGTCCGACAGCTTGCGCACGTCCTTGATCTGCTCCGCGATGGCGCGGGCGGCGGAGGTGCTTTCGCCGCGGTGCAGGTTGATCGAATAGATCACGTCCTCGACCGTCAGCGCCTTGCCGTTGTGGAAGGTGACGCCCTTCCGCAGGGTGAACACCCAGTCCGCCGCGCCGGGCTTGGCCTCCCAGCTCTCCAGCAGCTCCGGCACCGCCTGGTTGTTGCGGTCGATCTCGACCAGCCCGTTCATCAGCATGAAGGCCTGGTTCAGCGGCACCCAGTCGGTCATCACCCGGGGGTCGAGGTTGTCGGTGGTGCTGCCGCCGCCCATGCCCAGCTTCAGCACGCCGCCCTTGCGCGGCGTGTCCTGGGCGAAGGCCTGCCCGCCGAAGCCGCCCGCGGCGGCGAGCCCCAGCCCCGCCGCTCCCAGCAGCAGGTTGCGGCGCGTCGTCCCGAGACGGGGGAAATGGCTGTTGGTCATGACGATCCCTGTTTGCAGAGTGGCCCTGTTTGCGGAGGCTTCATCCGATTCCGGCCGCGCTGTTGTGGTCCCGCGCGGCCTTGAACGACTGGACCCTAGGGGATGGCTCCAATAAGTCGGACATGATTTTTCGTCATATCCCTATGAGCCGGTCCCGGCCCGGCGTCCGGTCAGCCGGCGTTGCTGGCGACCAGCCAATCCATGGTCTGCCGCACCACGCGGCGGACATGCCGGTCCAGCGGCCGCATCAGGTAGAACGACCCTTCCGAGCGTAGGTGGAAGTCATGCGCGGGCACCAGCGTGCCGGCGGCCAGGCGGTCGCGCAGCAGCCAGGTCCAGCCCAGCGCGGTGCCCAGCCCCTGGGACGCCGCCTGCACCGACAGGGCGTAGGAGCCGAGGCGCCAGACCCGCGCCGCCGGCGGCTGCGGCATGGCCACGGCGCCGAACCAATGGGTCCAGTCGAGCCATTCGCGCAGCGAATCCTCGATCGCCAGCAGGGTCGGCGCCGGGTCGTCGGCCAGGGCAGGCCGGCCGGGCGCCGTGACCGGCACGATCTCCTCGGTGCCCAGCACATGCAGCGCCACCCCGGTCGGCCGCTCGCGCCGGTAGAAGATGGCGAGGTCGAACTCGTCGAGGCGGAGACGGGCGACGTCGTCGGTGACCCGCAGGCGCAGCTCGATCCCCGGCAGGGCGGCGTCCAGCGCCTGCAGCCGCGGCATCAGCCACAGATCGGCGATGCCGTGCGAGCAGGCCAGCGTCACCTGGCGCGGCCCGGCCGAGCCGCGGGCGCCATGGGTGACGGCGGCGAGGTCGCCGAGGATGCGCCGGATCTCGGCGACATAGGCCTCGCCCACCGGGGTCAGGGTGACGCCGGCCGGGGTGCGCTGGAACAGCTTGGCGCCGATGAAGCCCTCGAGCTTCAGCATCTGGCGGCTGACCGCGCTCTGGGTCAGGCCCAGCTCGGCGCCGGCGCGGGAGAAATTGGCCAGCCGCGCCGCCGCCTCGAACACCACGAGGGCGTTGAGCGGCGGCAGGCCGAGATCGACAAGGCTCATCGCGTCTCTTCCGTCGCGGCCTGCACCCTAACCGCCCGGCCGGCGCCGCTCCCAGGTCACCACCTCGAAGGCGTCGTCGTCGGCCTCGCCGCGCGGGTGGGCGACGCGGCTGACCTCCCGCCAATCCTGCGGCGGCAGGGCCGGGAACACCGCGTCGCCGGCGGCGTCCAGCGCCAGCTCGGTCAGGATCAGCCGGTCGGCCAGCGGCAGCGCCTGGGCGTAGATCGCGGCGCCGCCGGCGACGATCACCGCATCCGCGCCCATCTCCCGCGCCAGCGCCTGGCCGCGCTCAAGCCCGGCTTCCAGGCTGCCGGCGACGTCGACGCCCTCGGCCGCGAAGGCGGGGTCGCGCGTCACCACGATGGTCCGGCGCCCCGGCAGCGGGCGGCCGATCGACTGCCAGGTCTTGCGCCCCATCACCAGCGGCTTGCCCATGGTGGCCGCCTTGAAGTGCTGCATGTCCGACCGCATGCGCCAGGGCAGCCCGTTGTCGGCACCGATGACGCGGCTGCGCGCCATCGCCGCCACCAGCACGATTGGAACGGTCATCGGCTTCCCTGCGGCAGGCGTGTCACACCGCGATCGGCGCGGCGATGGAGGGGTGGGGATCGTAGCCCTCGATGATGAAATCATCGAACCGGTAGTCGAGGATCGATTCCGGCCGCCGCGCGAAGCGCAGCACCGGCCACGGCCGCGGCTCGCGGCTCAGCTGCTCGGCCACCAGGTCGCCGTGGTTCTCGTAGACATGGGTGTCGCCGCCGAACCAGACGAACTCGCCCGGCTCCAGGTCGCATTGCTGGGCCAGCATGCGGATCAGCAGCGACGCGGTCACCAGATTGTAGGGCACGCCCAGCCCGACATCGCAGCTGCGCTGGTGCAGCAGCCCCGACAGCCGGCCGTCGGCGACGAAGTACTGGTAGGTGGTGTGGCAGGGCGGCAGGGCCATGCCGCCGAGCTCGGCGACGTTCCAGCCGGTGAAGATCAGCCGCCGCGACGACGGGTGGGTGCGGATGTCGCGCACCAGCGCCGTGATCTGGTCGATGCCCTCGGGGTCGCGGCGGTACAGCGTCTCGCCGTCGGCCTCGCCCGCCGGCTCGTAGCGCGGCCAGTGCCGCCATTGCGCGCCATAGACCGGGCCCAGGTCGCCCCAGCGCTGGGCGAAGGCCTCGTCCTCGACGATGCGGGCCTCGAACGCCTTCTGCGAGATGTCCTCGCCGGTCTCGCGGCGGTACTTCGCCAGCGGCCAGTCGGTCCAGATCGTCACGCCGTCCTGCAGCAGCGGGCGGATGTTGGTGCCGCCGTCCAGGAACCACAGCAGCTCGCGGACGATGGTCTTCCACGACACCCGCTTGGTGGTCAGCAGCGGCACGGTGCCGTCGGACAGGTCGATTCGCAGGGTCTGGCCGAACAGGGCACGGGTGCCGACGCCGGTGCGGTCGCGCCGCGGCGCGCCCTCGCGCCAGGCGCGCTCCAGCAGGTCGAGATACTGGTGTTCGGGATGCGGGGTGCGGCTGTGGTCGAGCATGTCCCCATCTTAGCAAGTCTGGCGCGGCCGTCGATGGTGGCTACGCGATCCGCACCCGATCGGCCAGGAAGTCGACGAAGGCGCGCACCCGGGCCGGCATGGTGCCGCGGCCGAGGAAGACGGCATGGATCTCCTCCATCTCCTTCGGGTCGAATTCGGGCAGCAGCTGGACCAGCCGGCCGGCGGCGAGGTCGTGCCCGATATGGTACATCGCGGTGCGGCCGATCCCCATGCCGGACAGCACCGCCTGGCGCAGGGTCTCGCCGTTGTTGACCACCAGCGACCCCGACACCTGCATCGGCCGCGGCCCGTCCGGCCCGGCCAGCACCCAGTCGGTGAAGCTGCGGCGGTAGTTGAAGGTCAGGCAGTCGTGCCCGGCCAGGTCCGCCGGCGTCTCGGGCCGGCCGCGGCGTTCGATGTAGGACGGCGCCGCGATCAGCACCCGCCGGCTGTCGCCCAGCTTGCGGGCCAAAAGGCCGCTGTCGCGCAGCGGGCCGTGGCGGATGGCGACATCGGTGCGCTCGGCCAGGATGTCGACCACCTCGTCGGTCAGGCTGATGTCCAGCGTCACCGCCGGGTACAGGGCCCGGAACTCCGGCATCAGCGGCATCAGGCAATGGGTGCCGAACGGGATCGAGGCGCTGACCCGCAGCCGCCCGCGCGGCGCCGCCGAGCCGCCGGCGCCGGCCTCGGCCTCGGCGATGTCGGCCAGGATCCGGCTGGCCTGCTCGTAGAACAGGCTGCCCTCCGGCGTCGGCATCAGGCTGCGGGTCGACCGGGCCAGCAGGCGCACCCCCAGCCGGTCCTCCAGCCGCCCGATCAGCTTGGCGACGGCGGACGGGGTCAGGCCCAGGCGGCGGGCGGCGGCGGAGAAGCTGCCATCCTCCACCACCCGCACGAACACCTCCATCTCGCCGGATCGGTTCACATCCATCGGCTTTGGAATCCGTTTCACAGATGATCGGCCGCGGCGAAGGATAATCGCAAACGGCCGGGGTGCCCATCTTGCGGTGACCGTTTCACGGAAGGTTGGTTCATCGGAAGGTCGGCCATCATGCCCCTCGCCCTCTACGCCCTTGCCGTCGGTGCTTTCGGCATCGGCATCACCGAATTCGTCATCATGGGCCTGCTGCCCCAGGTCGGCGCCGATCTCGGCGTCTCGATCTCCACCGCCGGCCTGCTGATCAGCGGCTACGCGCTCGGCGTCGTCGCCGGCGCGCCGATCCTGACCACCCTGACCGGGCGGATGTCGCGCAAGACCGTACTGCTGGGCCTGATGGTGATCTTCACCATCGGCAACCTCGCCTGCGCGGTGGCGCCGGACTACAACACCCTGATGGCGGCGCGCATCCTGACCGCCTTCGCCCATGGCACCTTCTTCGGCGTCGGCTCGGTGGTCGCCACCGGCCTGGTGCCGGCGGACAAGCGGGCCTCGGCCATCGCCATCATGTTCACCGGCCTGACCGTGGCCAACATCCTGGGCGTGCCGTTCGGCACCTGGCTGGGCCAGGGCTTCGGCTGGCGCGCCACCTTCTGGGCCGTGACCGCCGTCGGCATCGCCGCCCTGGCCGTGATCGCCGTCGCCGTGCCGAAGGACAAGGCGGCGCCGGAGGCCAGCGACTGGCGCCAGGACCTGCGGGTGCTGGCCCGCCGGCCGGTGCTGCTGGGCCTGCTGACCACCGTCCTCGGCTTCGCCGCCGTGTTCGCCGTCTTCACCTATATCGCGCCGATCCTGACCCGGATCACCGGCTTCTCGGAAGGTGCGGTGTCCCCGATCCTGCTGGTGTTCGGCGGCGGGCTGGTGGTCGGCAACCTGGCTGGCGGCAGGTTCGCCGACCGCTGGCTGGTGCCGACGGTGCTGGGCAGCATGGTGGTGCTGGCCGTGGTGCTGGGGCTGATGACCTTCGCCATCCACAGCCAGGTCCTGGCCATCGTCTTCGTCGGCCTGCTCGGGGCCGCCGGCTTCGCCACCGTCGCGCCGCTGCAAATGTGGGTGATGGAGAAGGCGCAAGGCGCGGGCCAGAGCCTGGCCTCCAGCTTCAACATCGCCGCCTTCAACCTGGGCAACGCGCTGGGCGCCTGGCTCGGCGGCGTGGTGATCGACCAGGGGCCGGGCCTCGGCGCCGTGCCCTGGGTCGCCGCCCTGGTGCCCCTGGCCGGGCTGGCGGTGGCGGCGTTCAGCCTGCGGCTCGACCGCCGCGGGCCGGCGCTGGTCCCCGCCGCGGACTGCGCCCGCTGACGATCAGATCCGGGCGACACCGATCTCCGGCACCAGCAGGGCGGCGTGCCGGAGATCTTCGACGAACCGCTCATAGGCCGCCTGCTGCGCCTGCCGGTCCGGCAGCCGCAGCAGGTGGGACGGATGGACGGTGACCAGCCCCGGCAGGTCGCCACGGAAGCGGACCGGCACGCCGCGGATTTCGGCCAGCGGGGCCGCGTGGCCCGACAGGGATCGGGCCGCGGTCGCGCCCAGCGCCACCACCAGCCGCGGCCGGATCAGGGCCAGCTCGCGGTCGACCCACCAGCGGCAGGCCTCGACCTCGCCGCTGTTCGGCCGCTGGTGGATGCGCCGCTTGCCGCGCAGCTGGTACTTGAAATGCTTCACCGCGTTGGTGATGTAGACCCGGCCGCGGTCGATGCCGGCATCGGCCAGGGCGCGGTCGAAGACCTGCCCGGCCGGGCCGATGAAGGCACGGCCCGCCAGATCCTCCTGGTCGCCCGGCTGCTCGCCGACGAAGGCGACCGCCGCGTCCGCCGGGCCTTCGCCGAACACCGGCTGGGTGGCGGGGCCGTGCAGCGGGCAGCGCCGGCAGGCGGCGATCTCCGACGCCAGGCCGGCCAGCGTGCCGGCAGGGCCCGGGCGATGCAGGTCGGGCGCCGGGATCGGCTTGCGCGGCGGTTCGGGCGATGCGTCGATCATGGCGCGGGTGCGCGCCCGGGCATCGCCGAGCAGGCCCGGGATCAGCCCGGCCTCCGGCAGGTTCCGCCAGTATTTCTTCGGCATCTCCGCCCGCATCGCCACCGGGTTGGCGCGGGCCGGGTTGAAGGTGGCGCGGTAGTAGCGCCGCCAGGCGTCCTCCTGTACATCGCCCTCCGGCGCCTGGTCGCGCCGCATGCCGGGGCCGAAGGCGATCTTATCCCCGTCCCAATGCAGCGACCCCTCGGGCGTCAGGATCGACCAGCGCATCGCCGCGAACCGGCCGGTGAAGAACGGGGCCACGCGGCGCAGGATGTGGTGCTCCGGCTCGAACCAGGCGATGAAGTGCTCGCCTGCCCCGTCACCTTCGGCCTCGACCCGGCGGAAGCGCAGGAAGGCCGTCATCTTGTGCGCGTCGCGGCGCACCGCCTGGGCCATCCGCTCCAGCCGGCCGGTCAGGGGATCCGAGGCGATCCGCAGCAGGCTCCGCTCGCCATGGGCCAGCCGCCACAGCGCCGCATACAGCAGGGCGAACCGCTCGGGATCGCGATGGCAGATCGCGGCCCCGGCCAGATCCTGGAACCGCGCCGGCACGGCGAGGGGCGGGGCCTCGGCCGCGGCCGGCGGGATCTCGCCGAGCAGCGGCGGATCCCCGCCTTCGTGCCAGGACACCGCGCCCGGCGGCACCTGCGCCGCGATCAGCCCGCGCGCCGCTTGCCGGAAGCCATCGAGATCGTCGGGCTCGCGAATGACGACCGCGCGCATCAGGCGAACAGCGACAATTGCGTGGGCGGGGCCAGCCGGGCGCGCAGGTCGGCCCGGTCCAGCAGCCAGGTCGGCCGGTGGTCGGCGGCGATGATGAAGGGAAGGGCCCGCTTCAGCGCGCCGGTCAGGCGGGCCAAATCCGCCAGCCGTAGGCTGTGGTGCCGGCGCGTCTCCACGATCCGCTCGACCGTCCGCGCGCCCAGCCCGGGGATGCGCAGCATCAGGCCGCGCTCGGCCCGGTTGACGTCGACCGGGAAGCGGTCGCGGTGCCGCAGTGCCCAGGCCAGCTTCGGATCGATGGCGAGGTCCAGCATCCCGCCGGGCACGCCGGCCAGGATCTCGCCGGCGTCGAAGCCGTAGAACCGCATCAGCCAGTCCGCCTGGTACAGCCGGTGCTCGCGCTGCAGGGGCGGGGCCTGGGGCGGCAGGGCGCTGCTCGCCTCCGGGATCGGGCTGAAGGCGGAGTAGTAGACCCGCTTCAGCCGGTAGCCGGCATAGAGGCCGGCGACGGTGCCGAGGATGGTGGAATCGTCGGCGCCGTCGGCCCCGACGATCAGCTGGGTGCTCTGCCCGGCCGGGGAAAAGCGCGGCGCCTTCGGCTCGGCCTCGGATTCGTCGATCCCCAGCCGCAGCCGGCCCATGGCGCCGCGGATGGTCCGGCTGCGCTTCTCCGGCGCCAGCCGGGTCAGCCCGTCCTCGGTCGGCAGCTCGATGTTGATCGACAGCCGGTCGGCGTGGCGGCCGGCGGCTTCCAAGAGCTCGGGGCTCGCCTCTGGGATCGTCTTCAGGTGGATGTAGCCGCGGAAGCCATGGTCATGCCGGAGCCGGCGCGCCACCTCGACCAGCTGCTCCATGGTGTAATCGGCCGACCGGATGATGCCGGACGACAGGAACAGCCCCTCGATGTAGTTGCGCTTGTAGAACTGGATGGTCAGGTCGACGACCTCGGCGATGGTGAAGCGGGCCCGCCGCACGTTGCTGGACCGGCGGTTGATGCAATAGGCGCAGTCGTACTGGCAGAAATTGGTCAGCAGGATCTTCAGCAGCGACACGCAGCGCCCGTCCGGCGTGTAGGAGTGGCAGATGCCGGCGCCGGTGGTGGAGCCGAGGCCCTTGCCGTCCCGCGAATCGCGCTTGGTGGCGCCGGAGGAGGCGCAGGACGCGTCGTATTTCGCCGCATCGGCCAGGATGTCGAGCTTCGCCAGGGTGGTCAGGGTCTCGGTCATGTTGCTAATTTGTTCCGATCTGCGGTGGAGTCAACCTCGCCTTCGATGGCGGGCCGCGCGTAGACTGCCGGCCGCAATCCGATGGAGGCAGGGACATGGCCGAGGTGGCCGACAATCCGGCGCTGAGCCGCTACGAGATGGCGGTCGACGGCGCCGTGGCGGTGGTCGAATACCGCCGCCTGGGCGATGTGCTGGCGCTGACCCACACCGAGGTGCCGCAGGCGCTGTCCGGCCGCGGAATCGGCACTGCCTTGGTGCTCGCCACGCTCGACCGGGTCCGCGCCGCCGGGCTGAAGGTGCGGCCTCTCTGCCCCTTCATCACCGCGGTGATCCGGCGCCACCCGGAATATGGGGATCTGGTGGCCACGGATCGCGGTTGACGCCCCCGCGACCGGCCTCGCACATTTGCCCGACATGAACCGGAGAGGCTGACATGGCGGAGCTGTGCGATCGCGAGGCGGTGGAGCTGCGGCGCCTGATCGGGGCGGGCGAGATCTCGCCGGTGGAGCTGGTGGAGAGCTGCATCGCCCGGATCGAGTCGGCGGACCCGGCGGTCAACGCCATCACCGCCACCGCCTATGACCGCGCCCGGGCGGAGGCTCAGCGAGCCGAGGCGGCGGTGCGGCGCGGCGACGCCCTCGGCCCCCTGCACGGTCTGCCGATCGGGGTGAAGGACCTCAGCGAGACCGAGGGGCTGCTGACCGCCTATGGCTCGCCGCTGTTCGCCGACAACGTGCCGGCCGCCGACGAGCTGGTGGTGGCGGTGCTGCGCCAGGCCGGCGCCATCGTGCTGGCCAAGACCAACACCCCGGAATTCGGCGCCGGCGCCAACACCCGCAACGAGGTGTTCGGCCCGACCCGCAATCCCTTCGACCATGAGCTGACCTGCGCCGGCTCGTCCGGCGGCTCGGCGGTGGCGCTGGCCTGCGGCATGGTCCCGCTGGCCACCGGCTCCGACCTCGCCGGCAGCCTGCGCACCCCGGCCTCCTACTGCGGCATCGTCGGCTTCCGCCCGACGCCGGGGCTGATCCCGACCGAGACCCGCGGCCATGGCTGGTCGCCGCTGTCGGTCGACGGGCCGATGGCGCGCACCGTGGCCGATGCGGCGCTGATGCTGTCGGTGATGGTCGGCGACGACCCGCGCGACCCGCTGTCGCTCGGCGTCGATGGCGCGCCGTTCCGCTCGCTCGAGGCGCCGGAGCTGTCGGGCCTGTCCGCGGCCTTCACCGAGGATCTCGGCTTCGCCCCGGTCGACAGCCGCGTCCGCACCACCTTCCGCGCGGCCGCCCAAGCGCTGGAGCCCGCCTTCGGCCGCCGCGCCGACTTCGCGGTCGACATGCGCGGGGTCGACCAGGCCTTCGCCACGCTGCGCGCCGTCGGCTTCGTGGCCGGCCATCGCGAGAAGGTCGAGGCCACGCCCGACAAGGTGGGGCCGAATGTCAGCGCCAATGTCGCGGCCGGCCTGAAGCTGGGCCTTGCCGATGTCGCCTCGGCGCTGACGGTGCAGACCCGGGTGCTGCGCGACTTCGATGCCTTCCTGGCCGGTGTCGACGTGGTGATCTGCCCGGTGGCCGGCCACCCGCCCTTCCCGTGGAAGGACTGGTACCCGGCGACGATCGATGGTGCCGAACTGTCCAGCTACTTCCACTGGCTGGCGCTGGCCTATGGCCCGACCCTGGCGGGGCTGCCCTCGGTGGCGCTGCCCTTCGGCCGCGACGCAGCGGGGCTGCCCTTCGGCCTGCAGATCATCGGCCGCCGCCGCGGCGACCGCGCCGTTCTGGCCGCCGCCCGCGCGATCGAGACCTGGGCCGGCCGCAACGGCTTCGGCCGGGCGGTGCCGAAGCTGGGGTAGGTTAGGAGGGGACAATGCCGGATATCCGTACCGTCGCCAGCGGGCTGCTGTTCCCGGAAGGGCCCGTGGCCGAGGCCGATGGCTCCGTCCTGGTCGTCGAGATCCAACGGGAAACCGTCAGCCGCGTCCGGCCCGACGGAACGGTCGAGGTGGTGGCGACGCTCGGCGGCGGGCCGAACGGCCTGGCGGTCGGCCCGGACGGCGCCCTCTATGTCTGCAACAACGGCGGCTTCCTGTTCCACATGGACGGCGGTTACAACCGGATGCGCCGCGGCGTCCACCCGCAGTACAGCGGCGGGCGGATCGAACGCCTCGATCTCGCCACGGGCGAGGTCCGGACCCTCTACGACCGCTGCGGCGAGAACCGGCTGTGCGGTCCGAACGACATCGTCTTCGACCGGTCGGGCGGCTTCTACTTCACCGATTACGGCAAGCACCGGGAGCGCGACCGCGACTATGGCGGGCTGTACTACGCCCGCGCCGACGGCTCTGAGATCGTCGAGGTCGCCTATCCCATGGAGATGCCGAACGGCGTCGGCCTGTCGCCGGACGACTCCACGGTCTATGTCGCGGAAACCGACACCGGACGGCTCTGGGCCTTCGACCTCGAGGCGCCGGGGCGGCCGCGACGGCACCCGTTCCCATCGCCGCATGGCGGCCGGCTGGTCTGCGGCCTACCCGGATACCAGCGCTTCGACAGCATGGCCGTCGATGCCCATGGCAACATCTGTGTCGCGACGCTGATCACCGGCTGCATCACCGTGATCTCTCCGGACGGCACCGTCCTGCGGCAGGTCATGCTTCCCGACCCGGTTGCGACCAACATCTGCTTCGGCGGGCCGGATCTGAAGACCGCCTACATCACCCTGTCGGGCACCGGGCGGCTGGTGGCGATGGATTGGCCCGAGCCCGGGTTGCGCCTGGCCTATTCCCGGTAGGGCGTAGGTTGGGTTCGTGCTTGCGAACTCGACCTGCGTCTGACGGTCGAGATCTATCCTTTACTGTCATTGCCCGGCTTGACCGGGCAATCCAGGGGCCACGACGAGCCGCTCTGGCCGCCCCTGGATGCCACGGTCAAGCCGTGGCATGACAAGTGAAGGGGCGTGCCGAGACGCGACCGGAGAATTGGGCTCAGACTCGCGGGGCCTCAGGCCGCCCCGATCGGCTCGAACACGGCCGGGCGGCCGTAGAAGCGGGTGGCGAGGGCGGAGACTTTCCCGGCGTCGCCGGTGGTGAAGAAGCGGGGCGGGGGCGCGTCCGTCCCGTCGGCGGTGTCGAATTCGGGGTGGCGTTCAAGATAGGCGGCCAGGCTGCGGGCGGTGATGTCGGGCTGGGACAGCATCTCCACCCCGGGTGGCAGCGCCTCGGCGAACAGCCCTGAGATCAGCGGGTAATGGGTGCAGCCCAGGATCACCGCATCCGGCGGCACGCCCCCGAGCTGCCGCATCAGCAAGGCCGCGTAGCGGCGCACGGCGCGGCGCAGCACCGCCTCCGGCGCCGCCTGCTCGATCAGCGTCACCAGCACCGGGCAGGCCTGCTGCACCACCGTCACCTCCGGCGCCCGCTTGCCGATCTCCTCGACGAAGGCGCCGCTGCGCACGGTGTGGCGGGTGGCGAAGATGGCGACGGTGCGCGGCTCGCCGCGGTGCCGGCCGGTGCGGATGTCGGCCATCCAGGGCACGCCGGTGATGGCCTCGACCATCGGCACCAGCACCCCGATCACCCGGCGGTCGGGGTGATGCGACGGCAGCCAGGTCTGCTGCAGCCGGCGCAGCCCGTTGGCGGCGGCGGTGTTGCAGGCCACCACCACCAGCCGGCAGCCCAGGCCGAACAGGCGCTCCACCGCCGCCACGGTCAGCTGGTAGATCTCCTCCGGCTCGCGGTTGCCGTAGGGGGCGTGGCGGTGGTCGCCGAGATAGACGAAGCGCTGGCCGGGCAGGTCGTGCGCCAGGGCCTGCAGCACCGTCAGCCCGCCCGTGCCCGAATCGAAGACCCCGATCATCCCGCATCCCCATGGTCCCGCTGTGGCGGTAGCGGATCTTCGCGGCATTCTCAAGATCGCCGGCTGAGAGGACTGTCTCGACAAGCTTGCGGCGCTGCTGGGCTGACCGGTCGTCCGGTCAGGCCTCCGCGGCCATGTGGATCAGCGGGAAGGCCATGCCCATGCCGTCGACCGGGGACCGCCCGGTCTCGCGGAAGCCGCATCTGCGGTAGAAGGCGACGGCGCCGGGGTTCTGCTCGTTGACGTCGAGGGTCAGGGCGCCCTTCAGCGCTGCCGCATGCGCCAGCAGCGCCCGGCCGGTGCCCAGGCCGTGCCGGTCCGGGTCGACGAACAGCATCTCCACCTTCGCCTCGGCCAGGCCCATGAAGCCGACCGGCGCATCGCCCGCCCCGGCCGCGACCCACAGCTCGGCCATCGCGAGATAGTGGTCGCGCAGCAGCGGCACGAAGACTTGGATGTCGTCCTCGGTCAGGAAGTGGTGGGTGGCCCGCACGGCGCGCAGCCAGATGTCGAGCAGTTCGGGATTGTCGTCCAGCCGGCCGGCGCGGATCGCGACCGTCACCGCCGGCCCCCGGCGCGGGCGCGCCATTCCTCGCGGGTCTGGCCCCAGATCTCGATGTCGAGGCTGTCCAGCGGTGCCGGCAGCCGGCCGGGGCCGCGGAACACCGATCCCAGCCGCCGCGCCACCGCCTTGGACGGCTCGTTCTCCGGCGCGATGCAGTGGATCACCTCGGTCCAGCCGAGATGGTCGAAGGCCCAGTCGATCGACGCGGCGGCGCCTTCGGTGGCGTAACCCTTGCCCCAGGCCTCGCGGCACAGGCCCCAGCCGATTTCGGTGCCCGGCCAGCCTTCCGGCTGCCACGGGCCGAGCCGGCCGATCCAGCGGCCGGTCGCCTTCTCGATCACCGAGAACATGGCGAAGCCCTGGATTGCCCAGGCCCCGGCGATGATCATGAAGCCGCGCCAGGCCGTGGTGCGCGGCTGCACGCCGCCGAGGGCGCGGGCGACCTCGGCATCGGCCATCATCGCGGCCCAGCCCTCGAAATCCTCCGCCTGCGTCGGGCGCAGGATCAGGCGGTCTGTCTCCAGGACCGGGCCGGTCTCCAGGATCGGGGCGGGCATGGCGGCGCCTCCTGAGTCGAAATCGGCCGCAGCAGGCCCGATCCGGCCCGGCCGGTCAAGCCGACGCCGGTCGGGGTCGCGGAGGGCCGCTCAGCGCCCGGTGACGGCGTCGATGTCGGCGGCCACGAAGCTGTGCAGCAGCAGGCGGACCAGATCGGCCTGCCGGTGGGTCTCGGTCTTCTCGAACACCTGCTTGAGGTAGTGGCGGGCGGTGCCGATCGAGATGCCGAGGGTTGCGGCGGCCTCGGCCGGGCCGGAGCCGTCGGCGATCAGCGCCGCCAGGTCGGCCTCGCGCCGGGTCAGGCCATAGGTCGTCACCAGCCCGCCCGTGTCGATGCGCAGGCGCCGGTCGGGGTCGGACACCAGCACGGCCACGCCGCCGGCATCCTCGCGGTCGATCCGGCGGCCGATGGTGGGCGCCGGCACCACGGTCAGCACCAGCGGCCCGTTCGGCGGGCGGCGCGACACCGGGATGCGCCGGGCCATGTCGCCGCTGCTGGACAAGGCGGCGTCCATGTCGTCCGGGCCGCCGCCCATCAGCATGGCCGCGGCGATCGCCTGGTGCAGCACCCGGGTCTGGGCCGGCAGCGCGGTGGCGATGCCGTAGCTGTCGGCCAGCAGCCCGTCGCGCGCGGCGATGATGGCTTCGGCCCGTTCGTTGCGGTAGGTCGGCCGGCCCTGCCGGTCCAGCAGGATCAGCCCGATGCCCAGCGCGTCGATCGCGGCCAGGGCGCCGGCCGCGCGCGGGTCGGTGGTGGCCAGGCGGCGGCTCAGCCGGCCCGCCTTGGCCAGATGGGGCACCAGGGTCTGCAGCGTGGTCAGCTCGGCCTCGCCGAAATCCCGGTCATGCAGCGGGCGGCAGACGCGGACCGCCGACCAGTCGGAGGATTGGCGCCAGGGCACGGCGACGGCGGCCAGCCCGCCGCCGATCGGCCGGATCAGCTCCTGGTAGAAATCCGTCCGCTCATAGTCCCGCACCGGCAGCATCGAGGATTGGGTGCGGGCGACGCCGGCCGGGAACCGCCGCATCTGCTCGGCCCAGAAGTCGCTGTGCAGGATGCGGTCGCAGCGGCTGGAGTGAAGCTGCACGTCCATCCGGCTGCAGGTCGACAGGTCGACGCCGAGCGGCGTCGAGGTGCTGAAGATGGCATGGCTGCCGCCGACGATGTCGCGCACTGCGTCGAGGCATTGCGGCCAGCCATCGGGCTCCAGCGCCGCGTCGTAGATCCGCTGCACGGTCTGCAGGATCGCCTGCGCGCCCGCGGTCATTCGACCGATCCTTCTGCCTGCGCCGCCCGGGCGGGATCAAATATCGGACCGGCACGCATCGCCGCATGCTCGTCGCGCCCTGGTCGATCATGGCATGCAGACATCGCAAACGCTCCGGCATTTCCTAGAAAAGGAAAAAATGACTACTGCAGCGATCCCCGTCGATTCTGGTCCTGTACTCGGCTGGCCGTGGCGAAAACCGAGAATGCCCGGCGAACATCTTTCCAAATCGGGAGGAAAATATGAAGGCCGATATACCCCTCCATGATTACCACTATTGTGGCATCGGTGTGGATATCCGGCGGCGATCGGCGGGCGGCTGCGGCCGAACGGCATCGCCCGCGGGGTGCGGAACCGGTCCTGGCGGACGGGCGTCCGGTCAGTGAAGGGAACGGACTGTGTCGTCGGTTCGCAGCGATGGGGCGCGGCCCCGCCGGTTCACCCCGCCCGGCGCAGGCCCGCGGCCGCCTTCTTCGGCGCCTCGTCGAACAGCTCGGCCAGCTTATCGATCATGGTGCCGCCCAGCTGCTCGGCGTCGACGATGGTGACGGCACGGCGGTAGTAGCGGGTGACGTCATGGCCGATGCCGATCGCCACCAGCTCCACCGGCGACCAGCGCTCGATGTACTCGATCACCTGCTTCAGGTGGCGTTCGAGATAGTTGCCGGGGTTGACCGACAGGGTGGAGTCGTCGACCGGCGCGCCGTCCGAGATCACCATCAGGATGCGCCGCTGCTCCGACCGTCCGACGATGCGGTTGTGCGCCCACAGCAGCGCCTCGCCGTCGATGTTCTCCTTCAGCACGCCCTCGCGCAGCATCAGGCCCAGATTCTTGCGGGCGCGGCGCCAGGGGGCGTCAGCGGATTTGTAGATGATGTGGCGCAGGTCGTTCAGCCGGCCCGGATTCTGCGGCTTGCTCTGCTGGATCCAGCGCTCGCGCGCCATGCCGCCCTTCCAGGCGCGGGTGGTGAAGCCCAGGATCTCGACCTTCACGCCGCAGCGCTCCAGCGTCCGCGCCAGGATGTCGGCGGCGATCGCGGCGATGGTGATCGGCCGCCCGCGCATCGACCCGGAATTGTCGATCAGCAGGGTCACCACCGTGTCGCGGAAATCGGTGTCCTGCTCCATCTTGAAGGACAGCGGCGTCAGCGGGTTGATCACCACCCGGGCCAGCCGGGCGGCGTCCAGGATGCCTTCCTCGAGGTCGAAGTCCCAGGACCGGGTCTGCTTGGCCATCAGCTTGCGCTGCAGCCGGTTGGCCAGCTTGGCGATCACGCCCTGCAGGTGCTGCAGCTGCTGGTCCAGCATCAGGCGCAGGCGCGACAGCTCGTCGGCGTCGCACAGGTCCTCGGCCACCACCACCTCGTCGAACTGGGTGGTGTAGGCCTTGTAGTTCAGGCCGGTGGGGTCGAACGGGCCGGTCTGGTCGTCGCGCCAGGGCTGGCCCGGCGCGTCGGTGTCCTCGGTGGCGAATTCGTCGCTGTCGTCGGAGGAATCCTCCTGCTCGGCGCCCTCGGCGTCGGTCTCGTCGCCGCTCTCGGGGTCGCTGTCGCTGTCGTCGGCGCTGGCGCTGACCTGCTCGCCCTCGCGGCCTTCCTCCTCGGGCTGCTCGCCCTGCGACTTCTCGTCGTCGTCGCCCTCCTCGGTCTCCTCGCTCTCGTCCTCCTGACCGATCTCGACGTCCAGCTCGGCCAGCAGGTGCTTGGCCTGGCGGGCATAGGCGTCCTGGTCCTCCATCGCCTCGGCCAGCTGGTGCAGCGTCCGGCCGATGCGGCTTTCCAGCCAGGACTTCCACAGTTCGGCGGCGTGGCGGGCGTTCGGCGGCGGCTTCTCGCCGGTCATCGCCTCGCGGGCGGCCAGCCGCACCGCCTCGGCCAGCGGCACCTGCTCGCGCTCGGTGACGCGGTCCAGGCCCTGGCGCTTGTAGCGGTCGTCCAGCGCCGCGGTCAGGTTGCCGGCGACGCCGGCCATCTGGGTGGCGCCGATCGCCTCGCAGCGCGCCTGCTCAAGCGCCTCGAAGGCGGCGCGGGCGATGTCGCCCTGCGGCATGCGGGCGGCGTGGACCTTGGCGTTGTGGTGGCGCAGGCGCAGCGCCACGGCGTCGGCGGCGCCGCGCACCTTGGCCACCTCGGCGGTGGTCAGCAGGCGCGAGGGCTGCGGCAGCCGGGCGCGGGTGCCGGCGACGCCGGGCGGCTCGCTGGAATAGGCGACGGTGATGTCGGGCCGTTCGGCAATGGCGCGCACCGTCGCCGTGGTGGCGCGCTTGAAGACCTCGATCGGGCTGTCGTCCTGGGGCATCGCCTGCTTCGTCTCTGCGGCTTTCGCCGCTTCCGCTTTAGCCTGTCATTGCCGGGCCTGACCCAGCAATCCAGAGGGTTTCGACATCCTCTGGATGCCCGGATCAAGTCCGGGCATGACAGGAAGAAAAGTCCCGCGACCCGGCCTCACGCCAGATGGGCGCGGACGCCGCTTTCCGGCAGTTCGGTGCCGAAGCAGCGCTGGTAGTACTCCGCCACGGTCGAGCGCTCGACCTCGTCGCACTTGTTCAGGAAGGTCAGGCGGAAGGCGAAGCCGACATCGCCGAAGATCCGCGCATTCTCGGCCCAGGTGATCACCGTGCGGGGGGACATCACGGTCGAGATGTCGCCGCCGATGAAGCCGGCGCGGGTCAGGTCGGCCAGGCGGACCATGGCGTTGATCTTGGCGCGGCCATCCTCATTGTCGAAATCCGGCACCTTGGCCAGCACGATCTCGACCTCGGCGTCATGCGGCAGGTAGTTCAGGGTGGCCACGATCGACCAGCGGTCCATCTGGCCCTGGTTGATCTGCTGGGTGCCGTGATACAGGCCGGTGGTGTCGCCCAGGCCGACGGTGTTGGCGGTGGAGAAGATGCGGAAGGCCGGGTGCGGCTTGATCACCCGGTTCTGGTCCAGGAGGGTCAGCTTGCCCTCGACCTCCAGCACGCGCTGGATCACGAACATCACGTCCGGCCGGCCGGCATCGTATTCGTCGAACACGATGGCGCAGGGGTTCTGCAGCGCCCAGGGCAGGATGCCCTCGCGGAACTCGGTCACCTGCTTGCCGTCGCGCAGCACGATGGCGTCCTTGCCGACCAGGTCGATGCGGCTGATGTGGCTGTCCAGGTTGACGCGGACGCAGGGCCAGTTCAGCCGGGCCGCGACCTGCTCGATATGGGTCGACTTGCCGGTGCCGTGATAGCCCTGGATCATGACGCGGCGGTTGTGCGCGAAGCCGGCCAGGATGGCCATGGTGGTGTCGCGGTCGAAGCGGTAGGCGCTGTCGACATCCGGCACGTGCGGCGTGGCGGAGGAGAAGGCGGGCACCTGCAGGTCGCTGTCGATGCCGAAGGTCTGCCGGACGGAAACCTTGATGTCGGGCAGCGTGGTGGAGGTGTCAGCGCTCATGATCCAGTCGAAGTCCAAATTCCAGAGGTAACGGAGTACGCGGTGGCGGGTTACGAGGCGAAGCCAGCCTTCAACACGGTGTAGGCGTGGTTGATGGTCTTGAACTTCTCCTCGGCATCGCGGCTGCCGCCATTGGCGTCCGGGTGATGCAGTTTGACAAGCGTCTTGTAGCGCGCCTTGAGCGCTTTCAGGTCGAAAGGGGGAGCGAGTTCGAGCGTCTTCATCGCGCTCTCCTGCTCGGTCAGCGGGCGGCCCGCTTGAGCCTCCTCCTGCGCCTCGGCGCCGGCCCGGAACGGGTTGTCGCCGGCGCCCTCGGCGAAGCTGCGGTAGATCCGGTCGCGCAGCCGCTGCTCGGCGCGCCAGCTGCCCATCGGCCAGGTCGGCCGGTCCCACACCGTGTCGCGGCGGGCCTCGCGCTCGATCTGGTCGGCGCTCATGCCCTGGTAGTAGTTCCAGCCGCGGTTGTACTCCCGCACATGGTCGAGGCAGAACCAGTAGTACTCGTTGAGATGCTGGCGCGACTTCGGCGCGCGGAATTCCCCTGCGCCGGCGCAGCCCGGATGATCGCAGCGGCGCGCTGACGGCGCCGGCTCCTCATACGTCCGGTGATATCTGCGGTTTGCAGTGGCCATGGTGCGAGTATGGGCAGGGCTCATTCGCCTGACAAGCCGACGCGGTGGGGATCAGACCTGCCGCCGTGTCGCAGCATCGGCGCTTGCGGCATAGGCGGGTAGGAGGGCAGGCAGGGTCCTAGGGGAATCCGCAGGATCTCCCCGGCCGGCGCCGCCTCTGCTATCACGGTCGGGACAGCCCGGAACGGAAAAGGTCGAGACCGATGCAGATCGCCGAGCGGATGCGCCGCAAGATCGAGGACGCGCTGGCCCCGGCGCAGCTGGAGATCATCGACGACAGCCACCGCCATGCCGGCCATGCCGGCCATGACGGGCAGGGCGAAAGTCACTTCCGGGTGCGGATCGTGTCCGAGGCCTTTACCGGCAAGTCGCGGGTCGAACGCCAGCGCCTGGTCTACGACCTGCTGGCGGCGGAGCTGAAGGACCGGGTGCACGCCCTGTCGCTGACGACGCAGACACCGGCGGAATCAGCCAAGGCCTAAACCTCCGTCAGCGCGACCAGCCTGGCGCGGACCGCCGCCAGGATCTCGTCCGACAGCGCCGGGTCCGACACGGCGCGCGACAGGGCCACGGCGCCGACCAGGGCGCTGGCCGCCAGCAGCGCGTCGGCCCGGCCGGCATCCGGGACCTTCGCCCGCTGCATGGCGGCGACATTGTCCAGGTTGGTCTTGAACTGGCGGGTGAAGGCCGCCCGCGGCCGCTCGTCCAGGCGCCCGGCCTCGCCGGCCAGCGCCGCCACGGCACAGCCGTTCGCGGGGTCGTCGCGATGCGCCGGGTCCAGATAGGCCGCGACGAACTCGGCATAGTCGCGCGGCGCGCCGTCCGGTCCGGTGGTGGTGGTCTGCACCCGGCTGTGGCCCAGCGCCATCTCCACCGCCTCGGCCACCAGGTCGTCGCGTGAGGCGAAGTGGCGGTAGAAGCCGCCATGGGTCAGCCCCGCCTCCTGCATCAGTTCGGCGACGCCGATGCCGTCGACCCCCGACTCGCGAAACCGCGCCGCCGCAATCCGCACGATCCGGTCGTGGCTGGCCGCCTTGTCGTCCCGCGAATGGCCCATGGCGATATCTCCCCGCACCGGTTGACAATGAGGATGATGGTCATCATCTTCCAGTCAGGATGATGGTCATCATGCAGAACATGGGGTCGTCAGGCCACCCCCGCCAGGGATGCGCGGCAAACCCACGCAAGCGACGCCCCGACGGGGTGCAGGAGACCGTGATGAGATTGCAGGACAAGGTCGCGCTGATCACCGGCGGCAACACCGGCATCGGCCTGGCGACGGCCCGGCGGTTCGTGGCCGAAGGCGCGCGGGTGGCGATCACCGGCCGCAACCGCGAGACGCTGGACGCCGCGGCGCGCGAGCTGGGCGACGCGGTGCTGGCGCTTCAGGCCGACACCACGGATGTCGCGGCGATGGAGCGGGCGGCGGCGGAGACGGCGAAGCGCTTCGGCAGGATCGACATCGTCTTCGCCAATGCCGGCATCGGCGGCACCACCCCGATCGGCCAGACCGCGCTCGAGCAGTTCGAGCAGATCCTGCGCATCAACCTGACCGGCGTGTTCTTCGCGGTGCAGGCGGCGCTGCCGCATCTCAACGACGGCGCCTCGATCATCCTCAACGGCTCGGTGCACAGCGTGTATGGCTCGCCCGGCTGGTCGGCCTATGCCGCCAGCAAGGGCGGCGTGCGCTCGATGGGCCGGGTGCTGGCCGCCGAGCTGTCGCCGCGCGGCATCCGGGTGAATGTGGTCTCGCCCGGCGCCACCGACACCGAGATCTGGGCCGCCGTGGCGCCGACGCCGGAGGCCCGGGCGGCGCTGGAGCAGCGCATCAGCCGCGGCATCCCGCTCGGCCGCTTCGGCAAGGCCGAGGAGGTGGCGAACACGGTGCTGTTCCTGGCCTCGGACGAATCCAGCAACATCCAGGGCACCGAGATCTTCGTCGACGGCGGCGGCTCCGGCGCGCCGTACGGGGCGCCGGTGTATCGGGGGTGAGCGATACCGCCAGCGGCGGAGGTTAAAAAGAGTCCCCCCTCCCCTCGCGGGAGGGGGTAGGGGGAGGGGGTTTCCGATGCCCCGAACCGGCCACGACCCTGGCAATTTGGCTCCGACGACGAAGCCTGTCCTTTGCCCCATTCGCGCGCGGACGCGCGCAGACCCCTCCCCCTACCCCCTCCCCCTACCCCCTCCCGCAAGGGGAGGGGGGGACAAGAAAGGAATGGGCTCGGTTCATTCCGAAAGGGTCCCGCAAGCGGGAGAGGCGCAGGCGTAAACACAATGTGCATTGTGTTAAGTGGAACGACTCGTTCATGATACGTTCCATGAAAACGCCACCAGAAGGTTTCGACATCCAGGCCCATTGCCGCAGCCTCGCGCTGCAGCAGATGGAGATGCTCACCGAGATCGCCGAGATCAGCCTGCAGCTGGTCAGGGGCGAGGGCGCCCGTGCCCTCGACGCCCAGGCCCAGGTGAGGGCCGCGGCGCCCGGGACCGACGAGGCCGCGGCCGCGAGGGCCGAGGCGCGGGAGGCCGGGCTGGCCTTCACCCGCTTCGCCCGCACGGTGCATCAGTCGCTGGCCCAGCGCGCCCGCGCCGCCGACAAGCTGTGCGCCCAGGACCGGGCCGAGACCCCCGACCGCCTGGCCGCCCGCAAGGCCCGCCGCGACCGCCACCGCGACGAGGTCCAGGACACCCTGCAGGACATGATCTGCGAGGAGATCGAGGATGAGGGCCGCTTCAACGCCCTGAAGGACGATCTCGAGGAGCGGGTCGACGGGCTCTACGAGGACCAGGACGTCCGGGTCGAGGACCGGCCGGTGGGGTCGGTGATGGCGGGGGTGGCCTGCGGCCTCGGCCTGTCCGAGACCTGGCAGCGCTGGCGCGGCGAGGAATGGCCGGCCACGCCGCGCCCCAGGCGGCCGGCGGGCAGCCCGGCGGAGATCCAGGCGATCCGGGCCAAGCGCCGGAAGGCGGTGACCGCCGCGGTCGAGCGCGACTTTGCGGAATGCGCCGATCCGGCCTGGATCCCGGCGCTCCGGGCCGGTCTGGCGGTGCGGCTGCAGGAGCCCGATGCGGTCGAGATGCTCGACACCGAGACCATCGCCACCGCGGCCAACCGTCTCTGCCGGTCGCTCGGGCTCAGCCCGATGGTCTTCGGCTTCAAGCGCGACAAGCCGGAGGTTGCGGATACCGGGTGATAGGCTGGATGGGGTGGAGTCACCGAAGCCGAAACAAACCGGGTCCCCCCTCCCCCTGCGGGAGGGGGGTAGGGGGAGGGGGTTCGCACCGCCGGAGCCGGCCTCGATTCCGACAATCCAGCCGTCGATGGCGAAGCCTGTCCTTTGCGCATTCGCGCGCGGACGCGCGCAGACCCCTCCCCCTAACCCCCTCCCGCAAGGGGAGGGGGGACTCAGGAGGAATGGGCCGAGAGGGAAGAGGGCTTCGCCCTCTCCCTGGGGTGAGGGGGAGAGCCGGCCTGTCCCATGACAGAGCCAAAGCAAACCGAGCCCCCTACGGGACGAGGACTCGATTGGGTTCAGCCCTATCCCGCCAGCCGGTCCAGCAGCGTGTCCAGCAGGGCGCGCAGCCGGGCCAGGCGGCGCAGGTCGCGGTGGAAGCCGATCCAGACGTCGCGGCCCGGCGGGGCCTCGCCGAGGTCGATCGCCGCCAGACCCGGCTCGGCATCGCCCAGCGGCCGGGGCAGCACGGCGAAGCCGGCCCCGGCGGCGCAGGCCCGCGCCTGGGCCTCGCGGTTGTTGCTGCGGAAGGCGATGCGGGCGCGCGGCAGCAGCCGGGTCAGCCATCCGACATCCGGCAGCGCCTCGAAGGCGGTGTCCATGGTGACCAGGGCGCTGCCGGCACCGTCGCCGGCCACCGGCGGCGGGGTGCCCGCCGCGGCGTAGAGCGCGTAGGGCACATGGGTCAGCCGGCGCTGCACCACCTCGGGCTCGTCGAAGGGCCGGATCCGCACCACCAGGTCGGCCTCGCGCCGGGCCAGGCTGAACAGCCTGGCATCGGTGACCAGCTCGACCGTGACGCCGGGATGGGCGCGGGTGAAACCGGCCAGGACCGGGGTCAGCACCCGGGCGCCGAACCAGTCCGACGCCGAGACCCGCAGCATCCCCTCCAGCGCCCGGCCCTGGCCGGCGAGGGTGCGCTCGAAGGCGATCGCCTCCTCCTCGATGCGCTCGGCATGGGCCAGCACGGCCTCGCCCTCGGCGGTCAGCACGAAGCCGTCGCGGGTGCGCTGGAACAGGGTCTGGCCGACCGCCTGCTCCAGCGCCCGCAGCCGCCGTCCCATGGTCGGCTGGGTCTGGCCCAACTGCCGGGCCGCGGCGCCCAGCGTGCCGGCCCGCGCCACCGCCAGGAAGATCTTGAGGTCGCTCCATTCCACGCGGGCATCATACAAAAATGCATGGATCTCGAACATTCTCTTCGATTTCGGATCGGCCGGGCATGGGCCATCTCTCGGGCCTCGACCTTGAGGAGCTAGCCATGACCGATATCCCCTCCATGCGCGCGCTGGTGCTCGACCGGCCGGACGCGCCGTTCCGCCTTGCCGAGCTGGCCCGGCCGGTGCCGGCCGCCGGCCAGGTGCTGGTGCGGATCGCCGCCAGCGGCGTCAACCCGCTCGACCTCAAGATCCGGGCCGGCGCCGCGGCGCATGCCCGACACCCGCTGCCCGGCATCCTCGGCATCGACCTCGCGGGCACGGTGGCGGCGGTGGGCCCCGGCGTCGCGGGCTTCAGGCCGGGCGACGAGGTCTACGGCATGACCGGCGGCGTCGGCGGCCACCAGGGGTCGCTCGCCGAATATGCGGCGGTGGATGCGGCGCTGCTGGCGCCTAAGCCGGCCAGCCTGACGATGCGCGAGGCCGCGGCGCTGCCGCTGGTGGTGATCACCGCCTGGGAAGGGCTGGTCGACCGCGCGGCGGTGCGCGCGGGCCAGGACGTGCTGGTCCAGGGCGGCGCCGGCGGCGTCGGCCATGTCGCGGTGCAGATCGCCCGGGCCTTCGGGGCGCGGGTCTTCGCGACCGCCTCGGCCGGGCAGCACGACCTGGTGCGGCGCCTCGGCGCCACCCCGATCAACCACGAGGCGGTGACGGTGGAGCAGTATGTCGCCGCCCACACCGCCGGCCGCGGCTTCGACCTGGTCTACGACACGGTCGGCGGGCCGGTGCTCGACGCCTCGTTCCAGGCGGTGCGGCGCTTCGGCCATGTCGTCAGCAGCCTGGGCTGGGGCAGCCACGCGCTGGCGCCGCTGTCGTTCCGCGCCGCGACCTATTCCGGCGTCTTCACCCTGCTGCCGCTCTTGACCGGCGAAGGCCGCGCCCGGCACGGCGAGATCCTGCGCCAGGCCGGGGCGCTGGCCGAGGCCGGCACCCTGGCGCCGGTGCTCGACCCGCGCCGCTTCACCCTGGACACGGCCGAGGCCGCCCATGCCGCGGTGGCCGAGGGCAACACCGCCGGGAAAGTGGTGGTGGAGGTTGAGTAGGGCAGGCTCAGCCCGGCGCGAAGGCCACCATGTTGGGGCTGCCCACCGGCAGGTACTGGCCGGTGAAGTCCAGCTTGCCGGAGCGGCGGTCGACCCGGAACAGGGTCACCTGGTCGCTGCGCCGGTTGCAGGCGAACAGGAAATGGCCGGTGGGGTCGAGCGCGATCTGGTTGGGGTAGTCGCCGCGGGTCCATTCCGCGTCCAGCCAGCGCACCTTGCCGTCGCCGCCGATGGCGAAGATGGCGATGCTGTTGTGCAGCCGGTTGCCGGCATAGAGGAAGCGGCCATCGGCGCTGACCGCCAGGGCCGAGGCGAAGCTGGAGCCGGCGAAGCCCGGCGGCAGCGTGCCGGTCTTCTGCAGCAGCGCGGTGCGGCCGGTCGCGGGGTCGTAGCCGTGCACCGCCAGCTGCGACGCCTCCTCATAGAGGGTGTAGAGGATGCGGCCATCGGGATGGAAGGCGAAGTGGCGCGGCCCGGCGCCGGTCGAGGCGGTGGCGAAGAAGGCCGGGTCGGCCGGGTGGAGCTTTCCGGCCTCGGGGTCGAGGGTCCAGACATAGGTGCGGTCCTGGCCGAGATCGGTGCTCAGCACGAAGCGCGCCTGCGGGTCGGCCTCGACCATATGGGCGTGCGAGGCGTCGTGGCCGCTGAAGGCGAAGCTGCCCGGCGGCGCGGCCTCGGCCGTGGTCGGGCCGGTGGGGCCCTGCGGCGCCTGGACATCGGTGGCCTCGGCCAACGACCCGTCCGCCGCGATCGGCAGCACCGTCACCTGGCCGCCGCCGTAATTGGCCACCAGCACATGCCGGCCGGCGGGATGCACGCTGCAATGCGCCGGCCCGGTGCCGCCGGAGCCGACGCTGTTCAGCGCGGTCAGGTCGCCACTGGCGCGGTCGACCCGGTAGGCTGTGACCGAGCCCTGGGCCTTGCCGCCGAAGGAGTCGATCTCGTTGACCGCATAGGCATGGCCGCCATCGGGGGCGAAGGCCAGCCAGGACGGGTTCGGCCCGGCGACGCTCTTCACCGCCTCCAGCCGGCCCTTCTGCGCGTCCAGCCGGACCAGGGTGATGCCTGGGCCATTGCCGGTCTTGCCGGTGTAGCTGCAGACATAGAGCAGCCGGGACCCCGCCTTGGTCTCCGCCGCCCTTGCGCCGTTCGCCATCGTCATCCCCATGGCCAGTGTGGCGGTGCCGCCCAGCACCGCGCGCCGCGACATCCCAGCAACATCAGGGCCCGAGGCCATAGCCTCGCCCTGTGTGACACCGGTCTCCGTCCGATCCGATCCCGACATGATTGCGCCTCGCTGCGGTGGCTGGAATCCCTATTTGCGCAATTCCGTTATTGTGGAATTGCTTCCTTAATTGCGATTCAGCCTAAGGTCGGAAACTCGGGACGGTCAAGGGGCGGCGACGACAGCGTGGTTGGCAGCGCGGCCGCGGGCGGCTATCACGCGGGGTGATTTTGCTGTGAAGGCCGCCGCCATGACCCAGACCCCGCCCGACCACCTCTCGAACAATCCGGACAGCCCGCATTACGACGAGGCCGTGCTGCGCCGGGGCATCGGCATCCGCTTCAACGGCACCGAGCGGACCAATGTCGAGGAGTACTGCGTCAGCGAGGGCTGGGTCCGGCTGTCGATGGGCAAGGCGCTGGACCGCCGCGGCCACCCCCTGACGATGAAGATGAACGGCGTGGTCGAGCCCTATTTCCGGGACGAAACGCCGGAGGGCTGACCGCCGGCGCCGGCAAGGCCGGGCCGGTCGCCGTCGATGCGCTCGCCGAGCCGCCGCCGCAGGCCCTCGGCATCCTCGGTCTCGCACTCCCACAGGATGACGACCCGCCAGCCGCGGGCCTCCAGCGCCGCCGCGGCCCGGACGTCGCGCTCGGCATTGGCCCGGAACTTCGCCGCCCAATAGTCCGGCCGGGTCTGAGGCTGGCGCGCCTTGCGGCAGCCGGGATGCTGGTGCCAGAAGCAGCCATGCACGAACAGCGCCACCCGCCGCTTCGGCAGCACCAGGTCCGGCGTGCCGGGCAGGTCGCGCCGGTGCAGCCGGAAGCGCAGGCCCATGGCGTGCGCGGCGCTGCGGGTGCGGCGCTCCGGCAGCGTGTCCTTGCCCCGGATCCGGGCCATCAGCCAGGACCGCCGCTCGGGCGTCAGCCGGTCGACCATGACCGATCCTCCTCGTGGTGGAAACGAGGCGGTGTTCTCGGTCATGGGCCGGGTCGGGCCAATCCGGTTCTTGCGCTGGCGCCCCGGGGCGCCTCTCCTCAGGCCGCCGCCTGGGCCGCGCCGGCGATCAGGGCGCCGAGCCGGCCGATGCCGGTCTCGATCGCCGCGGCATCGGCCAGCGAGAAGGACAGGCGCAGGCTGTTGCCGCCGGTGCCGTCGGCGTGGAAGGCGCGGCCGGGGACGAAGGCGACGCCCTGCTCGACCGCCCGGGCCAGCAGCTCGGCGCCGTCCAGCCCCTCCGGCAAGGTCACCCAGATGAACATGCCGCCCTGCGGCCGGGTCCAGCTGACCCCCGCCGGCATGTGCCGCAGCAAGGCCGCCAGCATGTGGTCGCGGCGGTCGCGATAGGCGGCGCGGATCTTCGCCACCTGGGCCGCATGGGCGTGCTCGGCGGCATGGTGCATCACCATCTGGTTGATGGTGGGGGTGTGCAGGTCGGCCGCCTGCTTGGTCAGCACCAGCTTCTGCACCACGCCGCGCGCGGCGCAGATCCAGCCGATGCGCAGGCCCGGCGCCAGGGTCTTGGAGAAGCTGCCGCTGTGGGTCACCCGGCTGCGGTCGATGTCGCCGCCCTTGGCCGCGACGTCCAGCGCCTGCAGCGGCGGCACATCCTCGCCGTCGTAGCGCAGCTGCTGGTAGGCGGCGTCCTCGATCACCGGGATGTCCAGCTCGTCGGCCAGGGCCAAGGCGCGGCGGCGGCCGTCCAGGCTCAGGGTCTCGCCCGACGGGTTGGCGAAATCCGGGGTCAGGTAGGCCAAAGCCACCCGTCCTCCAGCGGCTTCAGCCGCCATGCGATAAGCCGCGGGCGTGGTGTTGCCGTGCTCCGGCGCCAGCCGGTCGTAGCGCGGCTCATAGGCGTTGAAGGCCTGCAGCGCGCCGAGATAGGCCGGCCAGGTCACCAGCGCGGTGTCGCCCGGCGACAGGAACAGCTTGCCGAGATAGTCCAGCCCCTGCTGCGAGCCCGAGGTGATGACGATGTTGTCGATGGTGCAGGGCACCCCGATCGACGCCATGTGCCGGACCAGCCACTGGCGCAGCGGGACATAGCCCTCGCTGACCGAATACTGCAGCGCGGCGCCGCCGGCATCGAGCGCGGCGGCATAGCCCTCGCGGATGACATCGGTCGGGAACAGCGCCGGGTCGGGGATGCCGCCGGCGAAGGAGATCACGCCCGGCCGGTCCAGCAGCTTCAGCAGCTCGCGGATCTCGGAGGCGCGCATCTTGGCGGCGCGCGTGGCGTAGTGGGTCTCGCCGATGCTCATCGGTCTGGTCCTCGGTCGGTCGTCCTGGGCGCGCCGCATCCCGGCGTCGATTCCACGGAACCATGCGGCTCCGATTTATGTCAATAAGACTGACCTATATCATGCCAGAGTTGCGCTGGATGCGACTCTGGAGACATTTTGTTTCGCGCCAACTGAGGCGACTCACTTATGGCCGAAAGCCGAGGTCCGGAGTTGCCAGCCGTGACAGCCCTGGGGATAGTGGTGCGGGGCGCCGCACGGAGTTGTGCTGGGCCAGTCACCAACGCCAGTCACTATACGGATGTGACCAAGTGCCATCAGTTCAAAGCCAGCCGGTCGCGACCAAGCTCACCCGGGCCGCCATCTTCATGGTCGCGACCATCAATCCCGGGCGTGAGCACGACGATTCGGTGAAGACCCTGTGCGGCAAGCTGTCCGGCCTGGTGCGGGCGGTGGGCTTTCGCGACCTCGATGGCGGGCTGTCCTGCGTCATGGGCTTCGGATCCGACGCCTGGGACCGGCTGTTCGGCGCGCCGAGGCCCCGGGACCTCCATCCTTTCCGCGAGATCAAGGGCGTGCATCACGCCGTCTCGACGCCGGGCGACATCCTGTTCCACATCCGCGCCGGGCGCATGGACCTGTGCTTCGCCCTGGCGACCCAGATCATGGCGCAGCTCGGCGGCGCGGTCGCGGTGGTCGATGAGGTGCACGGCTTCAACTATTTCGACGATCGCGACCTGATCGGCTTCGTCGACGGCACCGAGAACCCCGAGGGCCAGGCCAGGATCGACGCCACCACGATCGGCGACGAGGATGCCGGGTTCGCCGGCGGCGGCTATGTCGTGGTGCAGAAGTACCTCCACGACCTCAAGGCGTGGAACCGGCTGCCGGTCGAGCAGCAGGAAGGCATCATCGGCCGGACCAAGCTCGACGACATCGAGCTCGACGACGCGGTCAAGCCGACCTCCGCCCACAACGCGCTGACCTCGATCGTGGAGGATGGCGAGGAGCTGGAGATCGTGCGCGACAACATGCCGTTCGGCGAGGTGGGGAAGGGCGAGTTCGGCACCTACTTCATCGGCTATGCCCGGTCGCCGCACCGGATCGAGCAGATGCTGGAGAACATGTTCGTCGGCCGGCCGCCGGGGAACTATGACCGGCTGCTGGACTACAGCCGCGCCGTCACCGGATCGCTGTTCTTCCTTCCGTCCGCGGACTTCCTCGACAGCTTCGAATCTTAGAGCATCGCATCAGCCGGCCCGGCCTTCGCTCGGGACTGCCGGCTTCAGGCTTCCGGCGCGCCGCATGGTCAGCAGCGCGACGGCCAGGGCCAGCGCGAAGAACGCCGCCGACGCCGTCGCCGAGACCGTCAGCGCATGGGTCAGGGCGGACCGCACCGCCAGGTGGGAGGCCACGCCGTCGACCAGCGGGCCCGCCGCGGGGTCGCCCACCGGACCGACGATGGCGACGATCACCGCGGTGCCCAGCGACCCGCCGAGCTGGTGCGCGGTGTTGACCAGCCCCGAGGCCGCGCCGGCGTCGCGCGGCGCCACCCCTGATATCCCGGCCGTGGTCAGCGGCACGAAGGCCGCGCCGGTGCCGATGCCGAGGATGACCAGGGGCACCGCCAGCTGCGGGAAATAGCTGGTGTCGACGCCGACCCGGCTGAGCCCGACCATGCCGGCGACGGCCAGCGCCAGCCCGCCGGCCAGCAGCAGCCGGTGGCCGACCAGCGGCAGCAGCCGCCGCACCCCGTAGGTCGACATCAGCACCTGCGGAATCACCAGGGCCAGGAAGGCGAAGCCGGCGTTCAGGGCGCTGTAGCCCAGGCCGGTCTGCACATACTGGGTCAGGAAGAAGAAGGTCCCGAGATTGCCGCCGATCAGCAGGATGCGGCCGGCATAGGCGCCCGAGCGCTCGGCGCTGGCGAACAGGTGCAGCGGCGTGATCGGCTGCGCCGCCCGGCGCTCGACCCAGAAGAAGGTTGCCAGCAGGACGGCGCCGGCGGCGAAGGACAGGTCGGTCAGCGTGTCGGCCCAGCCATCCGTGACGGCGCGGATCAGGCCGTAGACCAGGGCGCTGCTGCCGAGCGTGACGGTCAGGGCGCCGGCCAGGTCGAACCGGCCGCGATGGCGCTCGGTCTCCCGCAGCGCCAGCGGCGCCAGGATCAGCAGGCCCAGGCCGATCGGCAGGTTGATGAACATCACCCAGCGCCAGGAGACGGCGTCGGTCAGCAGCCCGCCCAGCACCAGGCCGATGGCACCGCCGGCGCCCGACACGGCGGTGTACAGCCGCACCGCCCGATTGCGCTCATGGCCCTCGGGGAAGCTGGTCATCATCAGGGCCAGGGTCGAGGGCGCGGCGAAGGCGGCGGCGATGCCCTGCACGGCGCGGGCGATCAGCAGTCCCTCCGCCGACTGGGCCAGCCCGCCGGCCAGCGAGGCCAGGGTGAACAGGGCGATGGCGGCGATGAAGACGCGGCGGCGGCCCAGGATGTCGCCGGTGCGGGCGCCCAGCAGCATCAGCCCGCCGAAGCCGAGGGTGTAGGCGCTCTGCACCCAGGACAGGGTGGCGAGGGTGAAGTGCAGCGCGGATTCGATGTGCGGCATGGCGGTGTACAGCACCGTCACGTCGAGCACGATCATCAGCTGGCAGGCCAGGATGATGCCGAGCGTCAGCCCCGAGGCCGACGTCTGTGCCGCCGATCCCTGTCGTGTGGGTGCCATGGGAAACCTTCCGGAGTGAACAGGCCGCGACCAGCCGGCCCACTAAGGGCGGCCGGGGCTGCAAAGCCATCGGTGCGGCGGGATGATTTTTTTGACGTTGCCGATCAGATGGGTGTGTGTGACTGCGCCGATAAGTGAGATAAATCGGCATGGCCTGACCCGGAAACCGGTGCAATGCACAAAAGCGGGATGATCGAGCTCGAGGTGGTGATCGCGGTCGCCCGCCACGGCAGCTTCCGCGCCGCAGCCGGGGACCTCGGCATGTCGCCGACCGCGGTGGGGCACGCCGTGGCCGGGCTGGAGGCCCGCCTCGGCGTGCGGCTGTTCAACCGGACGACGCGCAGCGTCTCGCTGTCGGCGGCGGGGGCGGATTTCGTGGCCAAGGTCGCGCCCGCCCTGTCCGACATCCAGGCCGCGATGGAGACGGTGAACAGCCACCGCGACACGCCGCGGGGGACGCTGCGGATCAACAGCTCGATCTCGGGCGCCCGCCAGGTGCTGGTGCCGGTCGTGCTGGAGTATCTCGATCGCTATCCGGACATGCAGGTCGAGCTGATCGCCGACAAGCGGCTGATCGACATCGTGGTCGAAGGCTTCGACGCCGGCATCCGGCCGGCGGAATCCATCCCGCGCGACATGATCGCCATTCCCCTCGGCGCGACGCTGACCTTCGCCGTGGTCGGGTCACCGGCCTATTTCGCGCGCCATCCCCGGCCGGTGGTGCCCGGCGACCTGGCGGCGCATCGCGGCATCCGGGCCCGGATGCCGAATGGCAGCGTCTTCCGCTGGGAGTTCGAGCGTGATGGCGAGACCCTCGACATCGACGTCCCCGGGCCGCTGATCCTTAACGAGGCTGATCTGATGCTCGAGGCCGCGCTGGCCGGCGCCGGGCTGACCTACCTGCCGGAATGGGTGGTGGCGGATGCCGTCGCCGGCGGCCGCCTGGTCCGGGTGCTGGCGGACTGGACGCCGCCGCTGCCGGGCCTGTGCCTGTACTATCCCGGCCGCCGCCACCTGCCCGCCGGGCTGCGCGCCTTCATCGACCTGATCCGCGAGGTCGGCACCCGCCCGGGCGGGCGGGCCTAGCGCAGCCGTGCCGGCAGCGCTGATTCAAGCATATTGCAACGGTAGTTCACTTCGGCTTTCGTGAAATTATTCAGTAATTACCGATCGATATTAATGCGGAGATCAGGGATTCTTCGGAAATAAAGGCGTCTTCTGTTGATAGGCTCACAGGCCGTTGGCGCATCTGTCGTCTCCGAGGACTTTCCTGTGTCGGCGGGATCCCTGCCGCCTTCAGCGCTTCGCTTTGGTCTGCAGGCAAAGACCATCGACGAAGACGTCCAGCAGCCGCAGCACCGCCTCCTGCCAGCCGGGTTGATCGTGCATGTAGCACATGCCGATGAGGGCGCGCAGAAGGTCCTCGGCGCTGACGTCGGCGCGGATCTCGCCGGCCGCGACGGCGCGGTCCAGCAGCGTGCCGATCGCCGTCGTCAGGCGATGGAACGTGTCGGCGTAGAGCTGCGACGGGCCGTGGGTGGCAAGGGCCAGTGCCGCCAGCATGCCCTTCTTGGTGGCGACCAGCTCGACATTGGACCGCAGCCAGCGGCGCAACGCGTCGACCGGCGCGGCCTCGTCCTTCAGCTGTTCCGCCAGCTCGACCAGTTGCCCGACCTCGCGGCGGTAGACCGCCTCGAACAGGGCTTCGCGGGTCGGGAAGTGCCGGTACAGCGTGCCGATGCCGACCTCGGCCCGCCTTGCCACGGCCTCGAGGCTGGCGTCGGGACCGCCGGCGCTGAAGACGGCCTTCGCGGCCTCCAGCACGCGCTCGCGATTGCGGATGGCATCGGCGCGAGGCCGCCGGGTGGTCTTTGCCGAATCCTCGCCCATATCCCTCATCTGGTTGCCCATCCGCTTGCAAAGCGGAGGGTCCCTCCGTATATTGTCCGGGCGAGTAGATCACCTGATGCCGCCCTTTGGTCAAGCCGGGTGGCTTCGGCGCCCCATGGCAAGCCAATCAAGCTGCCCGGCCTCCAGCCGCACACCCGTGCGGCCCCAATGCCTTCGACGATACCACTGATCGGAGTCCTGCATGAATTTCGCCATCAGCCTCACCGTGAATGGTGTGCGGCATGACGTCGAGCTGGAAGATCCGCGGGTCACGCTGCTCGACCTCCTGCGCGAGCGCCTCGACCTGACCGGCACCAAGAAGGGCTGCGACCGGGGCCAGTGCGGCGCCTGCACGGTCCTGGTCGACGGCCGCCGGATCAATTCGTGCCTGGCGCTCGCCGTCAGCCTCGACGGCGCCGATGTCCTCACCATCGAGGGCGTGGCCCGCGGCGACCAGCTCCACCCCGTCCAGGCCGCCTTCATCGCCCATGACGGGTTCCAGTGCGGGTTCTGCACCCCGGGCCAGATCATGAGCGCGATCGGCCTGATCGGGGAAGGCCAGGCCGGTGACGACCCCGAGCGCATCCGCGAGGGCATGAGCGGAAACCTCTGTCGATGCGCGGCCTATGCCGGGATCACCGAGGCGGTGCTGGAGGCGCAGAAGACGTTGGCCGAGACCGGCCGGAGGGACGCCGCGTGAAAACCTTCGATTACGTCAGGCCCACCTCGATCACCGCTGCCGTCGCGGCAGCGGCCGAGCCGGGGTCCGCCTATCTTGCCGCCGGCACCAACCTCCTCGACCTGATGAAGGGCGGCATCAGCCGTCCGGACCGCTTGGTCGATGTCACGCGCCTTCCCGGGCTCGACGGCATCGAACCCCTGCCCGATGGCGGCCTCCGCATCGGCGCGCTGGTCCGCAATGCCGACCTCGCCCACGATCCCGAATTCGCCCAGGCCTATCCGGCGGTGGCGGAGGCGCTGCTGTCGGGGGCTTCGGCGCAGCTCCGCAACGCCGCGACGGTCGGCGGCAATCTGCTGCAGCGGACGCGCTGCGGGTATTTCTACGACGCCGCCAGCGCCTGCAACAAACGCGAGCCCGGCGCGGGCTGCGACGCCCGGAACGGCGAGAACCGCCTGCACGCCGTGCTCGGCTGGAGCGAGGCCTGCATCGCCACCCACCCGTCCGATTTCTGCGTGCCGCTGGTCGCGCTGGATGCCGTGGTCGAGGTCGAAGGCGCGGGCGGCCGGCGCGAGATACCGGTCGAGGCCCTCCACCGCCTGCCCGGGACCACGCCGGAGCAGGAGAGCGCGCTCCAGCCGGGCGATCTGATCGTCGCCCTGCGCCTGCCGGCCGAGGCTGCGGCCTTCTCCGCGCATTCCCGCTACCTCAAGGTTCGCGAGCGCACCTCCTACGCCTTCGCGGTGGTCTCGGCCGCCGCGGCGCTGCGGATCGAGGGCGGCACCATCCGGACGGCGCGGCTCGCGCTCGGCGGGGTCGCCGCCAAGCCGTGGCGCGCCCGTGCGGCCGAGGATGTCCTGGCCGGCGCCAGCCCCGATGAAGCCGTCTTCCGCCGGGCGGCGGAGGCGGCCCTCGCCGACGCCAGGCCCTCCGGCGACAACGCCTTCAAGATCGAACTCGCGCGCCGGATCCTGGTGCGTGCCCTGACGGTCGCCGCGGCCGGCACGCCGGAGCGTGTCCCCGCCCTCCCGGCGTCCCCGTTCTCATTCGGTCCCGGAGTGCGCCATGACGTCTGAGATCAACCCCACCCAGGCCCTCGCCCACGCCCGGCATGGCTCCAGCATCGGTCAGCCGCTCACGCGCCGCGACGGCATCCTGAAGGTGACCGGGAAGGCCCGCTACGCCGCCGACAACCACCCGGCCGGGATGCTGTATGCGGTCATGGCGGTCAGCAGCGTCGCCCGCGGCCGGGTGACCTTCCTCGACATCAGGGCGGCCAAGGCGCACCCGGGCGTCGTCGATGTCATGACCCCCGCCAACCGGCCGCCGCTGGCGACGGACCCGGATGCGAAGCTCCACCCCTTCATGTTCCGGCTCGACCTGCTGCAGAACGATCTGGTGCGCTATGCGAACCAGCCGATCGCGGTGGTGATCGCCGAGACGCTGGAGGCCGCGACGGAAGGGGCGACGCTGCTGTCGCCGCGCTACGAAGTGCAGCCGGCCCGGGTGGGGCTGGACGCCGGCGACAGCTTCCTTCCGCCCGCCGTCGGCGTCGGCAACCCGGGCCGGGTCGAGCGGGGCGATGTCGAGGCGGGCCTGGCGGCGGCGGCGCACCGGGTCGAGGCGACCTACGAGACCCCTTCGCAATACCACAACCCGATCGAGCCCCATGCCATCGTCGCCGCCTGGGACGGCGACGCCCTGTCCATCGACACGCCGAGCCAGGGCATGGCCATGGCCCAGGGGCGGATCGCCGGGCTGTTCGGGATCGCCCCGGAGAAGATCCACATCCGCAGCCCGTTCCTCGGCGGCGGCTTCGGCTGCAAGGGCCTGGTCTCCGGCCCGCAGGTCCTCGGCATCCTGGCGGCCCGGATGGTCGACCGGCCGGTCAAGCTGGTGCTCCGCCGTGAGCAGATGTTCGGGCCGGTCGGCCATCGGGCGCCCACCCGCCAGGCGCTGCGCATCGGTGTCGATAGTGACGGCGGGTTGACGGCGCTGGAGCATCACGCCAAGACGACATCCAGCACCTTCGACGACTTCTTCGAGCCGGCGGCGGACGCCTCGCACACGCTGTATGCGAGCCCCGCCATCGTGACCTCGCACGAGGTGGTCCGGAACGACACCGGCACGCCGCTGTTCATGCGGGCCCCCGGCGAGGCCACGGGCTCGATCGCGCTGGAGAGCGCGATCGACGAGGCGGCCTGGGCCGTCGGGATGGACCCGCTGGCGTTCCGGCTGAAGAACTACGCCGAGGTCGAGCCGATCTCGGGCAAGCCGTTCTCCTCCAAGGCCTTGCGCGAATGCTACGCCAAGGGTGCGGAGCGCTTCGGCTGGTCGGGGCGCCCGCTCGCGCCGCGGCAGATGCGTGACGAGGCCGGCTTCCTGGTCGGCTGGGGCATCGGCACCGCGACATTTCCGGCGCTGATGTTCCAGGCCGAGGCGCGGGCGGTCCTGCGACGCGACGGGACCGGCGTGATGGAGTCGGGCACCCACGACATGGGCCAGGGCGCCTGGACCGCCTTCGCCCAGATCGCGGCCGATTCCCTGGGGCTCGATCTCGAGCAGATGGAGTTCAAGGCTGGGTCATCCGATCTTCCCGATGCCGGAATCGCCGGCGGTTCGGCCCACACCGCCACGGCCGGGATGGCGATCCACAACGCCGGCGCCGCCGTCATCGCCAAGCTCGCCGACCTGGCGACGGCCGATGAGCGCTCGCCCCTGTTCGGGGCGGGGAATGCCGGGGTGGTCGCACAGGGCGGTCGCCTGTTCCGTCGCGACGACGACAGCCGCAGCGAGAGCTATGCCGAGGTTCTCGCCCGCGCCGGCCTGGCCGAGATCGAAGGCCGCGGCACGGGCGCCGCAGACCCTGCGACGCAATCGGCCTATGCCATGCACGCGCATGGCGCGGTGTTCGCCGAGGTCCGGGTCGATCCGGATCTCGGCCAGGTCCGCGTCAGCCGTCTCGTCGGGGCCTTCGCGGCCGGGCGGGTGATCAATCCGCGGCTGGTGCAAAGCCAGTTCTACGGCGGCATGATCTGGGGTGCGTCCTTCGCGCTGCACGAGCGTGCCGTGGTGGACCCGCGGTCGGGCCGGACGCTGAACGCCGACCTCGCCGAATACCACATCCCGGTGAACGCCGACGTGCCGTCCCTGGAAGCCCTGATGATCGAGGAGCACGATCCCCATGTGAACGCGCTCGGCATCAAGGGGGTCGGTGAGATCGGCGTCACCGGATCCGCCGGCGCGGTGGCGAACGCGGTCTGGCACGCGACCGGAATACGGGTACGGCGGTTTCCCATCGGGATCGACGACCTCGTGGCGGCTGTCCCGGATTAGGACGTCTCCGATCCGGCCTCGCTCGATTTGAGCGAGGCCGGATCAGGCCTGCCGGCGCCTCAGCCGTGCCAGCGGCGGAACAGCACGCTGGCGTTGACGCCGCCGAAGCCGAAGCCGTTCGACAAAGCGTGCTCGATGTTGCCGCGGCGGGCCTCCAGCGCCACCAGGTCGATGCCGGCGGCGTCCGGGTCGGGCGACTCCAGGTTCAGGGTCGGCGGCATGATCTGGTCGCGCAGCGCCAGGATGGTGAACACCGCCTCCAGCCCGCCGGCGGCGCCCAGCAGGTGGCCGGTGGCGGATTTGGTGGCGCTGACCGCCACGGTGCCGCCGGTGCCGAACAGCGTCTTGATCGCCGCCAGCTCGCCGCGGTCGCCGACCGGGGTCGAGGTGGCGTGCGCGTTCAGGTGCTGCACGTCGCCGGGGCCGATCCCGGCCTGGGCCAGGGCGATCTCCATCGCCCGGCGGGCGCCGTTGCCGTCCTCCGGCCCCGAGGTCATGTGATAGGCGTCGGCCGCGGTGCCGTAGCCGATCAGCTCCACGATCGGGGTGGCGCCGCGCGCCAGCGCATGGTCCAGCGCCTCGATCACCAGGATGCCGGCGCCTTCGCCCATGACGAAGCCGTCGCGGGCGGCGTCGAAGGGGCGGGAGGCGCGCTCCGGCGTCTCGGTGAAGCCGGTCGACAGGGCGCGGGCCGCCGCGAAGCCGCCCAGGCTGACCCGGTCGATGCAGGCTTCGGTGCCGCCGCACAGCGCCACGTCGGCCTCGCCGGCGCGGATGATCCGGGCGGCGTCGCCGATCGCCTGGACTCCGGCGGCGCAGGCGGTGACGGGTGCGCCCAGCGGGCCCTTGTAGCCATGGCGGATCGAGACCTGGCCGGCCGCCATGTTGACCAGGAAGGCCGGCACGGTGAAGGGCGACAGCCGCCGCACGCCGCGCTGGTCGGTGATGCGCACCGCCTCGACGATGTTGGGAAAGCCGCCGACGCCGGAGGCGATGATGGTGGCGGTGCGCTCCTGCGCCCGCGCCTCGGTCGGCCGCCAGTTGGCCTGGGCGATCGCCTCTTCCGCCGCCGCCATGGCGAACAGGATGAAGCGGTCCATCTTCTTCTGGTCCTTGACCGGCACCGTGAGGTCCGGGTCGAAGCCGGCCTCCGGATCCTCGGCGATGGACGGCACCACGCCGGCGACCTTGGCGCCGAGATCCGCGACGATCTCCTCCGGCAGGCGGCGCAGTCCCGAGCGGCCGGCCAGCAGGCGGGCCCAGCTCGGCTCGACGCCATTGGCCAAGGGCGAGACGGCACCCATCCCGGTCACCACGATGCGGCGCATGTCAGATCTCCTCAAGCCGAAACAGTCTCGTTGGCCGCCCCGGCCCGGCGGGCCAGGATCCGGGCGGCGCGGGCGCGGCCCTCGGCCCCGGCATCGGGGCCGAGGCGGAATTCCGCGGTCTCGGGCGTGATCGGCGCGCCGCTGCGGCGGTCGATCAGCACCGGGTCAAGCGTGGCGCCATCGGCACGGCCGGTCAGCTGGACCAGCACCTTGCCGCCGGTGGCGTGGCGGCCGCCCCAGGCGCCCAGCATGGCCAGCACCGGGAAGGCGTCGCGCCCGGCCGCGGTCAGCCGGTATTCGTGGCGCAGCGGCCGCTGCGAATAGGGGTGCCGCTCCAGCAGCCCGGCATCGACCAGGCGCTTCAGTCGCCGGGTCAGCATGTTCGGGGCGATGCCCAGGCTGGCCTGGAAGCCGTCGAAACGGGTCACGCCCAGGAAGGCGTCGCGCAGGATCAGCAGGCTCCACCACTCCCCCAGCGCGTCGAGCGCGCGGGCGATCGGGCAGTCCATCGCGGCGAAGCTGGTCCGTTGCATGGGCAGGTGATTTAGGCCCGACGCTTGCATAATGCAAGTGAGGGGGCGCCTCAGCCCTGCTCCGGCCCGGTGTAGAAGGCCGGCCATTTGCGCCGGGCGTGGTCGCCGTCGGCGGCGAAGACGTGGCAGCTGTCCAGCAGGATCGGCCGCTTGGCCGGGTCGGCCTCCCCCTGGCGTTCGCGCGACAGCACCGGGAACACGGTCTGGAACGCCGTCGTCGCCATCGGGCCCAGCAGCTCGACCAGATGGGTGCAGCCCTTGGGCCCGCCCAGCCGCTCCTTGACCGCGCGGGTGAAGCCGGGGCCGATGCGCAGGCCGACCAGAGCCTGGAAATTCGGCGTGATCTCCGGGCACAGGGCGTAGGGGCCGTGCTCGGTCACCGCCTCGACCGCGACGATCGCCAGCCCGTCATCGACGGTCAGCCGCATCCGCATCTGGTGCAGGGGGTCGCCCGGGGTGATGGCGCCGCGGAACTCGTTGCGGAACTCATAGGCCTTCACGTCGGTCAGGTGGCCTTCGACGTCCCACAGCCCGTCCTCGCGGCGGAAGCCTTCGCAGGTGACGCGGCGGGTGTGGATGGGGGCGCGCGGGGCGGGGGCGGACAGGGGCATGTCACCCCTCCTCGGGGTCGTCGACGGGCGGGGTCAGGCGCACCGCGGTGATCTGGTTGCGCTGGCGCCGCAGGATCTCGAAGCGGAAGCCATGGAAGGTGAAGGCCTGGCCGACCTCGGGCAGGCGCTGCGCCTCGTGCAGCACCAGCCCGGCGACGGTCGAGGCCTCGCTGTCCGGCAGCCGCCATTCGAAGCGGCGGTTCAGGTCGCGGATGGTCACGGTGCCGTCGACCAGGTAGCTGCCGTTGGGCTGTGGCCGCACGCCGGCCACCGGCAAATCGTGCTCGTCGACGATGTCGCCGACGATCTCCTCCAGGATGTCCTCCAGCGTCACCACGCCCTTCAGGTCGCCATACTCGTCGACCACGATGGCGAAATGCTCGCGCCGGACGCGGAAGGCGTGCAGCTGGTCCAGCAGGCTGGTGGTGTCGGGGATGAACCAGGGCTTGGTCGCGATCCGGCGGATGTCCAGCCGGTCGGGGTCGCCGCCCGCCGCCTGCAGCGCCCGCAGCACATCCTTGGCATGCAGCACGCCGATGATGTTCTCCAGCCCGCCCTGGCACAGCGGCATGCGGGTGTAGGGGCTGTTCAGCATCGCCCCCACCACCTCCTGCAGCGGCAGCTCGGCGTCGATCGCCTCGACGGTGCGGCGATGGGTCATGATCTCCGAGACATAGACGTCGCCGAGGTCGAGGATCGAGCGCAGCATCTGGCGCTCCTGCGCCACCTCGGCCTCGCTGCCGCGGTGCAGCTCGATGGCGCCGCGCAGCTCGTCGACATAGTCGGCCAGGCCGACCCGGTGCGGGTCGGCGCCGAACAGGCGCAGCACGCCGCGCACCAGCCAGTTCACCAGCCGGACGATCGGGCCCAGCACCCAGACCACGCTGCGGACCAGCGGCGCGATCGACAGCGCCGCCCGGTCGGCATGGGTGATGGCATAGGTCTTGGGCAGCACCTCGGCGAAGATCAGGATCAGCGCGGTCATCACCACCGTCGCGATCGGCACCGCCGAGGCGCCGACCATGGTGCTCAGCAGGCTGGTGGCGACCGCCGAGGCCAGGATGTTGACCAGGGTGTTGCCCAGCAGCAGGGCGCCGATCAGCCGGTCCTTCTGCTCGCGCAGCCGGTTGACGATGCCGGCCCGCTTCAGCCCGTGGCTTTCCAGCTGGTGCATCCGCGCCCGGCTGGCCGCGGTCAGCGCCGTCTCGGAGCCGGCGAAGAACGCCGAGATCACCAGCAGGATGACGATGCCGGCGACGCTGAGCAGCAGGGCGAGGTCGTCGGACATAGGCGTCTTCGGGCGTCCTTGTTGAAGGTGTCAGGCGGCGATGGCGTCCGCCAGCACCGCGGCGACCGGCTCCGCCGGCACCTCGTTGGTGACGAAGGCCTGGCCGATGCCGCGCACCAGGATGAAGGTCAGGCGGCCGTCCCGCACCTTCTTGTCGCGGGTCATGTGGTGCAGCAGGGCATCGACCGACCAGCTGCGGCTGCGGTCGGGGCGGGTCGGCAGCCCGACCGCGTCGAGGTGCCGGACCAGCCGGTCGCGGTCGGCCGCCGGGCACAGGCCCAGCCGGACCGACAGGTCGAAGGCCATGACCATGCCGATCGCCACCGCCTCGCCATGCAGCAGGGCGTCGCCGTAGCCGGTCTCCGCCTCCAGCGCATGGCCGAAGGTGTGGCCGAGATTCAGCAGGGCGCGCTGCGCCGCCTCGCGCTCGTCCTGGCCGACGATCTCGGCCTTCATCTCGCAGCTGCGCTTCACCGCCTGGATGGTGGCGGCGCCGTCGCCGGCCAGCAGCTTCGGCCCGTTGTCCTGCAGCCAGTCGAAGAAGCCGGCATCGCCCAGCGCGCCGTACTTCACCACCTCGGCATAACCGGCGCGCAGCTCCCGCGCCGGCAGGGTGGCCAGCAGGGCGGTGTCGGCCAGCACCAGCAGCGGCTGGTGGAAAGCGCCGATCAGGTTCTTGCCGTGCTGGCTGTTGACCCCGGTCTTGCCGCCGACCGAGCTGTCGACCTGGGCCAGCAGCGTGGTCGGGATCTGCACGAAGTCCAGGCCGCGCAGCGCCACCGCCGCGGCGAAGCCGGCGAGGTCGCCGACCACGCCGCCGCCCAGCGCGACGAGCAGGGTGCCGCGCTCGATGCCCAGGCCCAGGATGCGGTCCAGCAGGCCGGCCAACACCGTCATCGACTTGGTCGCCTCGCCCGGCGGCACGGTCAGGGTCTCGACCGCGATCCCGGCCTTGGCCAGCGCCGCATCCAGGGCGGTGCCGTGCAGCGCGGCGACCCGGGCATCGGCGATCACGATCACCCGCTTGCCGCGGCCCAGGGCCGCGATCCGGTCCCCGGCCTCGGCCAGGGCGCCGGGGCCGATCACGATGTCGTAGCTGCGCGGGCCCAGCCCGACGCGGATGGTTTCGCGTGTCATGTCAGGGATTCAATCCGTTGGGTCCGGGGCCGCCGGGCCCGCGGTCAGAGGGTCGGGGGCCGGGTGGTCCGGAGTTGTCTGGCCGGGATCGGTTTCGCTCGCGGGGGTCTCGGCGGCCAGGCGGGCGTCGATCGCCGCCAGCACCCGCTCCACCGTCTCCTCGACCGGCCCGTCGCGGCTGTCGACGGTCAGGTCGGCCAGGGCGTAGATCGGGTGGCGGCGCTCCATCAGCCCGGCCAGCACCGCCTTGGGGTCGCCCTGGCGCAGCAGCGGGCGGTTGTGGCGCTTGGCGGTGCGCGTTGCCAGCACCTCCAGCTCCGCCTTCAGCCACAGCGACAGGCCGCGTTCGGCGACGGTGGCCCGGGTCTGCGCATCCATGAAGGCGCCGCCGCCGGTCGACAGCACCTGCACCGGCTCGTGCATCAGCCGGGCGATGACGCGGCGCTCCAGGTCGCGGAAGGCCGGCTCGCCATAGCGCTCGAAGATGTCGGGGATGCTGCAGCCCGCCGCCTCCTCGATCGCATGGTCGGCATCGGTGAAGCCCAGCCCCAGCCGGGCGGCCACGCGCTTGCCCACCGCCGTCTTGCCGGCGCCCATCAGGCCGACGAGCACGAGGGTGCGGGGCAAGGGGCGGTGCAGCGCGGTGATCATCGATCCTGTTCCGGGCCCGGCAGGGCTTGGTTGAAAGGGGATGGCGGTTTGCCGCCGCCGTCCCGACCGCCTAAGATAGGGTTGCGCCGCCCCTGCCGCATCTGCTTTCTCCGGCAGGTGCCGGCCGCGGCCGGCGCATTGGTCCTGATCCGCAGCAGTCACGGGGTCCGTCTTGGCTCGTCGTCGTTCGAAAAACCGATTCTCCCCGAGCTCCAGCAGCGGCGGGGGAGGGGGCGGCGGCCTCGGCCGGATCCTGGCGATCGCCGTGGTGCTGGTGATCGTGGGCGGTGGCGTCGCGCTCGCCGTGATCGATTTCCGGCCGCCCAGCCAAACCGTGGAGAAGGTCATCTCGAACGACCACTTCAAATGAGAGCCTGACCGAGGGTGACTGAGGCAGCAGCCCCCGGACCCAAGCGCCGGCGCGGCCGTCCGCCCGCGCCGCGGCTGCTGCCGCCGCCTTCGGTCGACGCGTTCCTCGACATGCTGGTGGCGGAGCGCGGGGCCGCCGCCAACACTCGTGAGGCCTATGGCCGCGACCTGCTCGACCTGAACCGCTTCCTCGAATCCGGCGGGGGGGCCATCGACAGCGCCGTGACCGAGGATCTGCGCGCCTATCTCGGCGACCTCTCCCGCCGGGAAGGGGCCAAGGGCGGGCGCACCGGCGCGCGCACGGCGGCGCGGCGCCTGTCGGCGATGCGCCAGTACTACCGCTTCCTGGTCTCGGAAGGGCGGCGCCAGGACGATCCTTCGGCCGCGCTCGATTCCCCTGCGCTCGGCCGGTCCCTGCCGAAGCTCCTGTCCGAAGCCGAGGTCGAAGGGCTGATCGGCGCCATCGCCGGCCTGTTCGCCGATCCGGAGCGGCTGGCGGAAGGTCTGCGCCTGCTGGCCCTGCTCGAGATCCTCTATGGCGGCGGCCTGCGCGTCTCCGAACTGGTCGGGCTGCCGCTGTCGGCCCTGGGGCGCGACGGGCGGGCCCTGATCGTCCGCGGCAAGGGCGACAAGGAGCGGCTGGTGCCGCTGTCCGAGCCCGCGCGGGACGCCATCGCGGCCTATCTCCCGCATCGCGGCGTGTTCTTCGTCAAAGGCCGCGACCGTGGCTTCCTGTTTCCATCGCGCATCGCACGGGCCGGCAGCCTGACCCGGCAGCGCTTCGGCCAGCTGCTGAAGGACCTGGCGATCGAGGCGGGGATCGAGCCCAGCCGGGTCAGCCCGCATGTGCTGCGCCACGCCTTCGCCACCCATCTGCTGTCGCATGGCGCCGACCTGCGCTCGGTCCAGACCATGCTGGGCCATGCCGACATCGCCACCACCCAGATCTACACCCATGTGCTGGGGGACCGGCTGCAGAGCCTGGTGGCCTCGGCCCATCCCTTGGCCAAGACCCGGTCGTAGGGCGGACCCTCCGGCCTAGGACGCCAGCCGGCCGCTTTCGAAAGCGCGCCGCCGCTCCAGCATCAGGCAGTCGCCGAACTCATGGGCGCGATAGCCCTGCGCCGCCACGGTCTCGAGGGCACGGTCCAGCACCGCGTCATCGGCGAAGGCGCGCAGCAGCTCGAAATGGCTTTCGCCGGGCTGATGCACGCCGGTCAGGATCGCATCCACCACCCGCAGCCGGGTTTCGGCCGTGATCCGCCCGCGGGCCACGCCGGCGCCGGGCCGCACCCGGCCGTCGGCCTGCGCCGCGGCCTCCAGCGCCCGGACCGCGGTGGTGCCGATGGCGATGACCCGCCCGCCCCCGGATTTCGCCCGGCTGATCGCCGCCGCTGTCGGCTGCGGAATGCGGTAGGGCTCGTCGAAAGGCAGCCGCTGGTCCAGCGCGGGGTCGCCGGTCGAAGAGATCCCGGCGGCGTGGGTCAGCGTGGCGAATCCAACGCCGCGCTTCCGCCAGGCGGCCAGCAGGCCCCAATCGAGGGCGAAGCCGGCCGAAGGCGGCTCGAACGCCACGGGGTCGGCGGCGATGCTGGTCCAGACATCCCACAGCGCCAGCGGCTGCGGCACATGGGCGTACTGGATCGGCCGTCCGTGCCGCGCCAGCCCGGCCAGCACGGCGTCACGGCCGCCCAGGAAGTGCAGCCCGACCAGCCGGGGATGGCCGAGGCGCCGCTCGACCATCGCGGCGAGCGGCCCGAGCGCCAGGTGGTCGCCCGGCGCCAGCGGCGGCGGGGGCGGGCGGTCCTCGGTGCGGGTGCGGTGGTCACCGGCGCCGAAGGCGACGGCCACGAAGCGGGTCGGGTCGCCGGCCGTCACCCAGCCGGCCAGCCGCAGCTCGACCAGGCGGCCGCTGGCAGCGTGCAGCCCGTGCAGGCTCGCGGGCAGGGTCGCGGCGTCGTTGGCGACCACCAGGTCGCCGGGGCGCAGCAGCGCCGCCAGCCCGGCGCGGGGCAAGTGCCGCAGCCTGCCCGTCGGGTCGATGGCGCAGAGCCTTGCGGCGCGCCGGTCGGGAGCGTCGGCGGCGATCATGCTGCGGTCCCGACCGGGAGCTCGGCCGCCGGCCGCTCCGCCCGGCCCGGCAAGACGGCGAGGATGGCCTGCACGATCTCCGCGGCCGAGAGTTCGGGCTGCTTCAGGGTCGCGGGGTCGGCGTCGGGCACCGCCAGTGCGTGCAGTGGCGTGTCCATGTCGCCGGGATCGATCGACAGGAACCGCACCCGCTCCTCCTGCGTCTCCTCGGCCCAGATCGCGGTCAGGTGGCGCAGCGCCGCCTTGCTGGCGCCATAGGCGCCCCAGCCGGGATAGGCACTGACCGCGGCGTCGCTGGAGATGTTGACCACCACGGCGCCGCGCCCGTCGCGGGCCGAGGCGGCGAGGGCGCCGAACAGCGCCCGGGTCAGCCGGAACGGCCCGACCAGGTTGATCGCCAGCGCCTCCTCCAGCTGCTCGCATTCGGTGTCGGCCAGCAGCGCCAGCGGCACCGGGCCGAGGCTGGAGGCGTTGTTGACCAGCACGTCGACCCCGCCGAGCCCGGCGGTGACCTGCAGCGCGATCGGGTGGATGTCCTCCTTGCGCCCGACATCGGCGATGATGCCCTGGGCGCCGGTCTCGCGGGCCAGGCGGGCGACGGCGGGGCCGGTGCGGGCGACGAAGGCGACCCGCGCGCCCATCGCGGTCAGCAGGCGGACCAGGGCCAGCCCCAGGCCGGAGGTGCCGCCGGTGACGGCGACGCGAAGCTGGCTCAGATCGATATCGGTCGGCATGGACAGGATGCTCCTCTCGTCAGGAGCCTCCACCGCTACAAGCTCAAGTGCACTTCAGGTCAAGGGGATATTGCAAGTCATATCTTGATTAATGCTCTTCGCCGCCCTCCCTTTCCCTGTCATTGCCGGGCTTGACCCGGCAATCCAGAAGGTGTCGACGCTCTCTGGATGCCCGGGGCAAGCCCGGGCATGACAATGTGACAAAGGGGGAGCGGTGACCCTACCCCCAGACCTCGCGGGCGATCTCGACGATCATCGCCAGCTTGGCCCACTGCTCGTCCTCGGCCAGGGTGTTGCCCTCCTCGGTGCTGGCGAAGCCGCATTGCGGGCTGAGGGCGAGCTGGTCGAGGTCGACGAACTTCGCCGCCTCGTCGATCCGGCGCCGGATGTCGTCCTTCCGCTCCAGCGTGCCGGTCTTCGAGGTGACCAGGCCCAGCACCACGGTCTTGCCCTTGGGCAGGAAGCGCAGCGGTTCGAACCCGCCGGCGCGCTCGGTGTCCCATTCCATGAAATAGGCGTCGGCGCCGATCTGGTTGAACAGCCGCTCCGCCACCGGCTCGTAGCCGCCCGAGGCGATGAAGGTGGAGCGGAAATTGCCGCGGCAGAGATGCATGCTGATCACCATGTCCGCCGGCCGGTTGGCGATGGCGGCGTTCAGCATGCCGGCATAGATCTCGGGCTGCTTCACCGGGTCGTCGCCGCGCTCGGCCAGCATCCGCCGCTGCTCGGGGTCGCAGAGATAGGCGAAGCTGACATCGTCGAGCTGCAGGTAGCGGCAGCCTTCCGCCGCGAAGGCGGCCACCGCCGTGGCATAGGCCCGGCCGAGATCGGCGTAGAACTCCTCCATGTCGGGGTAGACCGCGGGGTCGATCACCTGCCGGCCGCCGCGATAGTGCAGCATGCTGGGCGACGGGATGGTCATCTTCGGCACGCGGGATGTGTTCGCCTTCAGGAAGCGGAAATGGTCCAGCATCGGGTGGCCGGAAAAGCCCAGCGGGCCTGTGACGCGGATGCCCTTCGGCTTCAGCTGGGCGCCCTGGAACTGCACGCCATGGTCCATCCAGAAGCCCTCGACGCCGTCGAGATGCTCCAGGAAGTCGTAGTGCCAGAAGGCGCGGCGGAACTCGCCGTCGGTCACGGCCTGCAGGCCGATCTCCTCCTGCTTCCGCACCAGCGTGCGGATCTCCTGGTCCTCGACCGCGCGCAGCTCCCCGGCCGAGATCGCGCCGCGCTCATGCTGCTCGCGGGCGGCCTTGAGCGGCGCGGTGCGCAGCAGGCTGCCGACCATGTCGGCGCGGAAGGGTGGGGTCTGGCGCGGCATAGGGGTCTCCTCCTCGGGTGGCACTTACTTTTATTGTCATCCTCGGGCTCGACCCGAGGATCCAGGGGCTTCCCAGAGCAGCTCTCGGTGGCCCCTGGATGCCACGGTCAAGCCGTGGCATGACAATCGGTGAACCTACGGCGCGGCACGGGCCAGCCCCTTGCGGGTGACGCCGAGATGGCGGTCCAGCGCGGCGTCGTCGGCCTTCAGCGCGGCGCTGGGCGCGGCATGGACGATGGCGCCGCGCTCCAGGATCACGGCGTGGTCGGTGACCGACAGGATCTTGCGGGCATGCTGCTCGACCACGATGGCCGCGACGCCCTCGTCACGCAGGATGCGCTTCAGCGCGGCCAGCAGCTCCTCGACGATGATCGGCGCCAGGCCTTCGGTCGGCTCGTCCAGCAGCAGCAGCTTCGGGTTCAGCATCAGGGCGCGGGCGATCGCCAGCATCTGCTGCTCGCCGCCCGATAGTTGGCCACCCAGGTTGCGCCGCCGCTCCTTCAGCCGCGGGAACATCGAATAGGCCCGCTCGGGCGTCCACGGGCCCGGCCGGGCCACCGCGGTCATGTTCTCCTCGACCGTCAGCGACTTGAAGATGTTGCGCTCCTGCGGCACCCAGCCGATGCCGGCCAGCGCCCGGTCCTCCGGCCGCGCCCGGGTCAGGTCGCGGCCGGCCAGGGTGACGGTGCCGCCCATCCGGCGGGTGACGCCGATGATGCTGTTCAGCAGCGTGGTCTTGCCGGTGCCGTTGCGGCCCAGCAGGGCCAGGGCCTCGCCCTCGGCCACGGCCAGCGACACGTCGGTGACGACCACGGCCTCGCCATAGCCGGCGACCAGGTCGCGCACGACCAGCAGTTCAGTCATCCACCGCCTCCCCGAGATAGACGGCGCGCACCTGCGGGTCGGCGGCGATGGCGTCGGGCGTGCCCTCGGTCAGCAGCGTGCCGTTGACCAGGACCGAGATGCGGTCGGCGAAGCTGAACACCAGGTCCATGTCGTGCTCGATCAGCAGCACCGACACATCCTTCGGCAGCTCGGCGATGGTGGCCAGCAGCTCGTGCCGTTCCGCCTCCGGCACGCCGGCCGCCGGCTCGTCCAGCAGCAGCACGCGCGGGCGGCAGGCGAAGGCGGTGGCGATCTCCAGCAGCCGCTGCTTGCCATAGGCCAGGGTGGCGGTGCGCTCGTGCAGCACGTCCGCCAGGCGGAAGCGGTCGGCGATCTCCTGGATCTCATCCGTCACATCGGCCTTGCCGCCGGCGACGCGCCACCAGTCGCCGCCGCTGCCCATGCGCTCGGACACCGCCATGCCGATGGTGTCCAGCGGCGTGATGGTGGCGAACAACTGGTTGATCTGGAAGGTGCGGGCCAGGCCGCGCCGGACCCGCAGATGCGGCTTCAGCCCGGTGATGTCCTCGCCGGTCAGCAGCACCCGGCCGGCGCTGGGCGCCAGCACCCCGGTCAGCAGGTTGACGAAGGTGGTCTTGCCGGCACCGTTCGGGCCGATCAGCGCATGCCGGGCGCCGACCTCGATCCGCAGCGACACGTCGTTGGTGGCGACCAGCCCGCCGAAGCGCTTCTGCAGGCCGATGGTCTCCAGCGCCGCGGTCATCGCTCACCTCCAAGGCGGGGGCCGCCTCCGAAGCGGGACAGCAGTGCCGTGACCGGCCAGCGCAAGCCCTGCACCAGCCGGTCGCGGCCGACCAGCACCAGCAGCACCAGGAACGCGCCCAGCCAGAACGACCAGTATTGCGGCGTGATGCCGGCGATCCAGTCCTGCAGGAAGCGGAACAGCACGGCACCGACCGGCCCGCCATACAGGTATCCGGCGCCGCCGATCACCAGCACCAGCAGCACATCGGCCGAACGGTGGAAGTCGAACACGTCGAGCGAGACGAACTGCGTGGTCTGGGCCAGCAGCGCCCCGGCCACCGCGGCATAGGCGGCCGACAGGGTGTAGATGCCGACCAGCCGCCGCGCCACCGGCACGCCGATCGCCCCGGCGCGCAGCGGGTTGTCGCGGATCGCCCGCAGCGACAGGCCGAAGGGCGAATGCACCAGCCGCCGGGCGGCCAGGAACAGCACGAACAGCACCGCCAGGCTGTAGCCATAGGCGGTCTGGCCGTAGAGATCGAACTCGAACAGGCCGAGCACCGGGCCGACCACCATGCCGTTCAGCCCGTCGGCGCCGCCGGTCAGGCCGGCCGCCTGGTTGGCAATTTCGAACAGCAGCAGCGAGACGCCGAGCGTCACCATCAGCCGGGTGAGGTCCGAGCCGCGCAACACCAGGAAGCTGGTGACGAAGCCCAGCGCCGCGCCCACCACGGCGGCGGCAGCCAAGCCCAGCGCCGGCTCGCCGGCGACATGCACGGCCAGCAGGCCGGCGACATAGGCGCCGGTGCCGAAGAAGGCGGCATGGCCGAGCGAGACGATGCCGGCATAGCCCAGGATCAGGTCGAGCGAGAGCGCGAACAGCGCCAGGATCGCGATCTCATTCAGGATCAGATACTGGTCCGGCAGCCCGAACAGGGCGGCCAGCGCCGCCAGCCAGAACAGGATCTCGGGCCAGCGCCAGCGGGCGCGCGACGCGGCCGGGCGGATCGTTGCCGCAGCGGGCAGGGGCGTATCGGTCATCGCGTGCCACCGCGTGCGAACAGGCCCTGCGGCCGCAGGATCAGCACCACGATCATCACGGTGTAGATGACGAAGGAGCCGAAGGCGGGGACGTAGTATTTGCCGGCGACGTCGGCGATGCCCAGCAGCAGGGCGGCCAGGAACGGCCCGGTCAGGCTGGAGGTGCCGCCGACGGTCACCACGATCAGGAAATAGATCATGTATTTCAGCGGGAAGGTCGGGTCGACGCCCAGGATCTCCGCCCCCAGCGCGCCGCCGAGGCCGGCGAGACCGCTGCCGACGGCGAAGGTGGCGGCGAAGATCATGTCGACCCGGATGCCCAGGCCGCGGGCGGCGCGCGGATCGTCCACCGCGGCGCGCAGCCGGCTGCCGAAGCGGGTGCGGGCCAGCACGGCCTGCAGCGCCAGCACCAGCACGCCGCAGATCACGATGATCAGGGCGCGGTAGATGCCGATGCCGACGCCCAGCACCTCGACCCGGCCGCGGAGATAGCCGGGCAGCTGGATGATCTGCTGCTCCGACCCCATCAGATAGTCGGCGGCGGCGACGGCCATGAACACCAGCCCGATCGAGAACAGCACCTGGTCCAGCGGGCTGCGGCGATACAGCTGCCGGTACAGCGTCCGCTCCAGCACCAGCCCAGCCAGCGCCGCCGCGGCGAAGGCGGCGGGCAGGCACAGGAAGAACGGCACCTGCCAGCGGCTCATCAGGATGGCGGTGACATAGCCGCCCAGCATGGCGAAGGCGCCATGCGCCAGGTTGATGAAGTTCATCAGCCCCAGCGTCACCGACAGGCCGCAGGCCAGCACGAACAGCAGCATGCCGTAGGCGATGCCGTCGAACAGGATGGTCGCCATGGCGGGCCTACTTCGCGGCCTTGACCGGGTCCTTCACCGCCTCGATGGTCGCGAATTCGACATTGTACAGGGCGCCGTCCTTCTGCTCGACCTTGCGGACATAGACGTTCTGGACGATGTCGCGGGTGTCGGGGTCGATCGAGATCGGGCCGCGCACGCTGGTCCAGCTCATGCCCTTCATGGCGTCGAGCAGGCCCTGGCCGTCGGTGGCGCCGCCGGTCTTCTTCAGCGCCTCGTAGATCAGGTGCATGCCGTCATAGCCGCCGACCGCCATGAAGTTCGGCCGCAGCCCGTTGTTGGCGGCCAGGAACGCGGCGACGAAGGCCTTGTTTTCCGGGCTGTCATGGGCGGCGGAATAGTGGTGGGTGGTGATGGTGCCCAGCGCCACGTCGCCGATCCTGTCCAGCTGCTCGTCATCGGTGACGTCGCCGGTCGCGATCAGGCGGATGCCGGACTTGTCCAGCCCGCGCTCGACGAACTGCTTCATGAAGATGGCGCCGAAGCCGGACGGCACGAACACGAACACCGCATCCGGCTTGGCGTCGGCGACGCGCTGCAGGAACGGCGCGAAATCCGGGTTCTTCAGCGGCACCTGCAGCTGCTCGGTCACCGTGCCGCCGGCCTTGCCGAAGCGTTCGGCGAAGGCCTTCTGCGCGTCCAGGCCGGGGCCGTAGTCGCTGACCAGCGTGACCACCGTCTTGATGCCGTTCTGCGCCGCCCAGTCGGCCAGCGGCACCGTCACCTGCGGCAGGGTGAAGCTGGTGCGGACGATGAAGGGCGACGCCTCGGTGGTCGCCGCGGTGGCGGCGGCCATGATCACCTGCGGCACCTTGGCCTGGGTCGAGATCGGCGCCACGGCGGCGGCCAGCGGGGTCAGGCCGAAGCCGGCCAGCACCGCCACCTTGTCCTTCACCACCAGCTCCTGCGCCAGGCGCTTGGTGACGTCGGCGACACCGGTGTCGTCCTTGACGATCAGCTCGATGGTCTTGCCGGCGACGGTGGCGCCGTTCTGCTGCATGTACAGCCGGGCCGCGGCCTCGATCTCCCGCCCGGTGGAGGCGGAGGGGCCGGTCATCGGCAGGATCAGGCCGATCCTGACCGTCTCCTGCGCCAGCGCCGGCAGCGGGGCCAGCAGGATCGCGGCCAGGGCCGCGGCGGTGAGATGGCGTCGACGCATCATGGTCCTCCCTGTTCTGGTGTGTGGCGGGTTTCTCCCGCCGCTGGATCAGTTGTCTTCGATCATGCTCTTGCTGCGGCTGTCCGGCATCAGGATGGCGACGATGAAGGCGATGGCGCACAGGGCGGTGACGTACCAGGCGAACCAGCCCTCGATCCCGGCATCCTTCAGCCACAGCGCCACATACTCGGCGCTGCCCCCGAAGACGGCGTTGGCGATGGCGTAGGACAGGCCGACGCCCAGGGCGCGGCAGCTCATCGGGAACATCTCGGCCTTCACCAGCCCGCTGATCGCCGTGTAGAAGCTGACCGCGGCCAGCCCGCACAGGATCAGCCCGAAGGCGGCGAAGGGGTTGGTCACCGTGCCGATGGCGCCCAGCAGCGGCACCGTGCTCAGCGTGGTCAGCAGGCCGAAGGCCAGCATGTTGTTGCGCCGGCCGATGCGGTCGGACAGGGCGCCGAACAGCGGCTGCACCACCATGTAGACGAACAGCACCGCGGTCATCACCAGGCTCACCGTGCTGGTGGCCATATGGGCGGTGTTGACCAGGTATTTCTGCATGTAGGTGGTGTAGGTGTAGAAGATCAGCGACCCGCCGGCGGTGAAGCCCAGCACCGTCATGAAGGCCCGCGGGTGCTGCAGCAGGGCCCGGATGGTGCCGGCATCCTTGGACTTGCGGACGTCCTCCGAACTGGTCTCGATCAGCGACCGGCGCAGATACAGCGCGACGACGGCGGCGACCGCCCCGATCACGAAGGGAACGCGCCAGCCCCAGGCCCGGATCTCGTCGCCGGACAGGGTCAGTTCCAGCACCACCACGACCAGGCTTGCCAGCAGCTGGCCGCCGATCAGCGTGACGTATTGGAAGGAGGCGAGGAAGCCGCGGTTTCCGCGCGCCGCCACCTCGCTCATATAGGTGGCGCTGGTGCCGTATTCGCCGCCGACCGACAGCCCCTGCACCAGGCGGGCCAGCAGCAGCAGGACCCCCGCCGCGGTGCCGATGGTGTCGTAGGTCGGCAGCACCGCGATCGCCAGCGACCCGGCGCACATCATCAGCACCGACAGCACCATCGAGGTGCGGCGGCCGTGCCGGTCGGCGATGCGGCCGAACACCCAGCTGCCGATCGGCCGCATCAGGAAGCCGACGGCGAAGATGCCCGCGGTGGCCAGCAGCTGGCTGGTGCGGTCGCCCTTGGGGAAGAAGGCGCCGGCGAAATAGATCGAGGTGAAGGCGTAGGTGTAGAAGTCGTACCACTCGACCAGGTTGCCGGACGAGCTGCCGACGATGGCGAAGATCCGGCCGCGGGTGCTGAGCGCGGCGACGGCGGCATTCTGGATCGGTGCCGTCAGCGGCCGGTCTTCGGGGATGGATGCGACCATGCGGGTGTCCTTCGCCTCGTCACGCCATTGCGGGTCGGGGCAAGCGCGGGGCCGGGCCATGGCCCGCCGCGGCACAGGTCGCCGGAAGGGTGACGGTCTTCGCCATCCCGGACGCTTCCCCCATCTTTCCTGCGTTTTTTCTACCCTGCTGTCTTGTGCCGGGGCGTGGATCGGGTCAAGGATCGGTTCGCAGAACGGATGCCTTGTTCGCAAAACGAACAAATGGGGAGGAGCCACTCTGCAGCGAACCGAGCAGGTGCTGTCGTTCCGCAAGGGGCTGGACGTGATCCGCAGCTTCGGCGCGGGGCACCGTCGCCAGACCATCACCGAGGCGGCTTCCCGCACCGGCCTGACCCGGGCGGCCGCCCGGCGCTTCCTGCTGACCCTGTGCGAGGCCGGCTATGCCCGCAGCGACGGCAAGCATTTCGAGCTGACCCCAGCGATCCTGACCATTGGCCACAGCTTCCTGTCGGGGATGGGCGAGCTGGAGCGGGTGCGCGACGCGCTGCTGGAGCTGACGCGTCGCCTCGGCGAATCCTCCTCCGCCGCCATGCTTGACGGCACAGCCATCACCTATGTTGCGCGGTCGCCGGCGCCGCACCGGATCATGACGGTCGGGCTGGGCGTCGGCACCCGCCTGCCGGCGCATGCCACCTCGATGGGCCAGGCGCTGCTGGCGACGCTGCATCCGCGTGAGCTGGAACGCTATTTCGAGGCGGCGGTGCTGGAGCGGTTCACCGCGCACACGTTGACGAGCCGGACCGAACTGGCCGCCCGGCTTGCCGAGATCCGCACCCGCGGCTACGCGCTGGTGTCGGAGGAGCTGGAGGCGGGGCTGTGTTCGATCGCGGTGGCGGTGCCCGGCGGCATCTCGGCCGGCAGCCTGGCGATCAACCTCAGCGCCCCGGCGTCGCGGGTGGGGGCGGTGGAGATGCAGGCCCGCTTCCTGCCGGCGCTGCAGGAGGCGGCGCGCGCCATCGTCCTGGCAGTGCCTCGGAGCTAAAGCCTGTGCCGGCGGTCCAGCACATGGGCGTAGAGGCCGCCATCGGCCGGAATGTTGGCACCGCGGATCCAGGCCGAGGCATCGGACAGCAGGAAGCCGACCACGGGGGCGATGTCCTCCGGCCGGCCGGCCCGGTCCATCACCGCCATGTCCTGTTCGGCCCGGGCACCCAGCGTCGCCACGAAATCCTTCAGAATCGGCGTGTCGACCGGGCCGGGGCTGACGGCGTTCATGCGGATGCCGCGGTCGCGCCAGGTCCAGCGGTGCCGCAGGGTCCAGGCGATCAGCGCTTCCTTGGAGAAGAAATAGCTGCGGGCGCCGGCGATGCCGTGGTCCCGGCAGAACGCCTCCACGTCTTCGAACGCAAGGTCTTGGCTGGCGCGCACGGCCGGCAGCGCCTCGGCCCAGTCCAGCCCGGCCAGCGAGGCCAGGTTCACGATGGCGGCGCCGTCGGCCAGATTCGGCACCAGTCGGGTGGTCAGGTGCTTCAGCCCGACGAAGTTGACCCGCAGCACCTCCGCCGCCGGCCGGGTCGGCGGCAGGCCGGCGATGTTGGCCAGGCCATGGGCGCCGGCGGGCAGCGCCGCGACCAGGGCGTCGATCGACGCGCGGTCGGACAGGTCGGCCGCGAAGAACGCGTCGACCGGGTCGGCGGGTTGGTGGCGGTCGACCGCGATCACCCGGCCGCCCCAGGCCTGCACCAGCCGGGCCGTCGCGGCGCCGATGCCGGAGGCAGCACCCGTGACGATGATGGTCTTGCCGGTCAGCATGCTCGGGGCCCCGTCGCGATCAAGGCCCTTCCATAGCACTCGCGGCCGTCGACCTCACCCCATCACGATGGCGCCGTTCTCGACCCGGACCGGGATGGCGTCGAGGCCGCAATCGGCGGGGCCGGAGACGGGGCGGCCGTCATCGGCGTCGAACTCGGCGAAGTGGTTGGAGCAGACCAGGCGGGCACCGTCCTCGCTCAGCAGGCTGCCGCCGCGCCAGCTCAGCGGCAGCCAGTTGTGCGGGCAGGCGTCGAGGAAGGCGCGCACCGCGTCGCCGTGGCGGACCAGCAGCATCGAGAACACGCGCCGTCCGCTTCCGAAGGACAGCACGCGGACGCCGGGATCCTCGATCTCGTCCACCCGCCCCAGCGCGGTGCCGGGCGCCGGGGCCTGCGGGTGCCGGCGCCAGGCCGGCCCCGCCTCCGGCGCGAAGGGGTTGCCGTTCACGCCGCGTCGCTGTCGGCCGACAGCACGCCGCGCCGGATCTGGTCCTCCTCGATGCTCTCGAACAGGGCGCGGAAATTGCCCTCGCCGAAGCCGTCATCGCCCTTGCGCTGGATGAACTCGAAGAAGATCGGGCCGATCACGGTCTGCGAGAAGATCTGCAGCAGGGTCTTGGTGTAGCCGCCCTCGACCACGCCTTCACCGTCGATCAGGATGCCCAGGTCGCGCAGCTTTTCCACCGGCTCGCCATGCTTGGGCAGCCGGTCGGCGATCTTCTCGTAATAGGTGTCGGGCGGGGCCGGCATGAAGGCCAGGCCGTTGTCGGCCAGCTGGCTGACCGAGGCATAGATGTCGCGGCTGCCCATGGCGACATGCTGGATGCCCTCGCCTTTGTATGCCCGCAGATATTCCTCGATCTGGCTCTTCTCATCCGCGCTTTCGTTGATCGGGATGCGGATCTTGCCGTCCGGGCTGGTCAGGGCGCGCGAGAACAGCCCGGTCATCTTGCCGTTGATGTCGAAGTAGCGGATCTGCCGGAAGTTGAAGAGCCTGGTGTAGAAGCCGGTCCAGACATCCATCTGGCCGCGATGGACGTTGTGGGTCAGGTGGTCGAGATAGTAGAGGCCGGCGGCCTCCGGGTGCGGCTCGGCCTCGCCGGTCCACTCGAAGTCGACATCGTAGATCGAGCCCTTGGCGCCATAGCGGTCGACGAAATACAGCAGCGACCCGCCGATGCCCTCGATCGCCGGGATCTGCAGTTCGCCGGCATTGACCCGGCTCTCGACCGGCTTGGCACCCAGCGCCACCGCGCGCCGGAAGGCGTGCCCGGCATCGGCGACGCGGAAGGCCATGGCGCAGGCGCAGGGGCCGTGCTTGCGGGCGAAGTCGCTGGCGAAGCTGTCGGGCTCGGCATTGACGATGAAGTTGATGTCGCCCTGGCGGTACAGCGTCACCCGCTTGGACTTGTGCCGCGCCACCGGGGCGAAGCCCATGGTCTCGAACAGCGCGCCCAGCTTCTCCGGCTCGGCGGAGGCGTATTCGACGAATTCGAAGCCGTCCGTGCCCATCGGGTTGGCCTCGGTGATCTCGGCCGGCGGCGCGTCGTGCGGATAGGGGCCCATCGGGTGCTCCTGGCGTGGCGGATCTTCCAGGATGATACCAGCGCCGACGTGGGCGTTCCGTGCGAAAGCGGGTCGCGCGGCAGGTTGTCCTGCTCGGTTTGCGCATGGATGGGCAGGTTTTTGCAGGAAGATGGCACAGATGACGAAGCCATCCTTCCCTTATTGTCATTGCCCGGCTTGACCGGGCAATCCAGGGGCTTTCGAGAGCGCTGCCTGCCGGCCCCTGGATGCCACCCCTCGGACTTGATCCGGGGCAAGCCGTGGCATGACAATTGAGGGAGGCGGCCCCAAAAAGCATCAGGGGCCGCCGGATCGCTCCGGCAGCCCCTTGGCATTCCATCGCCGGCGGCAGCGCCGCCCTGCGCTTACTTCTCGACGAAGGCCTTCTCGATGACGTAGTGGCCGGGCTCGCCGTGGTTGCCCTCGCTGAAGCCGCTGCCCTCGAGCATGATCTTGAGGTCGGCCAGCATCTGCGGGCTGCCGCACAGCATCACCCGGTCGTGCTCGGCTTCCAGCGCCGGCAGGCCGATGTCGGTGAAAAGCTGGCCCGAGGTGATCAGGTCGGTGATCCGGCCGCGGTTGCGGAACGGCTCGCGCGTCACGGTCGGGTAGTAGATCAGCTTGCTGCTGATCTCCTCGCCCAGGAACTCGTCCTGCGGCAGGTCCTTGGTGATCAGCTCGCCATAGGCCAGCTCGCTGACCTGGCGGCAGCCATGCAGCAGCACGACCTTCTCGAAGCGCTCATAGGTCTCGGGGTCGCGGATCAGGCTCATGAACGGCGCCAGGCCGGTGCCGGTGCCCATCAGGTACAGGTTGCGGCCGGGCAGCAGGTTGTCCAGCACCAGGGTGCCGGTGGCCTTGCGGCCGACGATGACCGGGTCGCCTTCCTTCAGATGCTGCAGGCGCGAGGTCAGCGGCCCGTTCTGCACCTTGATCGAGAAGAACTCGAGGCCGTCCTCGTAGTTCGGGCTGACCACGCTATAGGCGCGCAGCAGCGGCTTGCCCTCGACCTGGATCCCGATCATCGTGAACTGGCCGTTCTTGAACCGGAAGGTCGGGTCGCGCGTGGTCTTGAAGCTGAACAGCGTGTCGGTCCAATGGTGGACGCTCAGGACCCGCTCTTCGTAGAAATTGCTCACCGCTCGTGCTCCCTGACGCTCGTGCCCACGCGCAAGGCGCGGACTATGGCCCCGCGCGCGAAGCGCGGAATGTGACCGACGACCTCGTTCATGTCGATGCCGATACGACTTTTCGGCTGCGACGAATTCGCAAGGCACCCTTGCTTGGGTGATTTATTGTTTGTATACAAACAATAAATACGGGCGATCGGCCGTAATGTCAATCGCTCACGACAGGTGAAGGCAGCCCGGCACGGGCGCAGCGATCAAAAGGAACGTCCCATGGCGCATGACGAGCCGCAGAAGCCGGCCGGCCCGGCCAAGCTGGTGATCCGCAACATCGGCCTGCTGCTGAGCGGCAAGCTGGAGGCGCCGATCCTCGACGCCGACACCGTGGTCGCGATCGACGGCCGCATCGCCGCCATCGGGCGCGAGAAGGATGTCGACACCGAAGGCGCCACCACCGTGATCGACGCCCATGGCACCACGCTGGCGCCCGGCCTGATCGACAGCCACGTCCACCCTGTCATCGGCGACTGGACGCCGCGGCAGAACCAGATCGGCTGGATCGACAGCAGCCTGCATGGCGGCGTCACCACCATGATCTCGGCCGGCGAGGTGCATCTGCCCGGCCGGCCGCGCGACATCGTCGGGCTGAAGGCGCTGGCGATCACGGCGCAGCGCAGCTTCTCCGCCTTCCGCCCCTCCGGCGTGAAGCTCCATGCCGGCGCGCCGGTGATCGAGCACGAGATGGAGGAGCAGGACTTCAAGGATTTGGCCGATGCCGGCGTCACCCTCTTGGGCGAGATCGGCCTGGGCGGGGTCAAGGACGGCCCGACCGCCAACCGCATGGTCGGCTGGGCCCGCAAATACGGGATCCAGAGCACGATCCACACCGGCGGCCCCTCGATCCCCGGTTCCGGCCTGATCGACAAGGACGTGGTGCTGGAGACCGACGCCGACGTCGTCGGCCACATCAATGGCGGCCACACCGCCCTGCCGGACGGCCAGATCCGCTGCATCTGCGAGGGCTGCAAGCGCGGGCTGGAACTGGTGCATAACGGCAATGAGCGGGCGGCGCTGTTCACCATGCGCACGGCCAAGGAGATGGGGCAGCTCGACCGCGTCATCCTCGGCACCGACGCGCCGGCCGGCTCCGGCGTGCAGCCCCTGGGCATCCTGCGCATGGTGTCGATGCTGTCGTCGCTGGGCGGGGTGGCGGCCGAAACCGCCTTCTGCTTCGCCACCGGCAACACCGCGCGGATGCGCAAGCTCGACGCCGGCATCATCGAAACCGGCTGGTCGGCCGATTTCGTGTTCCTGGATACGGCGCAGCATTCCGCCGGCACGTCGATGCTGGAAAGCGTGCAGCTGGGCGACCTGCCGGGCGTCGGCATGACCGTGATCGACGGCGTGGTGCGCAGCCAGCGCAGCCGCAACACCCCGCCGGCGACCCGGGTGCCCGTGGTCGTTAAGGGGTAGGGACCCCTCTTACAGCACGAAGTCGGCGGCGGTCAGCGCCGGAAAGGCGAAGACGTGGGCCAGGAAGTCGGCGCGCTGGTCGCCGTCCACATCCAGCCGGATCTGGACGTGGCCCCCGCCGCCGACCGGCACGATCAGCAGCTCGGCCCCGGCGCCGGTGAACCCGCCGGTGACGATGGTGAAGGCGGTGTCGCCATTGGCGGCATTGCCATCCGCGTCGATGGCGCCGAGGTCGATGATGTCGCCCTCGGCGGCTGAGAAGCCCGAAATCATGTCGCGGTTGCCGTTCGGCTCGGTGGGGACCGCATCGGTGACGGCGGTGAAGACATAGCGGTCCGCGCCCGCGCCGCCTTCCATGAAATCCTGGCCGGCGCCGCCGACCACGATGTCCGCGCCTTCATAGCCATAGAGATAGTCGTTGCCGCCGTTGCCGCGCAGCGTGTCGTCGCCGGCGCCGCCCGACAGGATGTCGAGATTCTGCGCCCCTTCCAGGATGTCGTCCCCACCCTCGCCGCTGAAGCTGTTCAACCCGCCCAGGCCGCGGAAGTGGTTGGCGTCGCCGTCGCCGCGCATCGAACAGCCCGCGATCCGGCTGCCCTCGATGATCTCGATGCCGCTGAGGTACTGGTCGCCCCGGGCGTCGCCGAAGGCGCGGCCCGGCTCGGTCAGGTCGACCGTCACGCCGGTCACGCTGCTGGCATAGCTGACGATGTCGATACCGTCGCCGCCGATGAAGCTGTCGGCACCGGCGCCGCCCTCCAGCACGTCGTCGCCGCCGCCGCCGTCCAGCAGGTCGGCGCCGCCCGCCCCGAACAGGGTGTCGCCATGGGCGCCGCCGGCCAGGCTGTCGGCGAAGCGGCTGCCGCGGATGATCTCGATGGCATCGCCGAAGCTGTCGCCCTCGGCGTCGCCGCCATGGTTCGCGCCGGTGCCGAGATCGACGGCGATGCCGGCCTGGCTGTGGGCATAGTCGACCGTGTCGGTGCCGATCCCGCCGGTGAAGACATCGGCGCCGGCGCCGCCCTGCAGGACATCGTCCCCGCCACCGCCCTGAAGGTCGTCGTCGCCGTCCAGCCCGTTCAGGCTGTCATCCGCGTCGCCGCCGGTCAGGCTGTCGCCGAACAGGCTGCCGTCCAGGATCTCGACCCGGTCGAAGAAGCGGTCGCCCTCGGCGAAGCCGCCATGGGCGGTGCCCGCGGCCAGATCGATGACCACCCCGGCGTCGCTGATGGCGTAGCTGACCCCGTCCTGGCCGGCGCCGCCGAGGAAGCTGTCGCCGCCCTGGCCGCCGCGCAGCAGGTCGTCGCCGCTGCCGCCGTCGAGATAATCCGCGCCGCTGCCGCCGTCGAGGATGTCGTCGCCGTCGAGGCCGCGCAGCGTGTCGTCTCCCGCCAGGCCGCGCAGGGCATTGGCGTTGCCGTCGCCGACGAGGCTGTCGTCGAACAGGCTGCCGCGCACGATCTCGAAGCTGTCGAGGGTGATGTCGCCCTCGGCGCCGCCATGGTTGAGGCCGGTGGTCAGGTTGACCGAGACCCCGCTGGCGCTGTCGCCGTAGTTCAGGATGTCGATGCCGTCGCCGCCGATGAAGGTGTCGGCCCCGAGCCCGCCATAGAGGTTGTCGTCGCCGGCCCCGCCTTCGAGCCAGTCGTCCCCGCCCAGCCCGCGCAGCAGGTCGTTGCCGCCGAGGCCGTAGAGGTTGTCGTTGCCAGTGTCGTCGCCGAACAGGCGGTCGTCGCCTTCGGTGCCCGGAATCGTCGTCATCTCTCCCCCTGTCGAGATCCGTGGTCGGTCCCGGCGTTCGCCCCGGGACATGCGTTGGCGGTCTGAATGCGAGGACCGCTGCTGATTTGAAATGCCGGTCGAAATCTTCTTACGGAGATCAGTCTAAAGATTTCAATCCAGCGAAGTCCATGAAATCTTGATGAAGCCCGGCGCAGCGGCAGGCTTGCGACGTTTGCCCGCGCAGTGGCGATCGCGGCCCATCGCCGGCGGCAACTGGCCTATCATATCCCTCATCCGGCGCCCCATGGCGGCGGTCGAACCGATCAGGCGGAGAGAAGCGATGAAGGTGATCAAGGCTGCGGCGCGGACCAGCAAGCCGGCGCCGGCCGACTATTTCACCGGCGCGGTGTGGATGAACGAGGTCGTGGTCGCCGACGGGCCCTCGCGGCTGAACGCGTCGCTTGTGACCTTCAGCCCGGGGGCCCGGACCAACTGGCACACCCATCCGATCGGCCAGCTGCTGTATGTCACCACGGGCATCGGCCAGGTGCAGAAGCGCGGCGAGCCGCCGATCCTGCTGCAGCCGGGCGACACCGTGGTGATCCCGCCGGATGTCGAGCATTGGCACGGCGCAGTGCCCAACCACGTCTTCGCCCACCTGGCGATGTGGGAGACCGAAGGCGCCGGCACGGTCTGGCTCGACCGGGTGTCCGACCTCGAGGCGGCGACCGTGCAGGCGATCCCGGCTTAGGCCGGCTCACTGTCGCTACGCCTCTCACTTGTCATGCCACGGTCAAGCCGGGCAATGACAATGAAAACCTAGCTCATTCCTGTGGAATCGCTCAGCCGGGCCGGGGAATGACGGCGGGGAAGCAGCCCGCTGCCGACCGCCTCAGCTCAGCTTGCGCAGCAGCGCGATCAGCTGGTTCCGCTCGGCATCGTCCAGCGGGGCCAGCGTCTCCTCGGTGATGCGCAGGGCGTTGGGCGCGGTGCGTTCGGCCAAGGCGTGGCCGGCGGGGCTCAGCGCCACCTCCAGCCGGCGGCCGTCTTCCGGGTCGGGGCGGGTCTCGATCAGCCCGCGCTTGCCCAGCCGGTCGACGACGCCCTTGATCGTCGCCGCATCCATCGCGGTGCGGCGGCCCAGCCGGTTCTGCGAGCAGGGGCCGCGCTCCTGCAGCTTGGCCAGCACCGCCCATTGCGTGGCGGTCAGGTCGTCGCCGATGCCGGCGGCGAACAGTGCGGCATGGCGCTGGCTGACCTGGCGCAGGATGAAGCCGATCTGGTCATCGAGATGGTAGGGGCCCTCGGGGGCCTTGCGCCGGCGGGTTGTCGAAGCATCAGGCCGGGGTGCGGAGACGGTCATCGCGGCTTCCTATCACACCGCGAGATAGGCGTCGCGGATCTCCGGCTGCGCCTCCAGCTCCGCCATGGTGCCGCCGAAGCGGATGCGGCCGCTCTCGATGATGTAGGCGCGGTCGCTGATCAGCCGGGCGAAATGCAGGTTCTGCTCGGACAGCAGGACGCTCAAGCCCTCGCGCTTCATCGCCAGGATGGCGTCGGCCATCTGCTCGACGATCTTCGGCGCCAGCCCCTCCGACGGCTCGTCCAGCAGCACCAGCGACGGGTTGCCCATCAGGGTGCGGGCGATGGTCAGCATCTGCTGCTCGCCGCCGCTCATCCGCCCGCCCAGCCGGCCGCGCATCTCGGCCAGGTTGGGGAACAGGGCGTACAGCCGCTCCGGCGTCCAGTCCGGCACGCCCGGCCGCGACGGCTGGCGGCCGACGGCCAGGTTCTCCTCCACCGTCAGGTCGGTGAAGATGCGCCGGTCCTCGGGCACATAGCCCAGCCCGGCACGGGCGATCTCATAGGTCGCGCGGGTCGAGATCTCGGCGCCGCCGAACTGGATGCGGCCCTCGCGCCGCGGCACCAGCCCGACCAGCGAGCGGAAGGTGGTGGATTTGCCGGCGCCGTTGCGGCCGAGGAAGGCGACCACCTCGCCGGCGCCGACCTCGAAGCCGACATCGAACAGGATGTGCGCCGGGCCGTAATGGGCGTTGAGGCCGGAGACGGTCAACATCACGCAGTCACCTCTTCCCGGTGCCGGGCGTCGTAGACCAGGCCGTCGCCGAGATAGACGGCGCGGACCTGCGGGTCGCGGCGCACCGTGTCGGGCGGGCCCTCGGCGATCAGCGCGCCGCGGTTCAGCACCATGATCCGGTCGGCATGCTCGAACACCACATCCATGTCGTGCTCGGTGAACAGCACGCCGATCCGGCGCTCCCGCGCGATGGTCGCGGTCAGGCGCATCAGCTCGACCCGCTCCTTCGGCGCCATGCCGGCGGTCGGCTCGTCCATCAGCAGCAGCTTCGGGTCGTTGGCCAGGGCGATCGACAGCTCCAGCCGCTTGACATCGCCATAGGCCAGCTCGCCGCAGGCCCGCCCGGCCGCGTCGCCCAGCCCGACGAGGTCGAGCAGCGCGTCGGCCTCGCCGCGATGGGCCCGGCCGGCAAAGCCGAAGCCGGCCAAACTCGTCGTGGATATGGGGCGGTGCGACAGCAGCGCGGTCTGCACATTCTCGCGCACCGTCATCGAGGCGAAGGTGGCGGCGATCTGGAAGGTGCGGCCGACGCCCAGGCGCCACACCCGGCGCGGGGCCAGCCCGGTGGTGTCGAGCCCCATCAGCCGGATGCGGCCGCCATCGGGCCGGATCTGGCCGTTCAGCATGTTGAAGCAGGTGCTCTTGCCGGCGCCGTTCGGGCCGATCAGGGCCAGGATCTCGCCGGCCTGCAGCGTGAAACCGACGCCGCGCACCGCCTGCACCCCGGCATAGGATTTGGCCAGGCCCTCGACCTGCAGCAGCGGCGGGCTCATTCCGCGGCCTCCATGGGGGATGCGGCGGCCGAAACCGAGGCGGCCCCCTTCCGCCGCCTTCCGCGGACCTCCTCGACGAAGCCGACCAGGCCCTTGGGGAAGGCCACGACCAGCAGCACGATGATGCCGCCCAGGATCAGCTTCGACAGGTCGGTCTGGCTGACCAGCCAGATCGCCAGCGCCTTGTAGACGATGGCGCCGACCACGGCGCCGGAGACGGTCTCGATGCCGCCCAGCAGCACCATCACCAGCCCGTCGATCGACACCGGGATGCCGAGATTGTCGGGGAAGACGCTGCCCTTGAGGAAGGCGAACATCGCCCCGGCCAGCCCGGCCATGGTGCCGGCGACCAGGAAGGCGACCCATTGCACCTTGGGCCGGCCGATGCCGATCGCCTCGGCCCGCTGGGGCGAATCCCGCACCCCGCGCAGGGCGTAGCCGAAGGGCGAGAAGGTCAGGATGCGCAGGGCGGCGATGCCGGCGGCGGCGACCGCCAGCGCCAGCCAGTAGAAGCCGGCGGGGCTGGAGGCCCAGGCGGACGGCCAGATCCCCAGCATGCCGTTGTCGCCGCCGGTGACCTCGACCCATTGGGTGGCGACCGACCAGGCGATCTGGGCGAAGGCGAGGGTCAGCATGGCGAAGTAGACGCCGGACAGCCGCACGCAGAAGGCGCCGAACAGGGCGGCGCCGAGCAGCCCGAACAGCGGGCCGGCCAGCAGCGCCGCCTCCATCGGCAGCCCCAGCGCCTTGACCGCGAAGGCCGCGCCATAGGTGCCGAGGCCGAAATAGGCGGCATGGCCGAAGGAGGCGAGGCCGCCGGTGGTCATCAGGAACTGCAGGCTGGCGGCGAACAGCGCGAAGATCGCGATCTCGGTGGCGACGGTCAGGGCATAGGCGCCGGCCACGGTCGGCAGCAGGGCTGCAGCCGCGACCACCACCAGCAGGACGATGCGCTCGGTCTTGCCGAAGGGCCGCCAGGGCCGCAGGCCGATGCCGACGGTGGGCCGCGCCGCCGCCTCCGGCTTGCCCAGCAGGCCCCAGGGCCGCACCACCAGCACGCAGGCCATCACCAGGAACACCAGCACCAGCGAGATGGTGGGGAAGACCAGGATGCCGAAGGCGTTCAGCTCCGACACCAGCACCGCGGCGATGAAGGCGCCGGGCACGCTGCCCAGGCCGCCGATCACCACCACGACGAAGACCTCGACGATGATGCGCAAATCCATGCCGTGGCTGACCGCGTCGCGCGGGATCTGCAGGGCGCCGCCCAGCCCGGCCAGGAAGACGCCGAGCGCGAAGACGCTGGTGAACAGCCATTTCTGGTTCACGCCCAGGGCGGCGACCATGTCGCGGTCCTGGGTCGCGGCGCGCACCAGCACGCCCCAGCGGGTGCGCCGGAACAAGAGCCACAGCAGGCCCAGCACCACGGGCCCGAGGATGATCAGGAACAAATCGTACAGCGGCAGCGGCTGGCCGAAGACCTGCACCGCGCCCTTCAGCCCCGGCGCCCGCCGGCCGACCAGATCCTCCGGCCCCCAGATCAGGACCACGAGGTCCTCGACCATCAGGGTGACGCCGAAGGTGGCCAGCAGCTGGAACAGCTCCGGCGCGCGGTAGATCCGGCGCAGCAGCACGATCTCCAAGAGCGCGCCCAGCACCGCGACAACCAGCGCGGCCAGCACCAGCGCGGCCCAGAAGCCGACGGCGCCCGACAGCCGCTCGGTCAGGGTGTAGGCGAGGTAGGCGCCCAGCATGTAGAAGGCGCCATGCGCGAAGTTCACGATCCGCGTCACGCCGAAGATGATCGACAGGCCGGACGCCACCAGGAACAGCGAAGCGGCGCTGGCCAGGCCGGTCAGGAACTGGGCGACGAGGAAATCCACCAAGCCTCTCCCGTTACTTGTTCTAGTCCCCCCTCCCCCTGCGGGAGGGGGTAGGGGGAGGGGGTTGCCGATGCGGGACTCCGGCGTTGCCGGTTTTAAATTGCTCTCGAGGTCGGACCATCCGAACGGTTCTCGCGGGCCCGAACCCCCTCCCCCTAGCCCCCTCCCGCGAGGGGAGGGGGGACAAGGAGGGCTATTCCGCTGGCCGCAGCTTGGCGACCTCGGCGTCGCTCGGCAGGTAGGCGGCGCCGTCGCGGTACTGGAAGTCGGTCATCACGCCCTTGCCGTCCTCGACCGCGGTCTTGCCGACGAAGGCGCCCAGGGTCGACTGGTGGTCGGATTTGCGGAAGGTGATCGGGCCGAACGGGCTGTCCAGGCCGATGCCCTCGGCCGCCGCGATCAGCTTGTCGGTGTCGGTCGACCCGGCCTTGGCCAGGATCGCCGCCGCCGCCTTCATCGTGGTGTAGCCGACGATCGAGCCCAGGCGCGGATAGTCGTTGTACTTGGCCTGGTACGCCTTCAGGAACGCGTCATGCTCCGGGGTGTGCAGCGCGTACCAGGGATAGCCGGTGACGATCCAGCCGGCCGGGGTCTCGTCCTTCAGCGGGTCGAGGTATTCCGGCTCGCCGGTCAGGAAGCTCACCACCGACCGGCCGTCGAACAGGCCGCGGGTGTTGCCCTCGCGCACGAACTTCACCAAATCGGCGCCGAAGGTGACGTTCAGGATGGCCTCGGGCTGGGCCGCGGCCAGGGCCTGGGTCACGGCGCCGGCGTCGATCTTGCCCTGCGGCGGCCACTGCTCGTTCACCCATTCGATGTCCGGGCGCTTGGCCGACAGCAGCTGCTTGAACACTGCCACGGCCGACTGGCCGTATTCGTAGTTCGGCGCCACCGTGGCCCAGCGCTTGGCCGGCAGCTTCGCTGCCTCCTCCGCCAGCATCGCCGCCTGCATGTAGTTCGACGGGCGCAGGCGGAAGGTGTAGCGGTTGCCGTTGGCCCAGGTAACGGCGTCGGTCAGCGGTTCGGCGGCCAGGAAGAAGACCTTCTTCTGCTTGGCGAAATCCGACACGGCGAGGCCGATGTTGGAGAAGAAGGTGCCGGCCAGCATGGTGACGCCTTCGCTCGACACCAGCTCATTGGCGGCGGTCACGGCGTCGGCTGGCTTGCCGCCATCGTCCTTGGAGACGACGACCAGCTTCTGCCCGTTCACGCCGCCGGCGGCGTTGATCTCCTCGATCGCCAGCTGCCAGCCCTTGCGGTAGGGCTCGGTGAAGGCCGGCAAGGCCGAATAGCTGTTGATCTCGCCGATCTTGATCTCCTGCGCCCCGGCGGCGGCCGGGGTGCCGAGGGCGGCGATCAGCGCCAGCGCCGCCGCCACGTGAAACCTTGCCTTCATCCCTGTCTCCTTCGTGTCCCTGTCGGTTGGGCTGCCTTGTGGTTTGCCCGATTCAGCGCAGGCCGTCTTCGCCCTTGATCTCGCTCGTCTTCAGGCCGCCGACCCGGGGCAGGGGGCGGCCGCTGTCGGTGACCGCCACCGCGACCACGATCTCGCCGGCGCGCGGCGCATCGGCGATGCGCACCTCCATGCCGTCGAAATGGCTGCGGACATAGGCCGCGTCCTTGTGGCCCAGCGGGATGTCCAGCGCCACGCCGGGACCGCCGCGTTTCTTCGAGGACGGGATCAGCGCCGCACCCTTGCCCAGCACCTTGCGGACAGGGGTGCCCAGCTTCGGGTGCAGGATGGCGGCGGCGTGCTCCAGCTCGCCATTCTCGCCCACCGCCGCGGCCTTGCCGTAGCTTTCGGCGCGGGATCCCTCGATGCCCAGCGCCGCCACGGCTTTCGCGGCCAGCAGCGCGCCCAGCTCCTCGCCGATCTCGAACAGCTCGGTCAGGTCGTCGACATAGCGGCCGGCGAAGGGATTCTCGATCACCGCCACCGCGGCGGCGCGGCGGGTCGGCGGGGTCACCGGCCGGCCCATCTCGGTCACCGTTTCCTCGACGACCGTCACGATTTTTCTGATCTTGGCGCTCATCGCAGCCCGTCCTCGCCCTTGATCTCGCTGGCCTTCAGCCCGCCGACGCGGGCGTGGATGCGGGCGCCGGTGGTCATCACCAGCACCAGCGCGATCTCGTCCGCCTTCGGCCCGTCGGGCACCCCGACCTCCATCGCGTCGAAATGGCTGCGGACATAGGAGGCGTCGATGTGGGTCACCGGCACGTCCAGCCGGGTGCCGGGGCCGCCGACCTTCTTGGCCGAGGCGACGATCGCCTTGGCGCCGCCCAGCGCCTCGCGCATGGCGTAGCCGCCGGGGACATGCCACAGCGCGCCGTGCTCCAGCTCGCCGGCGGCGCCGACGATGGCGCCCTTGCCGTAGCCCTGGATCGCCTTCGGGTCGCCGCCCAGCGCCGCGATCAGCCGCTGCGCCATGGCCAGGCCCAGCGGCTTCAGGTCGTCCATGAAGCCCGCGATCTCCTCGACATAGCGGCCGGCGAAGGGGTTGCGGATCACGGCGATGATCGCCCCCCGGCGCAGCGGCGTCGCGGCCGGCGGCCCGCCCTCGTGGAAGATCTCCTCGATGGTGACCAGGCGCTTGCGGATCTCGACCTCGGGCATGGATCAGGCTCCGTGTTTGCGGGGAAGTTTGATTTTGTCCTCCCTCCCCTCGCGGGAGGGGGGTAGGGGGAGGGGGTTCGTGACGTAAGAACGGTCCATCGTGATGGAGTCGGATTGCCGGACGGTTTCGGAATCATCCCGTCGGCGCTCTTCGATCGACAACCCCCTCCCCCTAGCCCCCTCCCGCGAGGGGAGGGGGGACTCGGTGGGGTGCGTTTCCGATCCCAGCCCGACCGTCCGGGTCTCGCCGGCCAGGTGCAGGGCGGCGGCGCGGATCAGGCCGCGGGCGACCAGGTCCTCGGCCACGGCCGCGCCGGCCTCAAGGGCGGCGTCGATCTCGGCGGGGTGCAGCGGGCCGACGCCGCGGGTCACCGGGCGGTCGCCCAGGTCGCTGTCGGGCTGCAGGTCGCGGGCCGGCTGACGCAGGATGGCGGGATGGCCGGGCAGGTCGACGGCATTGGCGATCACCGTGGCCGCGGCATCGGCATCGGCGGCACCGACCGCCAGCACCGTCACCGCATCGGCGATGCCGAGCGAAAAGCTGCGGCCGCGCCAGCCGCTGGTGGCGATGCCGTGCAGCGCATCCTCGGCCGCCAGCGCCGTGGTGCCGAACAGGCCGGGCTTATCGGGCCGGTCGACCAGGCCGATGGTGAAGTGTTCGCCCGGCGCCAAGTGCAGGGCGATGTCGCCGCCATTGTTGACATAGGCGCGGTCCAACGGTGCCGCCGCGACCATCGCCGCCAGCACGGCTTCGGCCACCGCACCGGCCACCGCGGCCATCGGGGTGATGAAGGTTTCGGCGGCGTAGGGGGCCACCGCGTCATGCATGCGGCGCGCGATCGGGCCCTGCAGCGGGGAGCGGCCGGGCCGGGCCGGCGCCCGCAGCGCCGGCAGCTCGTCGCACAGCTGGTCCAGCAGGCCGGTGAAGCGCCGCGCCGCCGCGGCGTAGGCGGCCTGCACCGCCGCTTCCGCCCCGGTCGCCTCGACGACCAGGTCGATCGGCCCGTCCTGCAGATGCAGGCGCCGCCCGTCGGACAGCAGCGCGATCTGCGGGATTCGGGCCATTGGCGGCCTCAGCCGTGCGACCGCTTCGCGCCCTGCGGCGCGAAGGGCCAGGGGTTGTCGCGATGGCCCGGCACCTGCCGTCGCGCCATGTCGACCCCGAGCGAGGAGATCGGGCGGACATGATCCATATGCCCCTCCAGCGCCTCATAGTCGGACAGGCGCAGGGTGAACTCGATCGGCGCCACCAGGGCCGGGGTGGGGACATAGCCGAAGGCGTTCTCCGGCACCCGGGTCACATCGACCATGAAGGTGATGCCGCCGCCCGGCCAGACATAGACCGGGGCGCCGCCGCAGGTGACATAGGTCAGCGCTTCCTTGACCGACCGGGTCAGCCGCACCGGGTTCTCGGTGACGCCGGACCGCAGCGACCCGCCGGCCCCACCCATGAACAGCACGGTGCACAGCGCCGGCTCGCAATTCTCCTCGATCCGCTCGATCGACTGCCGCAGCAGCGGCGGCAGCTCCTGCTGCACCGGCCGCAGCTCGTCGTCCAGCTTGTAATAGGCGAAATGCTCGCCGGTGGTGCTGACCATCAGCATGGTCAGGCCGGCCCGGGCCGTCTTGGGGTTGAACGGCCCCAGGATCGACAGCGGGTCGGAGATGTCGGTGCCGCCCCAGCCGGTGCCGGGCTGGGCCACCTGGAAATAGCGGCCGGGGGTGGAGCGCCGGCCCTTCATATTGATGCCGGTCTCGGCGATGCCCAGCAGCTTGCCGGCCTGGTGCTCCGACAGCACGCCGGTGATGTGGTCGTCGACCACCACCACCTCGTCGACCTTGCCCTGCCACTGCTTGGCGAACATGCCGATGGTGGCCGAGCCGCAGCCGACCCGCATCCGCTCTTCCGCCGCGCCGTTGACGATCGGCGGCCGGCCGGCCTGCACGATCACGGTGGCGCCGTCGTCGATGGTCAGCTCGACCGCGCGGCCGTTGCTCAGCTCCAGCAGCGTGTCGCAGGTGACGCGGCCTTCCTTCTTGCTGCCGCCGGTCAGGTGATGCACGCCGCCCAGCGACAGCATCTGCGACCCGTATTCGCCCGTGGTGACATGGCCGACCGGCTCGCCCTGCGCCCGCACCAAGCTGCGCTCCGGCCCCAGATGGCGGTCGGTGTCGATCTTCACCTTGACGCCGCAATAGCTGAAGATGCCCTCGGTCACCACGGTGACCATGTCGACGCCGTCGACCTCGGCCGAGACGATGAAGGGCGCCGGCTTGTAGTCGGGATAGGTGGTGCCGGCGCCGATCGCGGTGACGAAGGTTTCCGGCCCGCGCACCAGCTTGCCGTCCCAGTCGCTGGTGCGGGTGAACGGCACCACGCTGCCGCCCTGCGCCAGGGTGCGGTCCAGCACCACATGCGGGTCGACCCGGACCAGCGTGCCGTCATGGTTGGCATAGCGGTCGCAGGCCCCGGCGGCGCCGGGCTTGATGTAGCACATCACCGGGCAGGCATCGCAGCGGATGCGGCCGTCGGCAGTCTTGTCTGGGGCAGTCTTGTCCGGGGCGGTCGGCTGGGACATGTCAGTCTCGATTCTGCTGTGCGGCCGCGGCGGCGCGCCCGGCGCCGAAGGGCGCGGCGCGGCTGGTCGCCCATGGTCCGCTGGGCCGGAGCTGCCCTGTCCGGAGATGCATGAAGGGATCTCCCTGGCCTGATCCTGTTCCGAAGAGCCCGTCGTTACCCGGCCGGCATTTCATTCGTATACAAACGATCTTCATCCGCTCAAGCGGACCTGTCAAGGCGGGAACGGCGTCCTATGGGGGAGGTCGGAATGTTGGGTTCGCGGAATCGCGAACCCAACCTACGGCTGCGGCACCAGCGCGATGCGGGTCTCGGCCGCGTCTTCCACGGCTGTGCGGCTGTACAGCAGCGGCACCTGCTCGCCGCGGGCCCACAGGGGCGCGAGGTCGCGGTAATGCGGCGAGCGCGGGTCGCCGGACTGGCCGGGGGTGTTGATGCAGGTGCTGCGGTCCCAGTCGCCGACATCCATGACAATGCGGACCGAGGCGCCGTTGGTGACCTGGAAGCTGTCCGGGCGATAGGCGGCGTGCATGACGGTGGAGGCGCCGCCGCCCTTGGCCAGCGGGCCGACATCCAGCTCGGCCTTCCGGTCCGGCGCCACGGTGCTGGCCGGATGCCCGAAATAGCCGTGATGCAGGTCGCCCCAGCGCCAGGCGGCGGGATCCGGCCCCAGCCGCCGCGCCGCATCCGCCCAGGCCGCGGCCAGGGTCTCCAGCAGCAGCGCGTCGCGCACCGCAGCGGGGTCGGCGCCGAAGCGCCCGTCCGGTTCCTCCAGCGCCGCCAGGATGCCGGCGACGTCGCCCGGCGCCAGCAGTTTGCGGATGGCGGGGTCGGGCACCACCAGGGCGAACAGCGCCGGCTTCAGGTGCTTGGTCCACCACAGCTCGAACAGAGCGGCGGCAGCGGAATCCGCCTCCAGCCGCGCGTCCCAGCCGCGCAGCAGGGCCAGGGCCGCGTCCCCCGACTCCAGCGGCGCCAGCAGCCGCAGCATCCGCCGCGCCGGCACCGACAGGGTGTCGGCCTGCAGGTCCTGCGCATCCGCCAGGCTGTGACGGTCCTGCCCGCCCAGCACCTCGCGGATGCGCACGGCGCGGCTGGCCTCCAGCCATTCGAAGCCGACCGGGCGCTGGTCATGCGGCCAGTCGGCCGGCAGGTTCAGCTCGTTGGCGGTGGCGACGAAGCCCTCGGGCGGGTCGATCCGCACCGGCATCAGCGCCGGGTCCATCATGCCGTCCCATTCATGGCTGCCGTCGCCCGGCACCGGCGCCAGGCCGTGCCAGTTCGGCCGCCGCGGCACATGGCCGGCCGGCAGCCAGGCGATGGTGCCCGAAATGTCGGCATAGACCTGGTTGACCGACGGCGTGCCCCAGCGCCGCATCGCCGCGCGGAAGCCGTCGATGTCCTGGGCGCGCATGCCGCTCAGGCTGGCGAGATAGGCGGCCGATCCGGGCTCGAACCACACCGACCGCACCGCCACGGCGCTGCGCCTGTTGGTATCGGCATGGACCACCGGCCCGTGCCGGGTGAAGCGCAGGGTCCGCGCCTGCTCCGCCGCACCCTTGACGGCAAAGCGTTCCTCGACCGCCCGCATCCGCTCCCAGCCCGCACCGTAGCGGTAGGAGTCGGGATCGTCCGGCCGGGTCTCGTAGAGATACACATCCTCCTGGTCGGCGCCGAAGATGGTCAGGCTGAAGGCGGCGGTGCCGTTGTGCCCCATCATGATGCCGGGCACGCAGGGTTCGCCGGCGCCGATCGCGTCGAAGCCCGGCGCGGTCAGGTGGACGAGGTAGCGCAGCGACGGCACGGCATGGGCACGGTGCGGGTCGGTGGCCAGCACCGGCCGGCCGGTGCTGGTGCGGCTGCCATGCACGGCCCAGTTGTTCGACCCGTCGGAGGATCCTTCCGCTTCGGGTGCCCGGAGCACCTCGCCCAGATCGGTGACCTCGCGCCACCGCCCGGCCTCATCCAGCGTCGCCGCCAGCCGTTCGGGCGGGAAGGTCACCGGCGCCATGGCCAGCCGGAACAGCTGCAGCGCGTCCGGCGGCACCGCCACGGGGTCGAAGCCGGGCACCGGCCCGACCGCCACCGGCGGCTCGATCGATTTGCGCAGCCGGTCGGTCGCGGCGTCGGCGCCGGCCAGCACATGGGCGCGGGCCAGCTCCGACAGCGCGTTGCGGGTCAGGCCGTGGCTGCGGATGCGGACGACATCCTCCGCCCGCCAGCGCGCCGGCTTTGTGCCGAAGATCCGGAACTCCTCCGGCAGCCGGTCCGGCTCGCGTTCGGTCAGGGCGACATAGGCGTTGATGCCGGCGGCGAAGCGGGTGCAGATCGCCTCCGCATCCTCGGCATAGGCGGCCCATTCCGCGACCATGTCGCCGCGGTAGAGGAAATGCCGGCAGGCGATGTCCTGGGCGAGGTAGCCGGGGCCGAAATCCGCCGCCAGCAGGCCCAGGCCGCGCTTGCGCCACAGGTCGATCTGCCACAGCCGGTCGCGGGCGGCGTTGAAGCCCTGCAGGAAGAACAGGTCGTCCAGGCTGGCCGCGGTCAGGTGCGGGATGCCCCAGCGGTCGACCAGGATTTCGGCCGGGGCGGCGAGGCCCGGGACGGTGATCGGATCAGTCATTCGTCCCGGGCTCCCCTCGACTACTCAGCGGCTTCCAGCAGCTTGCGGCCGGGCCAGGTGGCGGCTGCGGCCCGGCGGTACTGCGGCGGCAGGGTCAGCTCGGCGCCCAGCGCCTCGGCGGCATGCCAGCCCCAGCGCGGATCGTCCAGCACGGCGCGGGCCAGCGCTACCTGGTCGGCGTCGCCGCGGGCAATGATGTCCTCGGCCTGCTGCGCGTCGACGATCAGCCCGACCGCGCGGGTCACCAGGCCGCTCTTCTGCCGGATTTCGCGTGCGAACGGCACCTGGTAGCCGGGAGCGACCGGGATGCGGGCATGCGAGGCATTGCCGCCCGACGAGGCGCAGATGAAGTCGAAACCAAGGGCCTTCAACTCGACCGCCAGCACCGCGGCATCCCCGACCTCGAAGCCGCCCTCGACCCATTCCGAGGCGCTGACGCGGACGCCCAGAGCGATGCCTGCGGGGACCGCATCGCGAACCGCACGCGCCACCGCCAGCGGGAAGGCGCGTCGGCGTTCGGCATCGCCGCCCCAGCGATCATCACGCCGGTTCGACAGCGGCGACAGGAAGCTGTGCAGCAGATAGCCATGCGCCATGTGCAGCTCGATGGCGTCGAAGCCCAGCCGCACGGCGCGGCGGGCGGCGGCGACGAAGGCGGCGGTGACCCGCTCCAGCCCGGCCTCGTCCAGCGCCTCCGGCGTGTGCCAGCCTTCGCTGAAGGGCAGGGCGGAGGGGCCGACGGTCGGCCAGGGATCCTCGGCGGGGCCCAGGGCGCGGCCGCCCTCCCAGGGGCGCTGCGACGACGCCTTGCGCCCGGCATGGCCGAGCTGGATGCCGAAGCGGGTGCCGGGCAGGGCGACGCCGCGGGCGGCGGCCAGGCCGCGGGCGATGGCGCGTTCGTTGGCATCGGAATAGAGGCCGAGGCAGCCATGGGTGATGCGGCCCCGGCGCTCGACGCCGGTCGCCTCCAACACCACCAGCGCGGCGCCGGACATGGCGAGAGTCATCCAATGCTGCAGGTGCCAGTCGGTGGCGCTGCCGTCATCGGCGGAATACTGGCACATCGGCGCCACCACGATCCGGTTGGGCAGCGGCACCGGGCCGAGGGCGAGCGGGGAGAACAGCGCGGAGGCGGTCATGAGGGGCGCTCGATCGGTTGCGGACGGGATGCGGTGACCTTCGGCGGCGTCACCGGATGATATGTCAGATCTTTATGTCCGCACCTGTTACGGATGCAATGCAGGTCCGACCGGACCGCTCAGTTGGGCATTGCCTGCAAGGCCGGGCCCTGCGGGCCGAAGGCGCGCAGGAAGGTGCGCACGGCGTTGGCGACGCCGACGTCGATCTCGGCATCCGCCGGCTTGGTCCCGAGCATGTGGGAGATGTGGAAATCGGCATGGATCAGGGCCAGGAACTGGCGCGCCGCCAGGTCCGGGTCCTCGACCTGCAGGTGGCCGGCATGGGCCAGCTTGGCGAAGCGGGCGGCGAGCGCGGCCCAGGCGGTGCCCGGCCCGTGCTCGCGCCAGGCCGTGAACAGCGCCGGATAGCGCTCGCCTTCGCCCTGGATCAGCTTGCGCAATGCCGCGCCGTCGCGGTTGTACAGGCAGTCGCGCACCATCCGCCCGGCGAAGGCGGTCAGCTCCGCCCCGAGCTCCCGGGGCTGGTCGGGAAAGGTGGTGAGGGTGGCGAACAGGCCGGCGTTGCAGCGCTCGGTCATCTCCCGCACCACGGCGACGAACAGCGCTTCCTTGTCGCCGTGATGGTTGTAGACGGTCTGGCGCGACACTCCGGCCTCGGACGCGATCACGTCGATGCTGGCGCCGGTGAAGCCGTCGCGGCAGAACACCATGGCCGCCGCGTCCAGCACCGAATTGTGCTTGGCGTACTGGCCGCGCCGGGGGGACGCCGGCCGCTCGATGTCATCCGCGATCCGCATGTCCCCAAGATAGGGGGTCTTGACGAATTGGACAATACTGTCCAATCTTTTGGACAGAGAGTCGCAACGGCCGCTCGCAGAGGCGGCTTGCGCTCCCCATATGGTCATCCTCCCGCCCGGGAAGAAGCTCCCTCCGCCGGCAACCCGATTTCCGGAAGCGTCCGCCATGCCCTCCAAGTTGCTTCGCAACGCGATCGTCCTCGGCCTGCTGACGGCCATGGGCCCGTTCGCGATCGACATGTACCTGCCGGCGCTGCCCGAGATCGGGCGCAGCCTGTCGGCCGACACCAGCATGGTGCAGGCCAGCCTGATGGCGTTCTTCATCTCGCTCGGCGCCGGCCAGCTGATCTACGGGCCGCTGTCCGACATGCTCGGCCGCAAGCTGCCGCTGTATTTCGGCCTGGCCGTGTTCCTGGTTGGCAGCATCGGCTGCGCCTTCGCGCCGGACATCGACACGCTGATCGCCTTCCGCTTCCTGCAGGGCCTGGGCGCCTGCGCCGGCATGGTGATCCCGCGCGCCGTGGTGCGCGACCTGCACACCGGTACCGAGGCGGCGCGGCTGATGTCGCTGCTGATGCTGGTGTTCAGCGTGTCGCCGATCCTGGCGCCGCTGGCCGGCAGCTTCGTGATCGAGGCGGCGGGCTGGCGCGGCGTGTTCTGGGTGGTGACCGTGCTGGCGGCGCTCGGCATCCTGCTGATGGCGCTGTTCCTGGGCGAGACCCGGCCGCGCGAGCACCGGGTGGACAGCAGCATCGGCGGCGCGCTGTCGGCCTACGGCGCCCTGCTGACCGATTGGAAGTTCCTCGGCCTGACCTTCATCGGCGCCTTCGGCATCGCCAGCTTCTTCGCCTACCTCGCCAACTCCTCCTTCGTGCTGATCGAGCATTACGGCCTGTCGCCGCGGCTCTACAGCGTGTTCTTCTCGATCAACGCGGTGTCGTTCATCGGCGTGTCGCAGACCACCGGCTGGCTGGCCTCGCGCTTCGGCCTCGACCGCATCGTCCGGGTCGCGGTCAGCGGCTATGCCTTCGCCATGGCGGTGCTGCTGATCGTCACCCTTGCCGGGGTCGACCGGCTGGACGTGCTGGCCGCGCTGCTGTTCGTCGGCTACGGCTTCCTCGGCCTGGTGATCCCGACCACCGCGGTGCTGTCGATGGAGGAGCACGGCGCCATCGCCGGCACCGCCTCGGCCCTGATGGGCACGCTGCAATTCGTCACCGGCGCCCTGGTCATCGCCGCGGTCGGCCCGTTCTTCGACGGCACCTCGCTGCCGATGGTGGTGGGCATCGCCGGCTGCGCCGTCATCGCCTTCGTCCTGACCCAGATGACCCTGGGCCGGAGTCGCCCGGTCGAAGTCCCGGCGGAGTAACCGGCTTCTGCACCTGCGCCCCGGCTTCGAGCCGGGGCGCAGCCGCGTCAGGCGTTGGTGCCGCCGTCGACCGCGATCGACGCACCGGTGATCCAGCGCCCGCCCTCGCCGGCGAGATGGGCGACCATGGCGGCGATGTCGGACGACTCGCCGTAATGGCCCAGCGCGATGCCCTGGCGCTGGCTCTCGGCGCCGGGGCCGTCGGCCGGGTTCATGTCGGTGTCGGTCGGCCCCGGATGGATCACATTGGCGGTGATGCCACGCGGGCCCAGGTCGCGCGCCAGGCCGCGGGTCAGGCCGGTCACCGCCGCCTTGGTCATGATGTAGAGCGTCATGTTCGCCTCGCCGGCATAGTCGGCGAGGCAGGAGCCGATCGAGATGATCCGCCCGCCCTTGCCCAGGTGCCGCGCCGCCGCCTGCGACGCCAGGAAGACCGACCGGACATGGATCGCCAGGGTGCGGTCCAGCTCCGCCTCGCTGACCTCCTCGATCGGGCCATAGGGGAAGACGCCGGCATTGTTGACCAGGATGTCGATGCGGCCGAACTCCGCCACCGTCCGCTCCACCGCCGCCTGCACCGCCTTGCCGTCGCTGGCGTCGGCCGCGATCGCCAGGGCGCGCCGGCCCCCTGCCTCGATCCGCCCGGCCACGGCCTGCGCCTTGTCGGGCGAGGCGCTGTAGGTCAGCACCACATCGGCGCCGTCCTGGGCCAGCCGCTCCGCGATCGCGGCGCCCATGCCGCGGCTGCCGCCGGTGACCAGGGCGACCTTTCCGCCAAGTCCGGACATCGGGGATCTCCATTTATGTGTTGAATGATACATAAATCGATAACCCGCTTGCCGCCGGCTGTCCAGCCAATTATGTATTGGTTGACACAGAAAGGAACCGACGATGGCCGAACGGGGCCGTCCCCGCCGCTTCGATCGGACCGCCGCCCTGCGCCGGGCGATGGAGGTGTTCTGGGCGCGCGGCTATGAGGGCACGGCAATGACCGACCTGACCGCGGCGATGGGCATCGCTTCGCCCAGCCTCTACGCCGCCTTCGGGTGCAAGGAGGCGCTGTTCCGCGAGGCGCTCGAGCTGTACGAGGCCGGCGAGGGCGGGGTGGCGGCGCGGGCGCTGGAGACCGAGCCGACGGCGCGCCGGGCGGTCGAGGCGATGCTGCGCGACAACGCCACCGCCTACACGGCACCGGGCAAGCCGCCGGGCTGCATGATCGTGCTGGCCTCGGCCGTCGGCGTCCCGGCCAGCCCGGAGATCCGCGACTATCTCCAGGAATCCGGGCGGCAATCGGTGGTGCGGCTGAAGGCGCGGCTAGACCGCGGCATCGCCGAGGGCGACGTGCCGGCCGGGGCCGACACCCTGGCCGTCGCCAATTTCTACGCCACCGTGCTGAACGGCCTGACCATCCAGGCCCGCAACGGCGCCGATTGCCCGGCGCTGCACGCCGTGGTCGACAGCGCCATGGCCGGCTGGACCGCGCTGGTGACGCCGCGGGGGTAGGGGCGCGCGGCTTCTTTCAATCGCGATTGGGAGAAGGCGAAGCCGACGAAGCAATCCATGGCGCCGCCTGGCATGGATTGCTTCGCTGCGCTCGCAATGACGGAGATAGGACGCGCATCCCCGGTTGACAGCATATCGACATTATGTCGACAATTTGTATCTAACAAATCTCCGGACAGGGGCGGCATGGCGCGAAACGGAACGACGGGGCGTGGCCCCGCCGGCACTGCGGGCAAGCCGCGCGGCGTCGGCGCCGTCGTGTCCTCCGCCCATCTCGCCGCGGGTGCGTCCCCGGCGCTGTCCGAGCTGGAATTCGGGCTGATCCTGGCGTCCCACGCCTTCTCGCGCTGGCTGGTGCGCTGCATGGCGGCGGCCGGAGTGCCCGGCCTGTCCGCGATCGAGGTCATGATCCTGCATTCGGTGCGGCATCGCGACCGGGCCAAGACCCTGGCCGATCTCTGCCTCGTGCTCGACATCCAGGACACCCATGTCGCCACCTACGCCATCCGCAAGCTGGCGGCCGCCGGGCTGGTCGCCACCGGCCGCGCCGGCAAGGAGAAGCTGATCCGGATCACCGAGGCCGGCCGCGCCGCCTGCGACCGCTACGCCGAGATCCGCGAGCGGCTGCTGGTGAACGCGACCGTCTCGACCGGCCCGGCGGAGGAGCTGCTGTCGCAGATGGGAGCCCAGCTGCGCGCCCTGTCCGGCTATTACGAGCAGGCCGCGCGCGCGGCGACCACGCTGTGACCGGCCTGGCCGGGACCCTCGACGTGCCGCAGGCTAATGCTGGTGCCGACGGCGCCTTGTTGTCGGTGCGCGACCTCACCGTCAGCTTCGAGACCGGGCAGGGGCCGTTCACCGCGGTGCGGTCGCTCGGCTTCGACCTGGCGCCCGGCCGCACGCTGGCCATCGTCGGCGAATCGGGGTCGGGCAAGTCGGTGACCGCGCTGTCGATCATGCGGCTGGTCGAAAGCGTCAACGGCCGGATCGAAGGCGGGTCGATCCGGTTCCGGCCGGACGATGGCGTCCCGATCGACCTGGCGCGGGCCTCCGACGCCCGGCTGCGGCAGATCCGCGGCAACGACATCGCCATGATCTTCCAGGAGCCGATGACGTCGCTGAACCCGGTGTTCACCGTCGGCAACCAGATCGCCGAGGCGCTGATCCTGCACCAGGGCCTGAGCGTCCGCGAGGCGCGGCGGGCGGCGGAGGCGCTGCTGCGCCGGGTGCGGCTGCCGGACGCCGCGGCGATGCTGGACCGCTATCCGCACCAGCTGTCGGGCGGCATGCGCCAGCGGGTGATGATCGCCATGGCGCTGTGCTGCCGTCCGAAGCTGCTGATCGCCGACGAGCCGACCACGGCGCTGGATGTCACCATCCAGGCCCAGATCCTGACCCTGATCCGCGAGCTGCAGCAGGATCTCGGCATGTCCGTGCTGTTCATCACCCACGACATGGGGGTGGTGGCGGAGATGGCGGACGAGGTGCTGGTGATGTGGCAGGGGCGCAAGGTCGAGCAGGCCCCGGTGCGCGAGATCTTCCGGGCGCCGCAGCACCCCTACACCCGCGCCCTGCTGTCGGCGGTGCCGCGGCTGGGCAGCATGACCGGCGAAGCCCTGCCCCGGCGCGTGCCGCTGATCGTGATGGAGGGCGACGCCCCCCGCGGCGTCGGCGAGGCGCGGGTCCAGGACACCGCCGACTATGCGACGCCGCTGCTGTCGGTCGACCGGCTGTCGACCTGGTTCGATCTGAAGAAGAACCTGTTCGGCCGGCCCACCCATCGCTGCCACGCGGTGCAGCAGGTCAGCTTCGAGGTCTATCCCGGCGAGACGCTGGCGCTGGTCGGCGAATCCGGCAGCGGCAAGTCGACCATCGGCAAGACCCTGCAGCAGCTGGTGGCGCCGACCAGCGGGTCCATCCGCTTCGAAGGCCAGGACATCCTGGCGATGGGGGCGGCGGACCGGCGCCGGCTGCGCCAGAAGATCCAGTACGTGTTCCAGGACCCCTTCGCCGCGCTCGATCCGCGCAAACGGGTCGGGTTCTCGATCGCCGAGCCGATCGTCACCCATGGGCTGGCGACGGACCGCGCGGCGGTGACCCGGCGGGTGCACGAGCTGATGGAGCGGGTCGGGCTGCCGGCGGCGCGGGCCGGGCGCTACCCGCACGAGTTCTCCGGCGGCCAGCGCCAGCGCATCTGCATCGCCCGGGCGCTCGCCAGCGACCCCCGGCTGATCATCGCCGACGAATCGGTCTCGGCCCTCGACGTCTCGATCCAGGCCCAGATCGTCGACCTGCTGATGGAGCTGCAGGCGCAGCAGCGCCTGTCCTACCTGTTCATCACCCACGACATGGCGGTGGTGGAGAAGATCAGCCACCGCGTCGCAGTGCTGTATCTCGGCCAGATCGTCGAGATCGGGCCGCGCCGGGCGGTGTTCGAGACGCCGCGGCACCCCTACACCAAGCGGCTGCTGGCGGCGGTGCCGGTGGCCGACCCCGAACGGACGGCGCCGCGCGCGGTGCCGGAGGGCGAAATCCCCAGCTCGACCCGCGCGGTCGGCGACGAGCCGCCGGTCCTGCGGCTGCGGCCGGTCGGCCCGGACCATTTCGCGGCGATCGAAGCTTGAGCCGCAAACACAACAAGCAGACAGGGAAGGCGAACATGCGCAACGGATCCATCGGAAGACATGCCCTCGGATTGGCGCTCGCGGCGGCGCTGCTGCCGGCCGCGGCGTCCCAGGCCCAGGCGGCGGGAACGCTGACCGTCTCCCTGCGGCAGGACCCCGGCAGCTGGGACCCGATCGACACCTTCCTGGTGGCCTGGGGGTCGGTCGGCAGCCAGATCTTCGACGGGCTGGTGATGCGCGGGCCGGACCTCAAGCTGGTGCCCGGCCTGGCGACGAGCTGGGAGTTCCTGGACAATTCCAGCCGCATCCGCTTCCACCTACGCCAGGGCGTGACCTTCCAGAACGGCGAGGTCTTCGACGCGGCGGCGGTGAAGTTCACCTTCGACCGGCTGCTCGGGCCTGAGGGCGCCAAAGGGCCGCAGCAGTCGAACTACAACTCGATCGACCATGTCGCGGTGGTCGATGCCGCGACCGTCGACTTCGTGATGAAGCGGCCGGACCCGGTGCTGCTGACCAAGCTGGCCGGCTACGGCGCCATGATCGTGCCGCCGAAATACATCGCGGAGAAGGGTGACGACGTCTTCAACGCCAGCCCGATCGGCACCGGCCCATTCAAGGTCGTGGCCTATGAGCCGAAGGTCAGCCTGACCCTGGAGGCCAACCCCGCCTACTGGGGCGGCGCGCCGAAGCTCGACAAGCTGGTCTATCGCTTCATCACCGAATCCTCGACCCAGATCGCCGAGCTGCAGGCCGGCCGCATCGACATCGCCATGCGGGTCGAGGTCTCGCAGGTGCCGGTGGTCGAGCAGGATGCGAAGCTGCGGATCGAAAGCGTGCCGGGCCCGACCGTCTTCGCCATGCGCTTCAACACCAAATCCGGCCCGACGGCGCAGGAGGCGGTGCGCAAGGCCATCATCATGGCGGTCGACCGCGACACCATCGTCAAGACCGTGCTGGCCGGCCAGGCCGAGCCGATCGTCAGCTTCCAGAGCCGGCTGTCCTTCGGCTATCCCCCGGACCTCAAGCCGCTGCCCTTCGACCCGGCGGGGGCCAAGGCGCTGCTGGCCCAGGCGGGGGTGCGGCCGGGCACGCCGCTGCAGCTGGACTTCCCGGGCAACAACGCCACCCAGCGCGAGGTGCTGCAGGCGGTGGCCGGCTACCTCCAGATCGTCGGCTTCAAGGCCACGCTGAAGCCGTACGAGGTCAACGTCTTCCTCAACGACATCGTGCCGGGCGGCAAGACCGGGGACCTGTTCCAGGAAGGCTGGGGCGGCTGGACCTTCGACTACGACAACACCGCCTACCTGATGTACCACACCGGCGAGAAGTGGAATCCCTACGACAGCATCCCGGAGCTCGACGCGATGCTGGAGGCGCAGCGCAAGACCTACGACCCGGCCGAGCGCGAGAAGACGCTGCAGCAGGTCGCGGGCTACGTCGCCGACAAGGCGATGGAGCTGCCGCTCTACAACCTCAACACCATCTACGGCGTCAACCGCCGGGTGCAGAACGTGCAGCTGCCCTCCGACGAGCGCCTGCGCTTCGTCGACGCGACCGTCGAATGACCGGCGGGGCCGTTATTTCTCTAGTCCCCCCTCCCCTTGCGGGAGGGGGGCAGGGGGAGGGGGTTGTCGATGACAAGCACCCAAGCCAACCAATCCCTGACCGATCGATCGGTCAATTCTTATCCCTCGCCGGTTTCGGCGACGCGAACCCCCTCCCCCTAACCCCCTCCCGCGAGGGGAGGGGGGACTCAGGTCCATCGGGCTGGCCCATCCCTTCTCACGAAGGCCGCCGTCCATGATCGTCTTCATCGCCCGGCGGGTGGCGCTCGCCGTCTTCGTCGTGCTGGTGGTCACCCTGCTGGTGTCCTGGGCGATCCGGCTGACCGGCGACCCCGCCATCATGCTGGCCCAGGGCGCCGGCAGCGTCACCGAGGAGGACCTGCAGCGCATCCGCATCGCCCTCGGCCTCGACCGGCCGTTCCTGGTGCAGTATCTCGGCTTCCTCAAGGGCCTGGTGACCGGCGATTTCGGCCGCAGCTTCCTCGGCGGCACGCCGGTGTCGCTGCTGGTCGGCCGGGCCCTGCCGGCGACGCTGCTGCTGGCCTTCGTCTCGCTGGCGGCCTCGATCCTGGTGTCGATCCCGCTCGGCATCCACGCCGCCGTGCACAGGGGCAAAGCGGTGGACCAGCTGATCCGGATCCTGTCGCTGGTCGGGCTGTCCTTCCCCAATTTCTGGCTGGCGATCATGATGGTGCTGGTGTTCTCCATCGGCCTCGGCTGGCTGCCGCCGAGCGGGATGGAGGACGCGTCCAGCCTGGTGATGCCGGCCGCGACCATGGCGGTGATCCTGACCGCGACCAATGTCCGGCTGGTGCGCACCGCGATGCTGGAGACGCTGTCGGCGCAGTACATCATGGTGGCCCGCAGCAAGGGCCTGCGCGAACGGGTGGTGCTGTACAAGCATGCGCTGCGCAACTGCGCCATCCCGCTGATCACCTATATCGGGCTGCAATTCGGCGGGCTGGTCGGCGGCATCGTGGTGGTCGAACAGGTCTTCGCCTGGCCCGGCATGGGGTCGCTGGCCTTCGACGCCATCGCCGCCCGCGACTATCCGGTGCTGCAGGCGGTGATCACCGTGCTGGCGATCCTGATCGTCGTGATCAATCTCGCGGTCGACATCGCCTACGGGCTGGTCGACCCGCGCATCCGCGCCGGGGTGTCGTGATGGCGGTGATCGAGGACCGCCGCCCCTGGTCGCGGCGGCTGCGCAACCTGGAGTTCATCCTCGGCGCCGCGCTGACCGGGGTGATGGTGCTGGCGGTGCTGTGCGCCGGCCTCTTGTTCCCCGACGGCGGCGAGGGCTTCGACCTGACCGCCCGCCTGCTGCCGCCGTTCCACAGCTGGGCCCATCCCCTGGGCACCGACCCGGTCGGCCGCGACGTGCTGGCCCGGGTGGTGACGGGCGGCGGCATCTCGCTGACCGTCGGCTTCCTCTCGGTGGCCGGCGCGGTGGTGATCGGCACCATCGTCGGCCTCGTCGCCGGCTACTACCGCGGCGTCTGGGACCTGATCCTGATGCGCTGCGCCGACGTCCAGCTGGCGCTGCCCTTCATCCTGATCGCCATCACCTTCATCGCCATCCTCGGCAGCGGCCTGGGCAACCTGATCTTCTTCATGGTGATCTCGCAATGGGTGCAGTACGCCCGGGTCGTCCGGGGCTCGGTGCTGTCGCTGCGCGACCGCGAATTCGTGCAGGCGGCGACGGCGATCGGCGTGCGCGACCACCGCATCATCCTCGACCACCTGCTGCCCAATGTGCTGGGGCCGATCGTCATTCTGATGACGCTGAACGTGGCCAACAACATCCTGCTGGAAAGCAGCCTGACCTTCCTCGGCCTCGGCGTCGACCCGCTGATCCCCAGCTGGGGCGGCATGCTGGCCGACGGCCGCACCTATCTGCAGACCGCCTGGTGGATCAGCGTGTTCCCCGGGCTCGCCATCATGCTCACCGTGCTGGGCCTCAACCTGCTGGGCGACTGGCTGCGCGACGTGCTCGACCCGACCGGAAAGATCTGACCATGACCGTCCTGCTCGACCGTGCCGTGCCGCGGAGCCTCGATGCCATCGTCCGCGATCTCTCCCAGGATCACCGCGGCGCCCTGGTCGAGGCTTGGCTGTTCGAGGGCGAGGCGGCGCGCCGCGAGGCCGAGACCGCCCTGGCCGCTGCCGGCGTCTCGGCCCGGCTGCGCAGCGCCTACAAGCCGCTGCTGCATGCCTTCCTGGAGGAGATCGACACCTCGGGCCTGGCGGCGGTGACCATCCGCCACCCGGTGCATCCCGCGGCCGCGCCCCACCGCTTCACGCTGGAGGCCTATCCGCTGGCGCCGCTGCTGGAGGGCGTCGACCTGCGCTTCGAGCCTGGCGATGCCGAGCTGTCCTACCGCGCGACGCTGTCCTACCGCGACGGCCGCACCTTGGAGACAGCGATCTTCGCGCCCAACCACCTGGCGATGGACCATCTCGACACCGCCACGCTGTCGCCGACCGGCTGGCTGCGCGTCACCGGCCGGCCCGGCGGCCTGCCGGACCTCGACCAGCGCATCGAGACCGAGGTCGAGGCGCTGTTCCGGGCGGTGGTCGACATGGTCCGGGCCCATCCCTGGGGGGCGCAGGAGCCCTATTTCGAGCGCCTGTCGATCGTGGTCGAGACGCCGGCGCTCGAACGCGAACTGCCCTTCCATGAGGAGGCGGTCAGCCTGCACGAGGCGCTGCACGAGGACCTCTACTTCTCGCTGCTCGAGCTGTTCCAGCGCCAGTCCGGCCGCCCGGTCGGCGACCGCGGCCTGCAGCCCGGCCAGATCGTGCCGGAGATCCGGGCGGCGGCCGGGGAGCCGCGGGTGCGGGTCGAGGCCGTGCCCTTCGGCGATCTCGCCGATGAGGCCGGGGCCTGGGCGCCGCAGCCGCTGGACGGCGCGGCGGCGCCGATCTCGATCGAGCAGGCGCATCGCGAGCTGGCGGCGCTGGGCGGCGAGCCGATCCTGGCCCGGTCGCGCCAGGGGCGGGCGGTGCCGGGGATCATCCGCCCGGGGTCCCGCCCGGCGGTGCTGGTCACCGGCGGCCAGCACGCCAACGAGACCACCGGCCCGGTCGGCGCCCTGCGCGCCGCGCAGCGGCTGCTGCAGGAACCGGCGGTACATCTGGCGCTGATCCCGCTGGAGAATCCCGACGGCTACGCCCTGCATGAACGGCTGTGCCGGGACAATCCGCGGCACATGCACCATGCCGCGCGCTACACCGCGATGGGCGACGATCTGGAGTACCGCACCGGCGAGGGGCTGTACGAGCGCGCGGCGCGGCAGGAGGCGGTGGAGCGGACGGGTGCGCAACTGCACGTCAACCTGCACGGCTATCCCGCACATGAATGGACCCGGCCCTTCACCGGCTACCTGCCGCGTGGCTTCGCGATGTGGACCATCCCGAAGGGCTTCTTCCTGATCCTGCGCCACCATCCGGACTGGGCGGAGCCGGGCATGGCGCTGATCCAGGCGGTGACCCGCCGGCTGGCGCGGATCGCGCCGCTCTTGGAGCTGAACCGGATGCAGCTGGCCGCCTACGGCGCCCATGCCGGGGCGGGGCCGTTCACCGTGGTCAACGGCATCCCCTGCATGATCGGGCCGGACGAGCGCAGCCGGGTGCCGTTGACCCTGATCACCGAATACCCCGACGAAACCATCTACGGCGACCGCTTCGCCCTCGGCCACACCGTGCAGATGGAGACGGTGCTGGCGGCGGTGGAGCACCATGCGGGGCTCATCGCCTGAGGCAAGTTGCATGGCCTCTCCCGCCCCCTCAATCGTCATTGCGAGGAGGCGAAGCCGACGAAGCAATCCATGGCGCCGCCTGGCATGGATTGCTTCGCTGCGCTCGCAATGACGATGGGGGAAGAGGCCGCGCCAGGAGGCAGGCCTCAGCTCCGGCTGATCGACACCCCGCCATCGACCAGCAGCGCCGTCCCGGTGGTGAAGCTGGAGGCGTCGGAGGCGAGGTACAGCACCGACCGCGCCATCTCCTCCGGGCTGGCGATGCGCTTCATCGGGTAGAGGCCCTTGATGAAGTCGCGCGCCTCCTGCGTGCCTGCGAAGACCTCGTACATCGGGGTCTCGGTCGCGCCCGGCAGCAGCGCGTTGACGCGGATGCCCTGGGCGCCGAATTCCACCGCCAGCGCCTGGGTCAGGCCGATCAGCCCGGACTTGCTGGCGGCATAGGCGGCCACGCCGGGAAAGCCCACGGTGTGGCCGACGAAGCTGGAGGTGAAGATCACCGACCCGCCGCCGCGCCGCAGCATCGCCGGGATCTGGTGGCGGACGGCCAGGAAGGCGCTGGTCAGGTTGGTCTCGACCGTCTCGCGCCATGCCTCCGGCGTCACCTCCGGGGTCGGCGCCATCGGCCCGACCATCCCGGCGTTGTTGAAGGCGATGTCGAGGCCGCCGAAGCGGGTCTCGGCCGTCTCCACCAGCCCCTGGGCGAAGCCTTCGTCGGTGACGTCCCCGGCCAGGGCGACCGCCTGGCCGCCGGCCGCGGCGATCTCCCCGACCAGGGTGTCAAGCGGTTCGCGGCGGCGGGCGCCGAGCACCAGGCTGGCGCCCTCGCGGGCGAACAGCAGCGCGGTGGCGCGCCCGATGCCGGAGCTGGCCCCGGCGATGATGGCGATCTTCCCGGCCAATGCGGTCATGTCGCGGTCCCTTCATGATACGATTCCATGCCGTCCTGCGGCATCGGTCGGGATGGAGACTGAAGGGGTTTCGCGGCGGCGGAACCTCGGTCCTTGCCGCGCAATCCGGGTCGGCAGGGCTGCTCCTTGGTAGTGAGCTTCCCTCCCAAGGGATGGTGTTCTGGCCTGCAACTGGTTGCAGATTGCTATCATCCGCCGGATTTGGCAGGATGGTCCCAACCAGACCCTGTGGAGGAGCGACGCCATGAAGCTGTACCTCACCCCAAACGCGTGCAGCCTTGCCGACCACATCGCGCTGCATGAGGCCGGCTTTGACTTCGACCGCATCCGCGTCGACATCCCGACCCGGCGGACCGAGAGCGGCGACGACTTCACCCAGATCAACCCCAAGGGCTATGTCCCGGCCCTGGTGCTCGACGACGGCGCGGTGCTGACCGAGAACGTGGCGATCCTGAGCTGGATCGCGGACCGTGCGCCGCAGCTGGCGCCGGGCGGCGAGCTGGGCCGCATCCGGCTGGTCGAGACCCTCGCCTTCATCGGCAGCGAGCTGCACAAGCTGCTGATCCGGTCGATCTTTCCGACCAGCGACGCCGAGAAGGCGGCAGTCGACGAGGTGATCGCGCTGCGGCTCGGCGTCATCGCCGGCCAGATGCAGGGCGACTACCTGTTCGGCGACCAGGCCGGCGTCGCCGACGCCTATCTCTACGTGATGCTGCGCTGGGCCGGGGCGCTGGGGCTGCCGGTGCCGGAGCCGCTGCCGGCCTTCGTCGAACGGATGGCGGCGCGGCCGGCGGTGCAGCAGGCGCTGCGCCATGAGGGCCTGGCCTGACCGGATCCGAAGCGCTTACGCCACACAAGGAGGACGCTGCGGTCCGTGCTACGCTGCCGCTGGAAATTTCAGCGAGGCGTGGATGAAATGGACCGGGCTCGTCTGCCTGGGCGTCGTGGCCCTGAGCCCCCTGGCCGGGTTCGCCCAGCCCTATGAGACGGCCGACGATGTCGGCGAGATCGTCAAGGACCCCGGGGGGCAATCCGTGACGCTGGCGATCAGCGGGCGCGACGGCGACAAGGATTCTGTCAGCTTCCGCTGCAGCTTGGCCGACCAGTCGGTCACCGTGGTGTTCGGCTTCGGTCGCAGCGACAGCGACGGCGACGACGTCGTGGCGCCCGTCGGATACCTCACCATCAACCAGAACCGCGAACGCATCACCCTGACCAAGGGTGATGCCCCCAACTCCGTCATCCTGCCCGCCCGGCAATCCGCGAAGCTGTTCGACTCGGCGAAGCTCGGCCGGCCCTTCCGGCTGGAGCGCTATGACGGGGCGGTCCAGGAATACCAGCTGGACGCCTTCGCCCAGGCCTTCGCCGATCTCGACACCCAGTGCAAGGGCCCGGCGAACTGATGGGTGGCGGCAGCCCTGCGGGGGCCGCCGGACCTATGGCAGGTCGCCGCCGTCGACCCCCAGGACCTGCCCGTTGACATAGGATCCGCCGTCGCCGGCCAGGAACAGCACCACGGCGGCGACCTCCGCCGGCGTGCCGGTCCGCCGCATCGGGTAGGGGGCGACGAGCTGTTCCGTCGTCACCTTCCAGTCGCGCCGCACCCGCTCCAGCATCGGGCTTTCGATCGGCCCCGGGGCGATCGCGTTGATGCGGACGTCGCGGCCGTATTCCTGCGCCGCGGCGCGGGTCATGTGGATGACCGCGGCCTTCGAGGCGCCATAAGCGAGGATGTTGGGGAACGCATGGCGGCCGCCGATCGAGGCCATGTTGATCATCACCCCCTTCGCCCGCGCCAGATGCGGCAGCTCGTACTTCATCGACAGGAACACGCCGCGCAGATTGGTCGCGATCTGGTCGTCGAAGCCGTCGATGCCGGTGTCGGCGATCGGGGCCGGCGGCAGGTCGATGCCGGCATTGTTGAAGGCGATGTCGAGCCGGCCGTGGCGTTCGACCACCGCCGCGACGAAGCGCTCCATCTGGGCGGCGTCGCGCACGTCGGACCGGAGATAGACGACCTCTCCGCCGGCGGCGCGGGCGGCGGCTTCGACCTGCTGCCCCAGCGCCTCGCGGCGGCCGTTGAAGGCCACCGCAGCGCCGGCTGCGGCGAGGGCCGCCACAGTGGCCGCGCCGATGCCCGAGGTGCCGCCGGTGACGATCGCGACCTTGCCGGTGAGAGCGCCCGGGGCCTGCGCCCCCGCCGGCACCGCGGCAAGCCCGCCCGCCGCGGCCATCGCGCCGAGCAGCAATCCGCGACGGGGCAGGGGGGTGGCTTCGCCATGCGTGCTGGTGTCGGTCATGGTCGTCTCCCTTGTTGGAACATGACGAACATTACCGGGCGCAACTGCCTGCAAAAATTGGATGTGGCTTTCAGGATTTAAAAGGAAACCTTTATAATCGTGAGATGGGCTCCACTGCCGATCCATTCTTCGGTCTCTCCACCTTCCTCGCCGTGGCGGAGGCGGAGGGCTTTACCGCGGCGGCGGCCCGGCTCGGCGTTTCTCCGGCCGCCGTGGGCCAGACGGTGAAGGCGCTGGAGGCCCGGCTCGGCGCGCCACTGTTCATCCGCACCACCCGGCGCGTGCGCCTGACCGAGGCCGGCGCGGCGCTGCTGGCGCGGATCCGGCCGGCGGCGGCGGAGATCGCGACGGCGGTCGATGCGGTCGGCGCGGCGGGCCAGGAGCCCACCGGCCTTCTGCGTCTGACGGCGCCGCGCATGGCAGTGCCGCTGGTGATCGATCCGGTCGTCCCGGCCTTGCGGCGCGCCTGCCCCAAGCTGTCGGTCGAGGTCGCCGTCGAGGATGCGGCGGTGGATCTGCTCGAACGCGGCTTCGACGCCGGCATCCGCATCGGCGAGTACATCGAACGCGACATGGTGGCGGTGCGCCTGACCCGCGACATCGCCTGGGCCCTCGTGGGCAGCCCTGCCTATCTGGCCGCGCATGGTCGGCCGGAGAGTCTCGAGGACCTCGCCCGCCACGACGCCATCCGCTACCGATTCCCGACCTCGGGCGCGATCTATCGCTGGGAGTTCGAGCGCGAAGGCCGCAGCGTCTCGGTCGATCCTCCCGGCGGCGTCATCGTCAATGACGGCGCGCTCCTGGTCTCCTTCGCCTGCGCCGGGCTCGGCCTCAGCTATGTCGCCGATATTGCGGTCGACGCCGAACTGCGCGCCGGCCTGCTCGAACGGGTGCTGGCTCCGCTTCTGCCGAAGGGGCCGGGGCTGTTCCTGTACTTCCCGCAGCGGGCCCAGGCGCAGCCCAAGCTGCGGGCGCTGATCGATGTCGCCAAACGGGTGCTGCGGCCGGTCCGCTAGGCCCGGCCTTCAGCCGCCATCACGGCGCCGCGCGCGTCAGCACGCCGAGGCCGAGGTCGTCGAGATCCTCGATCGTCACCTGGTCCGCGACCTGGTCCGGGCCGATCCGGAAGGTCACGGCGGCCAGGAGGTCCGGCGTCTCCGCGGACGGCGCATAGACGAACAGGTCCCGGTCGAAATGCCGGAGCGGGAATTCGGCCTGCTGCCGCGGGCCGAGGGTGAGCCACAGGGTGCCCTGGCGCTCGACCACGGCGGCGGTGCCGAGATAGGCGTTGGCATAACGGCCGGCATAGGCCGCGGCGGGCAGGGCGGGGGATGGCGAGGCCGGCGGGGTGCCATAGCGTGCCTGGGACGCCGCCACCGCCGGGCCGAACAGCCCGTCAAAGATCCGGCCCCATTTCGCGGGCCAGTCCTGGGTCACCCGGCCATCGAAGACCTGGTCGAAGAAGCTGTCGGCGAGGCCTTCGGGCACGCCGGTCGGGAAGGCGTTGGCCAGGATCACGATGCCGATGCCGTCGTCCGGATACAGGCTGACCAGGGTGCGGGCGCCGACGCTAAAGGCACCGGCATGGTCCCATTGCAGGCCGTGGCGGCCATACTCAACGTTCCAGCCCAGGCCGTAGAAGGCGGCGGCGCCGGTGACCGGGTTGGCGCCGCGGGCCATCAGCGGCTGGTGGGTCTGGTCCAGCGCATCGCGGCGGATCAGGTCCTGGCCGGCATACCGCCCCCGGCCCAGTTCCAGCCGCAGCCACTGCGCCATGTCGCGCGCGGTCGAGCTGACGCCGCCGGCGGGGGATTGCGCATCCGGGTCGCGCGTCAGCTTGGCCTGCCAGTCGCCGCCGACGCGGACATGCAGCGCGGCGCGGTCCGGGCGGGACAGGAAATCGGCATGGCGCGAGCTGGTCGAGGCCATGCCCAGCGGGGCATAGACCAGCTGCTGCGCCGCGTCCTCCCAGGCCATCCCCGCCGCCTTCGCCGCCGCGACGGCGCCTTCGGTGATGCCGAAATTGCTGTAGGAATAGCCGGCGCGGAAGCTGCTGGCCGGCGCCACCTGGCGCAGCCGGTGCAGGATCTCGTCGCGGTCGTAGCCCAGCGCCTCCAGCTCGTTGCCGGCCTCGCCGGGCAGGCCGCTGCGATGGGCGAACAGGTCGCGGATGGTCAGCTGCTGGGTCGGATAGGCCTCGGCCAGGGCGAAGCCCGGATCGATGTCGGCGATGCGGGTGTCCCAGGTGACGGTGCCGGCACTCACCAGCGCCGCCACCACGGTCGAGGCGATCGGCTTCGAGCAGGAGGCCAGCTGGAACACGGTGTCGGCATCGACGGCGGCCGGCTGCCCCGCCTCGCGCCGGCCGAAGCCCTTCAGGAACACCACCTCGTCGCGATAGACCACCGCGATCGACAGGCCGGGCACGTCGCCCCGGTCGACCGCCGCCTGCGCCTGCCGTTCCAGCAGCGGCAGCGCCGCCGTCACCGCCTCCGGCGTCACGGTGCCGGCACCTGCGCCGGCCGACGGTGCCAGGGTGACGGCCAGGGCCGCAGCGGACAGGAAACTGAGACGCATGGGCATTCCTGGCCCCCCTTCATTGGACGGCGCCGTCGCGCTTCGCTGCATCATGCCCTGGAGAGAGGGCGGCGGACAGCGCCGGCTGCGCCTCTCCGCCGATTGGATGGCGACGGGCCGGTTCCGCTCAGGCGACCACTGTCCCCACCCGGCTGCGCCGGCCGTCGGGGGTGAAGGCGGCGACGCGGAAGCGGGCGCCGGGCGCGGCCGGGACCGGCCCCTCATAGAGCGGCGACTGCGGCGTCGGGTCGGCCTGGCCGGGCTCGTAGCGCAGGGCGAGGCCCGGCATCTCGGTGCTCAGCACCAGCGTGCCGTCGACCACGGCGCCGCCCACCGGCGGGACACGTGGGGCATAGCCCAGGGCGGACAGGCGCCAGAGCTCGCGCTGCCCCAGCCGGTTGGCGAAGTCCGACCATTCCGCATCCATCTGCCGGCGCCGCTCGGCCGGGTCCGCCACCGCGGCCCAGGCGGGGTCGCCGACCCAGGCGCGCTCGGCCACGGCCAGCACGCGGGGCAGGGCGAAATGGTCCAGCCGGTCGCGGCTGGTGATGTGCTCGCTCCACAGCGTGCCCTGCAGGCCGCGGATATGCTCCAGCCCGTTTGCCGTCGGCCGCAGCTTCGCGGCGAGCTGCTCCGGCGTCGCCAGCCGGCCCAGCGGGTCGCCCGCCGGCTCCAGGAACGGGTCGGTCGGGCAGAATTCGAAGGCGGCGCGGGTCGAGATGTAGCCGGCCCATTCCTGCCCCGGCTCGTCCGGGTGCTTGGCATGGGCGAGATCGAGATACAGCCGGTCGGCCGAGCACAGCACCACCGGCACCCCGGCATTGGCCAGGTGGAAGGCGCAGTCCTCGCGGCCGCGGCCCCAGATCGAATCCCAGACATAGATCAGGCAGTCGTCGCGGGCGAAGCCGGGGTCGACCACGATGTCCGGTCCCTGGCCGTGGTCCGGCCCCCGGCCGTGGCCGCGCAGCGCCGCCTCCTGCCACCCGGCCAGGCCCAGGCCGCGCTCGGCCAGGATAGCGCGCAGCCGGCGGAAGAAGTCGGTCTCCAGGGCGTGCAGGTCGGCCAGCCCGTGCTGGTCCATGTGGCGGCGGCAGGCGGGCGACCCGGCCCAGACGCCTGATGGCACCTCGTCGGCGCCGACATGGATGTGGGTCAGGGCGGCACCGGCCTCGGCATACATCGCGGCGATCGAATCCACCACATGGGCGAAGAAGCGGTCGACCGAGGTCATCCCGACGCAGACGACATTGTCGACCCAGCCCTGGATCGAGCGGTAGTCGGACCGGTCGTCCGGGTCGGTCAGCAGGAATTCGCCCGCCGCCTCCGGCTGCCCCGCCGCGGCCAGCCGGTCGTGCCGCACCGCCATGGCCCGGATCGCGGCGCGGGCGTGGCCGGGCAGCTCGATCTCCGGGATCACGGCGATGTGCCGGTCGGTGGCGTGGCGCAGGATCGCCAGGAAATCGGCACGGCTGTAATGGCCGGTGCCCGGCGGCTCGGTCTCGGCGCCGGAGTTGAAGGACGGCTGCAGCCGGTCGGCCTCATCAGGGCTGTGGCCCCGGCGGGCGCCGATCTCGGTCAGCTCCGGCAGGCCCGGGATCTCCAGCCGCCAGCCCTCATCCTCGGTCAGGTGGAAATGCAGGGTGTTCAGCTTGTACAGCGCCATGACGTCGAGCAGCCGGATCACGGTCGCCGCGTCGTGGAAGTTGCGCCCGACATCGAGATGCAGGCCGCGATAGGGGAAGCGCGGCCGGTCGGTGACGGCCAGGTGCGGCAGCTCGACCGGCCCGCGGCTGCCGGGCGGCACCAGCTGCAGCAGGCTCTGCACCCCGCGCATCACCCCGGCCGGGCCACGGCCGGCGATGCGGATGCCGGCGGCGTCGATGACCAGGATGTGGGCCTCGTCGGTCGCCTCCGCCACCTCGGCAATCGGGCCCAGTTCCAGCCGGATCGCCGCGGGATCTGTGCCGGATGGAAGGGCCAGACCGGCCAGTTTTTCGAGGCCTGCCGCCAGCACCGCGGCCTCGCGCTCCAGCCCCGGCGCCGCGGCGATCGCGGCCGTGGGGTCGAGCCGGAACCGGCCCGTGCCGACCGTGCTGCGCCAGGGTTTCGGCGTCAGCGGCGCCAGCGCCGTCTCCGGCAGCGCCGCGACGCCCCGATGGGCGGCGAACAGCGTCGCCGGCGTCTCCGGCGGCACCAAGTCCTCGGTGCCGCGGCTCCAGGCGGCGGGGTCGCGCGGCAGGGTCCGCCGCACCGTGCCGGTCCGCGGCGGCTGCTCCCGCCCATCCGCGCCGGTCACCACCAGGAAGCAGGTGGCGGGCAGGTGGGTCACCTGCGGCAGGGCGGATTCGCTGACCAGCCGGGCGTGCCAGCGCCGCTGCCCGGCGGCGCCCGCCGCGGGCCGCAGCCGCCGCAGGTCGCCGTTCAGCCGGTCCAGCGCCAGGTCGCCCTTGAGGCCGTCCGCCGCCAGCACGTGCCAGACATTGAAGTACAGCGCCCAGGTCGCGCCCGCCGGAATCGGGGTGTCGCCGAGGTCGAGCTGCAATTGGCTGACCGCCCGGCCGTCCGGCCGCCGCTCCAGCACCTGCCAGATCAACAAGGGTGCGGTTGTGTCCGTCATTCCAGGCCTCGTGTGAATCGGGCGCTTGTCAGATCCAGGCTATTAAATCTAAATGATTTGACAACTGTCGAGGCCAAACATGCAGGAGGCCGCCCTCGCGCGCCGTGCGGGCGCCAATCTGGAAGGGGCGAGCGCGCACAACCGGCGGGTGGTGTTCGACCTGCTGCGCCTGTCCGGGCCCCTGTCGCGGGCGGAGCTGGCGCGCCGCACCGGCCTGTCGTCGCAGACCGTCTCCAACATCATCGAGGATTTCGCCGCCGCCGGGCTGGTCGAGACCGGCGCCCGGGTGGCCGGCGGCCGCGGCCAGCCGCCGACGCCCTACCGCATCCGCCCCAGCGGCGGCCATGCCATCGGCCTGCATCTCGACCACCACGAGGTCCGCGGCGTGGTGGTGGACCTGTCGGGTGCGCCGGTGGGCCGGGCCAAACGCTGGCTGCATGCCGGCGACCCCGCCACCCGGGTCTCGACCCTGGCCGATCTGGCGGACGAGCTCGGCCGCGACCTGGCGGCGATCGATCCTGCGGCTCCGGGCCGCGTGCTCGGCATCGGCCTGGCCATGCCCGGGCCCTTCGGCCTGCCGCTGAAATCGGTGGCGGGGCGGCACGCCGACTGGATCGAATCGGCCGGCGACTACGTGCAGTCCCTGACCGAGCGCACCGGGCTGGTGGTCTCGCTCGAGAACGATGCCCGCATGGCGGCGATCGGCGAGCGCATGGCCGGCGCGGCGCGGGGGCTGGAGAATTTCGTCCAGCTGTTTATCGGCCAGGGCCTCGGCTGCGCCATCGTGGTCGAGGGCGAGGTGGTGCGCGGCGCCGCCCGCAACGCCGGCGAGATCGGCATGCTGCCGGCGGCGATGTTCGGCACCCCGCCGCCGGACGACATGCCCTTCGCGACGCTGGAGGAGCTGGTGTCGCTGTGGGCCGTCGCCCGCCATCTCGGGCTCGACCCCGACATGGCCGACCTCCACGACCGGCTGGAGGGCATCCGCAAGGGCGAATCCCCCGCGCTGGCGGACTGGATCGCCATGGCCGCGGACCGGCTGCGCGTCGCCGTCCACCTGCTGGAGACCCTGTTCGACCCCGAGACGATCCTGCTCGGCGGCCAGCTGTCGGAACCGTTCCTGGAGCGCATCGCGGCGGCGATGACGCCGCTGCTGCCGTCGCTCAGCCACCGACCGGGGCGGACCCGCCCGCGCCTGATCATCGGCACCGCCGGCCCCTGGGCCGTCGCCATCGGCGCCGCCACCGAGCCGATCGCCCGCACCTACGCCCCGCGCTTCCAGGCGCTGTTGAATCCAGTGGTCTAGTCCACTTTGTGTTGACAAGCGGTTCGGGGCCGGGTCACGATTAATTCGAAATGAATGAATAAAACGGTCGGTCCAACCATTTGCCGGGGGGCAACATGCAGTTCTGGAAATCCACCGTCATCGCCGCCCTGACGCTAGGGGCGCCAGCCGCGGCTCTCGCCGAAACCGTGCTGACCCTCCACATGGAGGAGCAGAGCGCCTGGGTGCGCAACTTCAACCCGTATAATCTCGGTTCGCGCCGCGCCAGCACGGTCGACCTGATCTACGAGCCGCTGGTGATCTTCAACCCGATGGAGGGCGGCAAGCCCTATTACCGCCTGGCCACCGGCCTGACCTTCTCCGACGATCTGAAGGCGGTCACTTACACCCTGCGCGACGGGGTGAAATGGTCTGACGGCCAGCCCTTCACCGCCGACGACGTGAAGTATTCGATCGATCTCGCGCGCGGCAACCCGGCGGTCGACGCCTACGGCATGGCCGATGCGGTGGAGTCGGTCGACGTGGTCGACCCGCACACGGTGACGATCCACCTGAAATCCGTGGATTCGACCTTCCCCGAGACCTTCAGCGACGTGCCGATCGTCCCGAAGCATGTCTGGTCGGCCATTCCGGACCCGATCGCCACCGCCAACGAGACCCCGGTGGGCACTGGCCCGATGACCGAGATCCGGCGTTTCACCACCCAGGTCTACGAGCAGTGCCGCAATCCGAACTACTGGGATGCCGCCTCGCTGAAGATCGACTGCCTGAAGTTCCCGCAGATCGCCGGCAACGACCAGACCCTGGCGATCGCGCAGAGCGGCGACCTCGACTGGTTCGGCTCGTTCCTGCCGGACATCGAGAAGACCTACGTCGCCAAGGACCCGGCCAACCACCATTACTGGCAGCCGCCGGCCGAGACCGTGTCACTCGTGTTCAACCTGAAGGCGGAGAACGAGGGCAACCGCGAGGCCTTCAACGACCTGGCCTTCCGCCAGGCCGTCAGCCTGGCGATGGACCGGGACTCGATGGTCAACGTCGCCGGCTATGGCTACCCCACGGCCAACGCCCACGCCAGCGGCCTGCCGCCCCGCTTTGAGGTCTGGCGCAGCAAGACCGATCCGGCGCAGTGGGACGCCTTCATGCATTACGACGTCGAGAAGGCGAAGGCGCTGCTCGACGCCGCCGGCTACAAGGCGGGGGCCGACGGCATGCGCACCACCCCGTCGGGCAAGGCGATCTCGTTCAAGATCCTGGTGCCGAACGGCTGGACCGACTGGATCGACGACAGCCAGATCGCGATCGAGGGGCTGCGCGCCATCGGCATCGACGCCGGCGTCGAGACGCCGGAGCTGGAGCAGCGGACGACCGCGATGATCGGGGGCTCGTTCGACGCCGGCCTCGGCTCGACCCTGGACGGGGCGACGCCGTTCAAGTTCTACAACGACACCTACAATTCGAAGAGCGGCGGCCGGGTCGAGGGTGGGTCCGCCCGCTACGCCAACCCCGACCTCGACGCGGCCCTGGCGGCGTTCCGCGACACCACCGACAGCGCCAGGCAGCATGAGCTGATGGGCAAGGTGCAGGACATCGTCTCCGCCAACCTGCCGGTCATCCCGTTGTTCAACAACCCGACCTGGTACCAGTACTCGACGAAGCGGTTCACCGGCTGGGCGACGCCGGACAACCCCTTCGCGGTGCCGGAGAACCATGACGGCGTGCACACCCGCATCCTGCACCTGCTGGCCCTGCGCCCGGTGCAGTAGGCCGTCCGGCGAGGGGGGAGGCCGGCGCCACCCCCTCACCCGACGCCCTTCCTCCGGGGGGAGGGATGGGCCCGGCGCCAGCGGCGACGGAAGGGTGAGGGGGTGGAACGCCGGCGGGTGACAGGACGACCCCATCAGCACAGCCTTGATCCGACCGGCTGGGAGGCCGCATGCGCGTTCCATACCGACGCCTGCTGATCTACGCCATCGCCTTCGCGGTCGCGATCGTGATGAACTTCCTGCTGCCGCGGCTGATGCCGGGCAGCCCGGTCGACGCGATGATCGCCCAGTTCGGCAAGCGCGCCACCCCGGCGATGATCGAGGCGATCAAGATGCGCTTCGGCCAGGGCGACGCCACACTGCTGGAGCAGTTCTGGGTCTACCTCAAGGGCATCGCCAGCCTCGATCTCGGCGTCTCGACCAAATACTACCCGCAGACGGTGGTCGAGGTGCTGGGCCGGTCGATCGGTTGGACCGGGCTTCTGGTCACCACCTCGATCGTGTTCAGCTTCGCCCTCGGCAGCCTGCTCGGCACCGTCTCCGCCTGGCGCCGCGGCAGCAAGTTCGACGGCATCGTCTCGCCCGTCGCCGTGGTGCTGCTGGCGCTGCCGCCGGTGGTGATCGCGATCTGCGCCCTGTTCCTGTTCGCGGTCAGCCTGCGCTGGCTGCCGCTCGGCTACGCCTGGGACCCGGCGCTGGACCCCGGCCTGTCCTTCGCCTTCCTCGGCAGCGTCGCCTGGCACGCCATCCTGCCGGTCTTCACCCTGTCGCTGTTCCTGATCGGGGACTTCCAGGCGACGATGCGGAACAACATGATCTCGGTGCTGGGCGAGGACTACATCACCATGGCCCGGGCCAAGGGGCTCAGCGAGACCAGTGTCATGTTCAGCTACGCCGCCCGCAACGCGGTGCTGCCGAACCTGACCAGCCTGGCGCTGGCGCTGGGCAGCGTGTTCGGCGGGTCGATCGTCACCGAGGTGGTGTTCAACTATCCCGGCCTCGGCCTCACCCTGTTCCAGGCGGCGATCTCACGCGACTATCCGGTGATCCAGGGCCAGCTGCTGATCATGACCCTGGCGACGCTGGCGGCCAACCTCGCGGTCGACATCGCCTATCTCTGGCTCGACCCCCGGCTCCGGGACCAGCCGGCATGACCGGCCTGATGCAACGGCTGTGGCGCCAGAAGAAGGTGACGATCGGCCTGGCCATCGTCCTGGCCTTCGTGCTGATCGCAGTCTTCGCCCCGCTGATCGCGCCCTACGACCCCTCCGCGCGGGTCGGGCGGCCGCATGAGGCGCCCAGCGCCGAGCACCTGCTGGGCACCACCCGGGTGGGGCGCGACGTGCTCAGCCAGCTGGTCTGGGGCGCCCGCACCTCGCTGCTGGTCGGCTTCGCCGGCGGCATCGTCATCACCGTGATCGGCACCGCGGTCGGGCTGATCGGCGGCTATCGCGGCGGGCGGCTGGACGAGGTGCTGGACCTCGCCACCAACGTGGTGCTGGTGATCCCGAATCTGCCGCTGCTGATCATGCTCGCCGCCTTCCTCGGCAATGCCGGGATCGGCGCCATCGTCACCATCGTGGCGCTGACCTCCTGGCCCTGGGGGGCGCGCGTGACGCGGGCCCAGACCCTGGCGCTGCGCCACCGCGAATTCGTGCTGGCGGCGCGGCTGGTGGGCGAGCCGACCTGGCGCATCGTCGGGGTCGAGATCCTGCCCAACCTGGCCTCGATCATCGGCATCAACCTGGTCGGCAGCATCATCTACGCCGTGGTCGCCCAGGTGACGCTGGAATATCTCGGCTTCGGCGACCCGCTCGGCGTCTCCTGGGGCCGGATGCTGTACAATGCCCAGAACGCCTCGGCGATCACGGTCGGGGCGTGGTGGGACATCATGACCCCCTGCGCCGCCATCGCCCTGCTCGGCCTCGGCCTGGCCCTGATCAACTTCACCCTGGACGAGGTGGCGAACCCGCAGCTGCGCTCCGGCCCCGCCTTGACCCGCTGGCTGCGTCTGGTCGACCGGCGCCGCCGCGAGAGGAAGCCGGCATGACCGCGCCGCTGCTGGAGGTCCGCGACCTCGTGATCGAATACCTGCTCGACAAGGGATCCTTCGTCGCGGTCGACACCGTCTCCTTCGAGATCGGGCGCGGCGAGATCTTCGGCCTGGCCGGCGAATCCGGCTGCGGCAAGAGCACCATCGCCTATGCCATCACCCAGCTGCCGCGGCCGCCGGCCTGGGTGCGGCAGGGCGAGATCCGATTCGACGGCACCGACCTGCTGCGTCTCGACGAGGCGTCGCTGCAGAAACTGCGCTGGCGCCGCATCGGCATGGTGTTCCAGAGCGCGATGAACTCGCTCAATCCGCTGCTGCGGATCGAGCGCCAGTTCTTCGACGTGCTGTACCGCCACACCGGCTGCAGCCGGGCGGAAGGGCGGGCGAAAGCCGAGGCGATGCTGCGGTTGGTGGGCATCGACCCCAAGCGGGTCGGCGACTATCCCCACCAGTTCTCCGGCGGCATGCGCCAGCGGCTGGTGATCGCCATCTGCCTGGCGCTGGAACCCGACCTGATCATCATGGACGAGCCGACCACAGCGCTCGACGTCGTGGTCCAGCGCGAGATCCTGCAGCAGATCTGCGACCTGCAGGCGCGGCTCGGCTTCTCCGTCCTGTTCATCACCCACGACCTGCACCTGATGTCGCAGTTCTGCGACCGCATCGCGGTGATGCTGACCGGGCGGATCGTCGAGCAGGGGCCGGTCGACCAGATCACCCGGGCGCCGCAGCACGACTACACCCGCCGGCTGTGGGACGCGATCCCGCGCCTGCCGGCGGCGGCGGCCGTGGAGGGTGGGACGGGCGCGCCGGCGGATGCGTTGCGGGAGCGGACCCTGTCATGACCGAAGCCGCCCTTCTCGAACTGCAGGGCGTCGGCATGCGCTTCGGCGCCGGCGACCATGCGGTCACCGCGCTGCGCGACGTCACCTTCCGGCTGCAGCCCGGCCGCGCCATCGCGCTGGTCGGCGAATCCGGCTGCGGCAAGACCACCTGCGCCCGGCTGATAGCGGGCCTGTACCGGCCGACCGAGGGCCAGGTCCGGTTCCGCGGCACCGATGTGACGGCCCAGGCCGGGCGGGCGGGGGAGTTGGCCTATCGCCGCGCGGTGCAGATGATCTTCCAGGATCCCTTCGCCTCGCTGAACCCGGTGTTCAACGTCTCGCACCACCTGTCCCGGCCGATCCGGCTGCACGGGCATGCCGCCACGGCCAAGGCGGTCGAGGCCCGGGTGGCGGAGCTGCTGCGCTGGGTCGGGCTCGACCCCGACATCGCCGCGATCAAGTTTCCGCACCAGCTCAGCGGCGGCCAGCGCCAGCGGGTCAACATCGCCCGCGCTTTGGCGGTGGAGCCGGAGATCCTGGTGGCGGACGAGCCGACCTCGATGCTCGATGTCTCGATCCGGCTCGACATCTTGAAGCTGCTGGCCGAGACCAAGGCGGCGCGCGGCCTGGCCATGCTGTACATCACCCATGACATCGCCACGGCGGCGCATGTGGCGGAGGAGATCGTGGTGATGTTCGCCGGCCAGATGGTGGAGTGGGGCGACACCGCGGCGGTGACCGGCGCGCCGCGCCACCCCTACACCCAGCTGCTGCTCTCGGCAGTGCCCGACCCCGACGTCAAGCTGCGCGGCACCGGCAGCGGCGCCTTCCAGGCCAGGGCCGAGGCAATCCGCACCGCCAGCCGGCAGGCGACGGACAGCATCGTCACCGTCGGCCCGAACCACTTCATGCGCGCGGCGCCGGGGCTGTCGCTGCAGTAGGCGACGCGTCCGGTCCGCTGCGGGCGGGCGAGGAGAAATAGTCCTGTAGCGCCTGATCCGTCTGGATCCGGGTCTCGGCCACGGCCTCCGGGGCCGAGCCGGTTCCCTGGACGGAGAAGAACGTCAGGTCATGCAGCCCGGTGATGCCCAGGACGGCCTTCAGATAGGGGGTCAGGAAATCCGGCTGGCGCGCGCGCTCCCCGGAAAACCGTCCGCCCGAGGCGATGGCGACGAAGACCGGGCGGTCGCGCAGCAGGCCCACCTTGCCCGCCGGGGTCACGTTGAAGGTCCGGCGGGCCCGGACGACATGGTCGATCCATGCCTTCAGCATCGAGGGCACGGTGAAGTTGTGCATCGGGGTTCCGATGACCAGGACATCGGCACTCTCCAGCTCCTGGATGAGCTTGTCCGACAGGGCGATGGACGCCCCGTGAAGGATGTCCACGGACGACCCCTGGGATGTCGCGTAATCCGCATCGACATGCGGGATGGAACCATCGCCGATCACCCGTTCCACCAGGATCGCGGTCGGGTCTTCCTGCTGCAGAAGACCGACGATCTTCTGCGACAGCCGATGGCTTTCGGTGTCCTGGCCGCGGGGGCTGCAGCTGACGCGCAGGATCTTCTTCATCGTCCGATCTCCGAATTCTTGCCGAATGCCGCCGTTCTCGCCGGGTTTCCTGATGTCGCCGGCCGGCCGCCACGCGAGAAGTCCTCAATCTACGGGCTGGATGGCCCATGCCCCAGATCCATGAACCGACATTGAAACTGGTCCATGATGGCCATCGCCCAGTCGCGCATGGTACAGTCGGCTTTGGCCCATCCACAAAGTTGACTGGTCCATGGCCGCCCTGAAGCCCAGCAGCATCCCGCCATTGGATCCCGCCGCGACCGCACCGTTCTACCGGCAGATCTACGATCGGTTCCGCGGCGCCATCACCAGCGGGGTGTTGAAGCCGGGCGACCGCATCCCCTCAGCCAGGGCGCTGACCAAGGAACTGGGCCTGGCGCGGGGCACGATCGAGACGGCCTATTCCCTGCTGGCCGCGGAGGGCTACATCCAGGCCCGTGGCCAGGCGGGCACCATCGTGACGCCGGGCCTCGAACCAGGGGCGGCTGTCGCCAGCACGGTGCTGCCATCCGACCGCGGCAGCGCCGTGACCAGCTTCCGTCCGGATTCGATCCTGCCGTTCCAGATGGGCTTGCCGGCGCTGGATGCGTTTCCCCGCAAGATCTGGGCCCGCCTGGGCGCGCGATGCGTCCGCGCCCTGCAGCCCTCCGGCATGGTCCATCCCCCCGTCCACGGCCTGCCGGCCCTGCGCGCCGAGATCGCCGCCTATCTCCAGCTGTCGCGCGGGATCAGCTGCTCGCCCTCCCAGATCTTCGTGACCTCGGGGTACCGCAACACCATCGAGCTGATCGCCCATGCCCTGCTGAAGGCAGGGGATCGCGTCTGGCTCGAAGATCCGGGATACCCGCCGACGCGGGAGCTGCTGGGCCATATGCGGATCGCGGGCGTCTCGGTGCCGGTGGACCGGGACGGCATGGTGGTTTCCGACGGGATCAAGCGGGCGCCGCGGGCGCGTGCGGCCGTGGTCACGCCGGCGCATCAGAGCCCGCTCTGCGTGTCCCTGTCCTTGCCGCGGCGGCTGGCGCTGCTGGACTGGGCGGCGCGGACCGACGCCTGGATCATCGAGGACGATTACGACGGCGAATACCGCTATGTCAGCCGCCCCCTGCCGGCGTTGAAGAGCCTGGATCGCGACGGGCGCGTGCTCTATGCCGGCACCTTCAGCAAGGTGCTGCTGCCGAGCATCCGGCTGGCCTATCTCGTGGTGCCGGACTCGCAGGTCGAGCGGTTCGAGCAGATCACCCAGGCCTTTGCCGGGGGCAGCCCCGAGCTGACGCAGACCATCGTCGCCGCCTTCATCAAGGAAGGGCATTTCGCGCGCCATATCCAGCGGATGCGGAAGCTCTATGCCGAGCGTCGGGACGCGACCGCAGCGGGGCTGGAAAGCGTGCTGGGGAAGCACATGCCGATCGATTCCCAGCCGGGGGGCATGCACCTGATCCTGCGGCTGCAGGGCCGGCAGTCGGACCGCGGGCTGGTCGCGCGCATGCGGGAAGATGGCCTGTACGGGGAAGCCCTGACCGATTGGACGGCGGGCGGCGATGGCCCGTCGGCCTTGCTTCTCAACTTCACGAACATCGACTCCCGGGGCACCGCCGAGGCCTTCGGACGGCGCATCCTGGCGCTGCTTTGACCGCGGCTGCGGCCCTCCCAGGGGTGATCATGGCCTAGTGCTGAAGCCGGTTTATGGCCCTTCTCGAATAGGCCAAGACGCATCACGTTTGGGATCCTTCAATCAGTTAGAGATGAGGATCATCGTGAGCAATCGCATCGACTACGCCAAGGCTTCGCCCGAGGGTTACAAGGCTTTCGGCGGGGTGTACGTCACCGTTCAGAGAAGCGGCCTGCCGAAAGAGCTGGTCAACCTCGTCTATCTCCGGGTTTCGCTGATCAATGGCTGTGCGTTCTGCATCGATATGCATTCGCGCGACCTGCTCAAATCCGGCCTAGCGGTGGAAAAGCTCGTGCTGGTGCCGGTGTGGCACGACGCGGGCGAAGTCTTCAATCGCCGCGAACGGGCCGCGCTGGCCTGGGCGGAAACCGTGACCCGCGTGTCCGAAACCGGCGTTCCCGATGCCGACTACGAGGCGGCGGCTGCCGAGTTCAACGACAAGGAACTCGCCGACCTGACCTATGCGATCAGCCTGATGAACGCCTTCAATCGCTTCGGGATCGCGTTCCGTTCCACCCCAGCTGCCGCTGCCAAAGCTTGAAACACCCCATTGGCGGGCGCTCAGCGCAGGACGACGTCCCGTCGCAGGCGCTCGCCTCCCCATGTGGCGGCCGGGTCTGAAGCCTTCCCGGCTGACATTCGCGTCAGCGGATCGAACCGGCTGCGGTTCCCTCGCCTGACATGGCTCCCACCCCCCAACAGCTCGCCCGGCCGCAAGGCCCGGCGAGTCCTTGAACGGATCTGTCACAATGGCATGGATACTCCTGAGCATCGCCGGCCTTCTCGAAATCGCATTCGCCCTCAGCATGAAGTCGTCCGAAGGCTTCACGCGATGGATACCGGGGCTGCTGACGGTCGCCACCGGCGTGTCGAGCGTCTTTCTGCTTTCACTCTCGCTCCGCACGCTGCCGGTCGGCACCGGCTACGCGGTCTGGACCGGCATCGGCGCGGCCGGCACCGTGATTCTGGGCATGGCGCTGCTGGGCGACTCGGTTGCGCCGATGCGGGTGCTCTGCATCGCCCTCATTCTGGCCGGCGTCATCGGGCTCAAGCTGGTCTCGAGCGCATGAGGTCAAGACCGGATCCTTAAAACGAGAGAAGGTCTCCTTTGTCGCGCTTCGGTGATAAGAAGGAATTTCGTGATAATTAGTGAAATTTTATCTTTATATTCGGATGCGCAATAGGAATTGCAATTCTGGACAGAATTGGGAATAGTGTCTCTCAGAGTGCGTCGTTTCGTGAGACCCGATATTTTCCTCGCGGAGATACGGCTCCTAATCTGATGTTAAGCAGATCTTTCAGATGATTGCTGGATATTTTAATATATAGATTTTTGCAGTAAAAGAGTTATTGCAGATATAGTTTATTTCAAAAGCAATTAATAAAAGGAATGTAAAGTAGATAACATCAAACGTTATAGATGAGGTGGTGCAGTTTCACCATCTCGTATTATAGTATTCGAAGAATCGGCGATTCAGATTTTGAATATGCCCGGTCAGATGGTCGATAAATTCGGATTGCCTCTTCTCAATTTCAGATTATTGGGGGATCGATATGGATAACTCGGGATTCCATTTGTCGCGTCGTGACGTTCTGGTGGCCGCCGCCGTGACGGCCGGTGCAGCGGCCATTCCGCTCAGGCCATCGCGGGCCGCCGCGAAATTCACCCGCCCCAATGTCACCAGCGAGGCCGGCCAGAAGATGCTGGCCATCTACGCCAAAGGCGTGGAGGCGATGCTGAAGCTGCCGGCGGACCATCCGCACAACTGGTTCCGCAACGCCTTCGTGCACATGATGGACTGCCCGCACGGCAACTGGTGGTTCTATGTCTGGCACCGCGGCTACATCGGATATTTCGAGCAGACCATCCGCACCGTGACCAAGGAGGACAGCTTCGTTCTGCCCTATTGGGACTGGACCCAGCTGCCGCAGATTCCGGACGGGATGTTCGACGACTGCCTGACGCCGTCGAGCGCCCCCTTCCTGCCCTATACCGGCAGCGTGACGGCGTTCACCAACTTCATGAAGCCGGCCCTGACGACGTACTGGAGCGGCTTCTCGCCCGCCCAACTCGCGCAACAGGCCAAGCGGGGCTACAAGAAACTCGACGATGTCTGGAGCGACATCCTCGGCTATGCCATGTGCGATGGCAATCCGGTGCCGATCTCCCAGAACCAGGCATTCGTCATCACCGGCGGCGCGCGCTACCTGACGCGCGACAACCCGAAGCTGGACGACAAGACCGCCGCCAATGTCGAGATCGACAAGATCCTCGGGGGGCTGTCGCCCGAGGGGTTCAACGTCACCGAGCAGAACGGCGACACCGACGCCGTCAACAGCTTCACCAGCTCGCACACGAAGTCGCATCACGTCCCGCCGCCCGGCAGGACCGTGTTCTCCACGCTCGAGGGCTTTCCGCACAACAAGGTCCACAACTACATCGGCGGCTACGGCTCCCTTCCGGATTCGGATCTGCAGCCGGGTCCCTTCGGCAACATGACCAACAACCTGTCGCCGGTCGACCCGATCTTCTTCCTGCATCACGCCAACATGGACCGGCTGTGGGACGTCTGGACGCGGAAGCAGGTGGCGATGGGCCTGTCGCCCAACCCGTCGGATGCGGACAAGACGGACTATTTCGGCGAGCCGTTCCTGTTCTTCATCGACGGCAAGGGCGATCCGATCGTCGCCGGCAAGGCCGAGGATTATTTCGACAAGGCCGTGTTCGACTACGACTACGAGCCGGGGTCGGGGGAACAGATCATCCCGCAGACGAGCGTGGCGAACGCCGAACCGCTGCCACTGATCCGCAGCGCCGTGGCCGCCAACATCGCGACGCTCACCGTGCCGCGCGCGGCGGTCCAGGGCCATCTGGCCGCCGGCCAGGCCCGGCTGCTGGTCGCGGCGGTGACGATGAGCCGGCCGATGGAGCTGGCCGGGCCGCGCGAGTTCGACGTGCTGGTCAACGCGCCCGAGGGCGTCACCCATGTCTCGGCCGACAGCCCCTATTATGCTGGCACCTTCGCCCTGTTCGGCGCGCCGATGCCGGGCATGCACATGCATGGGGACCTGACCTTCTCGGTGCCGCTGCCGCGGAGGCTGCAGGCCTTCACCGCCCTCGCCGCGGGGGCGGATGCAAAGCTGCAGATCCGGGTGGTGCCGTCCCATGGCGAAGACAAGCGGGCCGTCGTGCTCAAGGCCGTCTCGCTGTCCGTGCGGTAGGGCGATGCCGCGCTCCGCCGCCGCGGCCCTGCTCGCGATCCTGGTGCTCGGCGGCGGGCACGCGGCGGCGCAGGAGCGGACGCTGCCCCTGCCGCCGTCGTTCCGGCCGGGCGAGACTGCCTGGATCGAGCTGGAGGTCGGCCCGGTCGGCCGGCGGGAGGTCACCATTGCGACGGCGGCGGGCCGGATCATCGGCGTGATCTCGCCCTTCGGCCCGCGCGCCGGTGAGACCGCTGGGGTCTACGCGCTGCCCCTGCCGGCGGAGGCGATCGCGGATGGGCATGTGACCATCCGGCTGACGATCACCCAGACCGGCGGGGCGGCGCGGGCTCCGACCGAGCAGGAGGTTCCGCGCGTCACGGTGCGCATCGGCCCCTGACCGGCCGGCGCGCCCCGTGGGGCGGGATGTTTTGAGATTTCGATATTCGAACAATTTTCGGAGGATGATATGGCTGTCACGACCAAGATCCCCATCGCACGTCTTCTGCTCGCCGGGCTGGCCCTGGCCGCCTTCGGCGCGATCCCGGCCTCGGCGCAACAGACCACGGAGCGCCTGATCAGCAACCCCCGGGTGCTGGGCGCGGGGATCGCACCGGAGAGCCTGACGCCGACGGTGCGGGCGCTGCCGCATGAAAGGGTGCTGGACCTCAACATCGTCTACACGCCGGGAAAGATCTACAACCCGGCGACGGGCCGCGAAGACGAGGTGTATCTGCGCAGCTACAACGGCACGGATGTCAATCCGGACACCCCCTACGTCTCGCCGACGATCGAGGCCGTGCCGGGCGACACGATCCGGGTCAACCTGGACAACCAGTTGCCGGCCGACCCGAGCTGTACGGCCGACGATCACGGTCATAACGGGCCGCATTGCTTCAACGGCACCAACCTGCACACCCACGGGCTGTGGGTGAACCCGGCGGGCAATGGCGACAACGTGCTGCTGTCGATCAACCCCGGCGTCAAGTTCCAGTACGAATACAACATCCCGGGCGACCATCCGGCGGGGACGTTCTGGTACCACACCCACCGCCACGGCTCGACCGCGCTGCAGGTCTCCAGCGGCATGGCCGGGGCGCTGATCATCCGCGGCAACCGGCAGCCGACTCCCACGAAGACTGGCGATCTCGACACGCTGCTGGATGGGTTGACGGACCGGGTGCTGGTGTTCCAGCAGATCCAGTATGCCTGCCGCAACCCGGATGGATCGATCAAGCGAACCAATCCTCCGGAAGACAAGACCTATCGCTGCGACCCCGGCGATGTCGGCAAGATCGAAAACTACGACCTGTTCTCCCCGGGGCAATGGCCCGAATCGGGGCGCTACACCTCGATCAACGGCGAGGTCCTGCCGACCTTCAAGGCCACACAGGGGCAGCTCGAGCGCTGGCGGATGATCCACGGCGGCGTGCGCGACACGATCAGCCTCCGGATCGTGAAGATGAGGCCCACGGCCCGGCTCGCCGCGACATTCAGCGCGGCGCAGGCCCAGGCCTTCATCCAGGAATCCTGCAGCGACGCGGGCATTACCCATTATCGGGTCGCGGCGGACGGGCTGACCCTGGCGCAGGCGCAGGCCTCGAACCTCACGGTCTTCCAGCCCGGCTACCGCTGGGATGAGGTGGTGATGTTCCCGGAGGCGGGCCGCTACTGCCTGATCGACGCCTCCTCCCCGGCGGCGGGGTCGGTCAACGGCGACAGCCCCAACCCGTCGCTGCTCGGCTTCGTCGATGTCGAGCCGGGCACGGCGCCGCCCGCGGACTACACCAACTATGTCAGGGACGCCCTGGTGGCCCAGGCCGACGCCAAGATGCCGGATGATGTCAAGGCAACGGTGGTCGCCGATCTCAAGGCCGGCCTCAAGCTGTCCAAGTTCGTCCCCCATCCGGATATCGCGGACAGCGAGGTCACCGGCCAGCAGGAGCTGACCTTCTTCATCGACACCAGCACCGACGACACCAAGTTCGAGGTGAGCAACACCCTGGACGAGAAGCAGGCCGAACCCTACGACCCCACGCGGCTGGACCGGGCGCTCAAGCTGGGCGGGGTGGACGAGTGGACGCTGCAATCGCATTTCGTCAGCCACCCGTTCCACATCCACGTCAATCCGTTCCAGGTCGTCTCGATCATCGATCCCAAGGGCGTCGATGTCAGCGTCCCGGGGGCCATCGACAACAACGGCGGCCAGCCGGGGGTGGCCGATCCTCAGTATCCTGGCTTGAAGGGCGTCTGGAAGGACACGCTCTGGATCAAGAGTCTGCTGCCGAGCGACCCGAAGGGCCTCTATACGATCAAGATCCGGACCCGCTATCAGCGTTACATCGGCGAGTTCGTGCTGCACTGCCACATCCTCGATCATGAGGATGGCGGCATGATGCAGAACGTCGCGATCGTGCTGCCGGACGGGGATGTCGCCGACGTGGCCGAGGGGGCGTCGCCGCTCCAGCTCCAGGGTGGGCATATGCAGCACATGCCCTGAGCGAGCCGGGCGGCGTCTTCATCCTCCTTGGGAGGTGAAACGTCTCGCGCAACTGAAGAGGAATCGGCGGCTTCGGCCGCCGATTCCATTTCGAGGCGGCGGCGGTCGAGACCCTGACCACAGGATGTCCGCCGCGTGCCAAAGCGTCGCTATGCCGACCTCTATTCCCCCGCGGGCAAAGGGTCGTATAGTTTAGAACGACTCAAAACTGAGCAACGCCAACGGAGGGAACATGGCCAGCGAAAGCAAATGCCCGGTTGCGGGCGGGACCCGCGGGCACACCAATCGTGACTGGTGGCCGGACCAGTTGAACCTTTCGGTGCTCCACCTGCACTCCGCCCTGTCCGACCCGATGGGCGAATCCTTCGATTACGCCAAGGAATTCAAGACCCTAGACCTGAACGCGGTGATCAACGACCTGAAGGCCGTGATGACCGATTCGCAGGAATGGTGGCCGGCCGATTTCGGCCATTACGGCGGCCTGTTCATCCGCATGGCCTGGCACAGCGCCGGCACCTACCGCATCGGCGACGGCCGCGGCGGCGGCGGGCGGGGTCAGCAGCGCTTCGCGCCGTTGAACAGCTGGCCGGACAACGGCAATCTCGACAAGGCGCGCCGGCTGCTGTGGCCGGTCAAGCAGAAATACGGCCGCAAGCTCTCCTGGGCCGACCTGCTGATCCTGACCGGCAACGTCGCGCTCGAGTCGATGGGCTTCAAGACCTTCGGCTTCGCCGGCGGCCGTCCCGACACCTGGGAGCCCGACCAGGACATCTTCTGGGGCCCCGAGGGCAAGTGGCTGGGCGATGAGCGCTACAGCGGCGACCGCGAGCTGCAGGGCCATCTCGGCGCCGTGCAGATGGGCCTGATCTACGTCAATCCGGAAGGCCCGAACGGCAACCCGGACCCGGTGGCCGCGGCCCGTGACATCCGCGAGACCTTCGCCCGCATGGCGATGAACGACGAGGAGACGGTCGCCCTGATCGCCGGCGGCCACAGCTTCGGCAAGACCCATGGCGCCGGCGACGCCGCCCATGTCGGCAAGGAGCCGGAAGGCTCCGACATCGTCAACCAGGGCCTGGGCTGGATGAGCAGCCATGGCAGCGGCATCGCCGGCGATGCGATCACCAGCGGCCTGGAGGTGACCTGGACCTCGACGCCGACCCGGTGGAGCCACGAGTTCTTCAAGAACCTGTTCGAATATGAATGGGAGCTGACCAAGAGCCCGGCCGGCGCCCATCAGTGGACGCCGAAGAACGGCGCCGGCGCCGGCACGGTCCCGGACGCCCACGACCCGTCGAAGCGCCATGCGCCGGGCATGCTGACCACCGACCTGTCGCTGCGCTTCGACCCCGCCTATGAGAAGATCTCGCGGCGCTTCTACGAGCATCCGGAGCAGTTTGCCGACGCCTTCGCCCGCGCCTGGTTCAAGCTGACCCATCGCGACATGGGCCCGCGCGCCCGGTATCTCGGCCCGCTGGTGCCGCAGGAGATCCTGCCCTGGCAGGACCCGGTGCCGGCGGTCGACCATCCGCTGGTCGACGCGTCGGACATCGCGGCACTGAAGGCGAAGGTGCTCGCCTCCGGCCTCACCGTGCCCCAGCTGGTCTCGACGGCCTGGGCGTCGGCCTCGACCTTCCGCGGTTCCGACAAGCGCGGCGGCGCCAATGGCGCGCGCATCCGCCTGGCGCCGCAGAAGGACTGGGCGGTCAACCAGCCGCAGCAGCTGGCGACGGTGCTCGCCAAGCTGGGGGAGATCCAGGCGGCGTTCAACGCCTCGGCCCCCGGCGGCAAGAAGATCTCGCTGGCCGACCTGATCGTCCTCGCTGGTGGCGCGGCGGTCGAGAAGGCGGCGAAGGATGCCGGGCAGGACGTGCAGGTGCCCTTCACCCCGGGCCGTACCGACGCGACGGAGGAGCACACCGACGCCGCCTCCTTCGCGCCGCTCGAGCCGAAGGCCGATGGGTTCCGCAACTATCTCGGCAATGCGCAGGGCCTGCCGCCCGAGGAGCTGCTGGTCGACCGGGCGCAGCTGCTGACGCTGACGGCGCCCGAGCTGACCGTCCTCGTCGGCGGTCTACGCGTGCTGGGCGCCAATGCCGGAAACTCCCCGCATGGCGTCTTCACCAAGCGGCCGGGGGTGCTGACCAACGACTTCTTCGTCAACCTGCTCGACATGGGCACGAAGTGGCACCCGTCCGCGGACGAGCACGGCGTGTTCCAGGGCCGGGACCGGAAGACGGAAGAGCCCAAGTGGACGGCGACGCGCGTCGACCTGATCTTCGGGTCGCATTCGCAGCTGCGGGCGCTGGCCGAGGTCTATGGCGGCTCCGACGCGCAGGCGCAGTTCGCGAAGGACTTCGTCGCGGCCTGGACCAAGGTGATGAACCTCGACCGGTTCGACATCGCCTGATGTCGGCGGCGGATCCCCGGCGGTCGACGCCGGGGATCCGCTCCTGCAGCGTGGCGCCGGCCAGGATGGGCACGAACGGGCGAAAGCGGGCCCGTTGGCTCTGGAGAAGCTTGGCGCCGCTTCAGTCAGCCCGGCCTTCGGCTGCGCCGGGCGCGACCAGGGGCAGGATCACGGTGAAGCGGGTGCCGTGGCCGGGTGTGGAGTCGACCGTGATCTGCCCGCCCAGGCTCGCGGTCACCAGGTTGTAGACGATGTGCAGGCCCAGGCCGCTGCCCCCCGCCCCCCGCTTGGTGGTGAAGAACGGGTCGAAGATCCGGCCGATGGTCTCGGGCGGGATGCCGGCCCCGTCATCGGCGAAGCCCAGGATCACCTGGCCCGGCTCCGGCCCCGGCGCCACAGTCAGCGCCACGGTGCCCGGCGCGCCGGTCGGGAAGGCATGGGCCAGGGCGTTGATCACCAGGTTGGTGACGATCTGCGAGAGGGCGCCCGGGAAGCTGTCCATGGTGATGCCGGCCGGGCTGCGCAGCGTCACCCGGTGCGGCGTGCGCCGGTAGTTCGGGGCCAGGCTCGTGATCACGCCTTCGAGATAGGTCGCGAGGTCGAAGGTCCGGCGCTCGGCGCTGGTCTGGTCGACCGCGACCTGCTTGAACTCGCGAATCAGGGCGGCCGCGCGCTCCAGGTTCGACAGCAGCAGTCGCGACACCTCGCCGGCGCGGTCGACGAAGCGCTCCAGCTCCGAGCGCCGGATCTGGCCACCGGCCACGATCTCGGCGAAGGCGCGGGCCCGTTCCTCAAGATGCGACGCCGCGCTCAGGGCGGTCCCCACCGGCGTGTTGATCTCATGGGCCACGCCGGCCACCAGCTGCGCCAGCGACGCCATCTTCTCGGCCTGCACCAGGTCGGCCTGGGTCCGGCGCAGGTCGGCGACGGTGCCCTGCAGCTCCTCGGCGACCCGGGCGTACTGCGCCGTCCGGTCCTCGACCCGGCGCTCCAGGTCGGCGGCGCTGCGCCGCAGCTCCTCATCCATCCGGCCACGCTCGATCGCGGCGCCGATCAGGCTGGCCGCCGATTTCAGCACGTCGATCTCATCGGCGCGCCACGACCGCTCTTCCTCGCGGATGTCGTCGAACCCCATGGTGCCCCACCAGCGCCCGCCGAACAGGATCGGCACCTTGAGGTTCGAACGCACGCCCTGGCGCCGCAGCTCCCTCTGCTCCAGCTCGCTGCCGAGATTCCAGCCGCTCAGCGCGGCCATGCCGGTCATGCGCTCGTCGATCAGCGCCTGCAGCACAGCTGGGTCGTCGGGCAGCGGATGGTCATGCATCTGCGGGTCGTCGATCAGCGCCGGCACGCCCTCGGCCACCCATTCATAGCTGTAGCGGCTGGTCAGGCGACCGCCCGGCAGGTCCTGGACCTCGAAGATATAGGTCCGGTCGGTGCCGGTGGCGCGGCCCAGCCGGGCCAGCATCTCCTGGATGCCGGCGCGCCAGGTGCTGCGCCCGATGATCTGGGTCGCGGCATAGCCGATCGCGTCCAGCATGGCGGTGCGGCGGGCGTCGTCCGCCAGCGTCGCGGCCAGCCGCCTCTCGCTGTCGCCCAGCGCCGCCTCGCGCCGCTTGATGTCGGTGATGTCGACATGGATGCCGACGATGCCGCCCTCATGGGTCGGGCGCTCGGTCATGCGCACCCAGCGGCCATCCGCCAGTGGCAGGTCCAGCGGCGCCGAGTCGCCGCGATGGTGCCGCAGCCGCCGCCGCATCCAGTCGACCACGTTGTCCGCATCGGCATAGAGGCCGCGGGCGATGGCGGTCTCGACCAGCGTGCGGAAGGCGGTGCCGGCCGCGATCTCGCCGTCGCCGATCCCGTACAGCCGGCGATAGGCGCTGTTCGACAGCACCAGCCGGTCCTCGGCGTCGAACAGCACGAAGCCGTCATGGATCGACTCGATGGCGTCGGTCATCCGCAGGCGCAGCCCGTCCAGCTCGGCCTGGGCATCGATGCGGACGGTCACGTCCTGCCAGATCATCACCACGCCGCCATCGTCCTGGCGCCGCTCCTCGTATTGCAGCCAGCGCCCGTCACGGTCGCGCAGCACCGCCGGTTCGCGCGGGGCCGCGTCCGGCTGGGGCATGGCCAGCAGCCGCTCGGCCCGCGCCGCCTCCCCCGGGGCCAGGACGGAATCGGCCAGCAGCCGGATGTGGTCGCCCCGGGTGCTGCCGGACCGGAACTGCCCCACCAGCGCCGGGAACAGCACGCTGGCGGCGCGATTGGCGGTCTGGAACGTGCCGTCGCCGGCATAGCGGATCAGGCCGACATCGACCGCGGTGATCGCCTCTTTCATCGCGCCGCTGTCATGGCGCGACGTCACGTCGGTGAAGATCTTGAGCAGCCGGCCGTCGGCCAGGCGCCTGACCTCGAGCGACAGCCACCGCCCATCCTTGCACTGCCGGGTGTAAGAGCTAGGCGGGTTGCGGTGGCGCTCCAGCGCGGCGGCGACGTGGCGGTCGATGAAGGGGCGTTCGGCCGGCTCCAGATGGGTCTCGAAGAAGCGGCGCACCGTCTCCTTCAAGGGCAGGCCCGGGCGCAGCAGATCGGCTTCCTCGGGAAACAGCGTCAGATAGGTGTCGTTCCAGGCCAGGAGGCGGTCCTCGGCATCGAGCACGCAGATGCCGGCGCCGAGCACGGCGGCAATGGCATCGAGCACCGGATCCAGGGCGGGGTTCGGCGCCTGTGTTCCCGATCGGCTGGCCGCGGTCAAGCTTGTTCCCATCCCTCCGCCCGCGCCGTCGATCCGATCGGGGCGACACGATTATGGCCGCGGGGCGATCCGCCCCCCTGACGCGATACAGACGATACCAAAAACCCGGCGCCGCGACATGAGCCTGATACCGGGGTGGCAGATCATCTCGTCATCGGCCGGTCGGTCCGGTGCCGATCAAACAGGGAGCATCCTCATGTTTCGCAACATCTTCACCAGCATGGCCCTGGCCGTCACGATCCTGCTGGGCGCGATCCTGGCGTCCCCGCACCTCGCGATGGCCCAGGGCGCGGTGACCGGGACCTACAGCGTCGCCGGCACCAACCCGACCGGCAGCCACTATGCCGGCACCGCCGTGGTCGAAGCGACCGGGGACACCTATGTCGTGACCTGGACGGTGGCCGGCGACACCTCGGTCGGCCGCGGCGTCTTCCTCGGCACCACCCTGGCGGTCGGCGGCATCCTCGGCAAGGGCGGCTTCGTCTTCGCCATGTCGCCGAAGGGCGCCAATCTCGAAGGCATCTGGGCCGACATGGAGAATGGCACGAAGCTGGGCGGCGAGATCTGGACCCGCATCAAGTAGGCGATGGCCGGTGATCGCCGAATTGCTATCCCGCACAGCGCCTCGGCGCTGTGCGGCGCCGCGAGACATGGCATACTGGGCAATGCTGGGCCCGTCCGGAATGGCTCTTGGCCGCGCCCTGCCAGAGATCGAGCGGATGAGTCAGCCCCATATCGCGGTCGTCGACGACGATGCCTTCCAGCGGCGGGTGCTCGAGGAATATCTGACGCGGCAGGGCTATCGCGTGACCGGGGTCGAGGGCGGGGCCGAACTGCGCAAGCTGCTGGCCCGACGCAATCCGCTGGACCTCGTCCTGCTCGATGTCCACATGCCGGGTGAGGACGGCTTCGCGGTGGCCCGCTTTCTGCGGGAACGCGGCAATGTCGCGATCATCATGGTGACGGCCGCCACCGACACGGTCGACCGCGTGGTCGGGCTGGAGACCGGCGCCGACGACTACGTCACCAAGCCCTATGAGCCTCGCGAGCTGGTGGCGCGGATCAAGAGTGTGCTGCGCCGGTCCGGTGGGCGCGCCAATACGGCCCCGGACGGATGCCTGCGCTTCGGGCGCTGCATCCTCGACCTGGCGGCCCGCCGGTTGACGACGCTGGAGGGCGACGGCGTCGCCCTGGCGGCATCGGAGTTCGCGCTGCTGAAGGTGTTCGCCCAGCATCCGAACCAGGTCCTCAGCCGGGACCGCCTGCTGGACCTGACCAGCAACCGGGAGATGGAGCCGTTCGATCGCTCGATCGACCTGCGGATCACGCGGATCCGCCGCAAGATCGAGATGGACCCCACCAAGCCCGAGGTGATCCGGACCGTGCGGGGCGCCGGGTACATGTTCGCGCCGGATCCGGGATACTGAGCCCGGTCGCGCGATGGCCGAGAAAGGGCGGATACCATGACGGCGAAGGCGCAGCCGGACGATTTCCTGATCCTCGACGACGACGCGCCCGAGGAGATCCCCAAAGAGGCGTCCGGCCGCGCCGAACCGTGGCGCGTGCTGATCGTCGACGACGACCCCGAGGTGCACCAGATCACCCGGCTGATCCTCGACGGCTTCAGCTTCTCCGGCCGCGGCGTGGCGTTGATCGACGCCTATTCCGCGGCCGAGGCGATGGACATCCTGCGCCGGACCGAGAACGTGGCGCTGGTCCTGCTGGACGTGGTGATGGAGACGGACGACGCCGGGCTGCGATTCGCCCGCTGGATCCGCGGCGTGCTCGGCAACAGCATGGTGCGCATCGTGCTGCGGACCGGGCAGCCGGGCCAGGCGCCGGAGCAGGAGGTGATCGTCGCCTATGACATCAACGACTACAAGGCGAAGACCGAACTGACGCAGACCCGGCTGTTCACCACCCTGGTCGCCGCACTGCGGTCCTATGAGCAGATCCGCACCATCGAGGACGGCCGCAAGACGCTGGCCCAGGCCAATGACGTGCTGGAGCACGCCGTCGCCGAACGCACTGCGGAGCTGCGCGAGAGCGAGCGGCTGCTGCGCGACATCCTCGACCGCAGCCCGATCAGCATCGCCATCTATGGCCGCGACGGGAACTTCCTGTTCGCGAACCAGCGCCATGTCGACCTGTTCGGCCTGGCCGGGCAGACCATGGCACGGCGGAATCCGCGCGGCCTCTACGCCGATCCCGGCGACGCTGCCCGGCTGGAGGCGACGCTGCGCCAGGACGGGCTGGTGCATGATGCCGAGGTCGAGTTCCGCACCGGGGAAGGCGGCCGCTTCTGGGGGCTGCTGTCGCTCGAGCGTATCGCCTTCGAGGGCCAGTCCGGCACCATCGCCTGGACCTACGATATCACCGAACGCCGCCTCGCCGAACAGGTGATGGCCGAAGCGCGCCAGGCGGCGGAGGCCTCGGCCCGGGCCAAATCCGAATTCCTCGCGGTGATGAGCCATGAGATCCGCACGCCGATGAACGGCGTGCTGGGCATGCTGGAGGTGATGGAGCAGTCGCGGCTCGACGAGGGCCAGCGCCAGTCGCTGCAGCTCATCCGCGAATCCGCGCGGTCGCTGCTGCGCATCGTCAACGACATCCTCGACTTCTCGAAGATCGAGGCCGGTCGGCTGGACCTCGAATGGATGCCGGTCTCGATCCGCACCGCGATCGCCGGCCTGGTCGACATGCTGGCCCCGCAGGCGCGCGACAAGGGGCTGGTCCTGACCGCCGCGACCGACCCGACGATTCCGGATCCGGTGCTGGCCGACCCGGTCAGGCTGCGCCAGATCCTGCTGAACCTCGCCGGCAACGCGATCAAGTTCACCGAACGCGGCAGCGTCCGCATCGAGGCCGCGCTGGCCCGGCACGAGGCCGGACGCGCCCGGATCTCGATTGCCGTCATCGACACCGGCATCGGCATCAGCGCGATCGAGCAGGAGCGCCTGTTCCAGCCCTTCTCGCAGGCGGATGCCTCGACCACGCGCCGCTTCGGCGGCACCGGCTTGGGCCTGTCGATCGCGCGGCGGCTGGCGACCATGATGGGCGGCGACATCACGGTGGACAGCGTGCCCGGCCGGGGCGCGACCTTCCGGCTCACGCTCGACCTCGCCGTGGCACAGGCGGAGGATGCGGAGATCGCGCCCGCCCGCGCCGCCACTCTGCCGGCCGCGACCGACATCGACCAGGCGCGCCGGGACGGCCGGCTGGTCCTGGTGGTCGACGACCATCCGGTGAACCGGCAGGTGCTGGTCCGGCAGCTGCAGCTTCTCGGCTACGCCGCCGACACGGCGGCGGACGGGGTGGAGGCGCTGGCGGCCTGGGCTGCGGGCCCCTACGCCCTGGTCCTGACCGACTGCCACATGCCGTCCTTGGATGGCTTCGAGCTGACGCGGCGGATCCGTGAGGCGGAGCGGGCCGGCCGGCGGCGGATTCCAATCGTGGCGGTCACGGCCAATGTGCTGGCCGGCGAGGCCGAGCGCTGCCGCGCCGCGGGAATGGACGACTATGTCGGCAAGCCGGTCCAGCTCGCCCGGCTGCAGGAGGTGCTGCAGCGTTGGTTCCCGTCCGAGGATCCCGGCCGGGGCAGGGCGATCGACCCGGCCGCGCTGTCCGGGCTGTTCGGGGACGATACGGCGACGATCGCCGCCATGCTGGCCGACTTCCTCGTCTCCGCCGAGGCGTCCGCGGCGGCGATCGCCCGGGCGGTCGCCGGCGGGTGGCGCCCGGATGTCGTGGCCGAGGCGCACCGGCTGAAGGGCGCGGCCCGCATCGTCGGCGCGGCGGTTCTGGGCGATGCCGCCGAGGCGCTGGAGAGTGCCGCGGCTGCGGATGCGCCCGACCTGGCCGGACCGGCGCAGCGCGTCGAGGCGGAGATCCGGCGGGTCCAGTCGGACATCGCCGGCCATTCCTGACCGCCGGGGCGATACAGACGATACACATTCACCCGCCCGGCGACATCCGCCGGATACCGGCCGGGCCTAGTTTCCCCTTGGGCCGCCGCATGGGGTGGCCAGCTCATTCAGGGGGAAACTCATGGCCACCATCAACGGCGACGACAACGACAACGTGCTCAACGGCACGACCGAAGGGGATTCGATCTCCGGCAACGGCGGCAACGACCAGATCTTCGGCGATGCGGGCAACGACTTCGTCTTTGCCGGCAACGGCAACGACCTGGTCAATGGCGGTGCCGACAACGACTTCATCGGCGGCGACGGCGGCGACGACACCCTGAACGGCGATGCCGGCAATGATACGCTGCAGGGCAGCGACGGCGCCGACACGCTGAACGGCGGCGACGGCCTCGACACTCTCGAGGGCGGCGCCGGCGCCGACATCCTCAATGGCGGGGCCGGTGTTGACAGCGTCACCTACGCCACGACCTTCGCCGGCGGTGTGACGGTGACGATCGGCGCGGTCGCCTCCGGCGGCGAGGCGCAGGGCGACGTGATCGGCGCCGATATCGAGAACATTGCCGGCACCAATGCCTTCGACGACGTCCTGACCGGATCGGCCGCGGACAACCAGCTGGATGGCTCGGGCGGCAACGACATCCTCTCCGGCCTCGGCGGCGCCGACGTCCTCATCGGCGGCAGCGGCGACGACGACATGACCGGCGGCGCCGGCAACGACGCCATTGAAGGCGATGGTGGCAATGATATTCTCGATGGAGGCGGAGACCTCGACGCCATTTCCGGCGATGCCGGCGACGACTTCGTGCATGGCGGCACCGGAGGCGACACCCTGTACGGCGGCGACGGCATCGACACCGTCACCTATTTCGACAGCACCGCCGGCGTCACCATCAATATGACGACGTTCGTCACGACGGGCGGCGACGCGACAGGCGATTTCGTCTCCGGCTTCGAGGACGTCATCGGCTCGGCCGGCTTCGGCGACGCGCTGACCGGCGATTCCAACGCCAACCGCCTTGTCGGCCTGGGCGGTAACGATACCCTCGACGGCCAGGACGGCCAGGACGTCCTGCTCGGCGGCGACGGGGACGACCTGCTGATCGGCGGCACCGGCGCCGATGTGCTGGACGGCGGCGCCGGCATCGACACCCTCAACTACGGCACCAGCTTCACCCCCACCGGCGTGCGGGTCGATCTCTCATCCGGTTTGGCCGTCGGCGGCGACGCCCAGCGCGACGTGTTCTCCTCGATCGAGAACGTCATAGGCAGCTACGGCTACGCGGATGTGCTGACGGGTGATGCGGGCGCCAACGGCCTGAGCGGCCTGGGCGGCGCCGACGCGCTCTACGGCGGCGGCGGCAACGACGTGCTCGATGGCGGCCTGGGCGCGGATGTGCTGGACGGGGGCATCGGGATCGACACCGCCAGCTATGCCGCCAACACCTTCGCGGTGACGGCGAACCTCGCCACCGGGATCGGAACGGGCGAGGCCCTGGGGGACATCTATGTCGGCATCGAGAACCTGACCGGTGGTCTGGCCGGCGACACCCTGACCGGCGACGCCGGCGCCAACCTGCTGCAGGGGCTGGCGGGCAACGATGTGCTCCGGGGCGGCCTCGGCGCCGATCGGCTCGAAGGCGGCGACGGCACCGATGCCGTGCTGTACAGCGACGGCACGGCCGGCATCGTGGTCAACCTGGCCACCGGCATCGGCACCGGCGGCAGCGCCCAGGGCGACGTCCTGGTCTCGATCGAGAACGTCTACGGCACGGGCTTTGCCGATACGATGCTCGGCAGCGCCGGCGCCAATGGCATGGTCGGCGGCGCCGGCAGCGACCAGCTGTTCGGTATGGGCGGCCAGGACACCCTGATCGGCGGCGACGGTGCGGACCGCTTCGTCTACACCGCGGCCAGCGACAGCACGGTCGCCGCGGCCGACCGCATCACCGATTTCAGCCATGCCCAGACCGATCGCATCGACCTGCACCTGATGGACGCCAACCCGGCGCTGGCCGGCGACCAGGCCTTCAGCTTCATCGGGGCCGGCGCCTTCACCAGCCATGCCGGCGAATTGCGGGCGACCGTGGCCGGGGGCATCACCACCGTCAGCGGCGACATCGACGGCAACGGCACGGCGGATTTCAGCATCGCCCTGACCGGTGCCATCACCCTCACCGCCGGCGACTTCGTGCTCTAAGCGCGGGGGACACTCCGGAAAAGTGCTTCGAGGCCGCTTCCAGGAAGCGGCCTCGAATGCTTTGATCCGGATGGTGTCAGAAAACCGTCTCTGTTTGCCACTAAATCAGAAAACTGCCATTCTCTCGTCCAACAAGCCCGCAGGATGGGAGGTATCATGGCACCCGACGACACCGGTGGTTCGCCCGCCGATCTCTCCGCCCGGATCGATGCGCTGTTTGCGCCCTGGGCGAAGCCGAAGTCTCCCGGCGCGGTGGTGGTGGTGCGGCGCCACGGGCGCGAGATCCATCGCGGCTGCTACGGCCTGGCCCAGCTGCCGCACCGCATCCCGCTGTCCGGCCGCAGCGTCATGCGCATCGCCTCGCAGACCAAGCAGTTCACCGTGCTGCTGGCGCTGATGCTGGAGACCGAGGGCAAGCTGTCGCTGCAGGACGACGTCCGGCGCCATCTGCCCTGGCTGCCGGAATTCCCGCGCAAAGTCACGCTGCAGCACCTCGCCGCCAACGTCTCTGGCCTGCGGGACTATGTCGAGATCATGGAGCTGGGCGGCCAGTCGCCGCTGTCGCCGGCGCCGCGCGCGATGCTGCGCCGGGTCATCCGCGAGCACGGCGGGGTGAACTTCCCGGCCGGCGACGACCTGATCTACTGCAATGCCGGCTTTCTGCTGCTGTACGAGGTGATCGAGCAGGTCGCCGGCCGCAGCTTCAACGAGCTGCTGCGCGACCGGATCACCGGCCCGCTCGGCATGAGCCAGACCCTGCTGCTGAAGCAGGATGACGAGATCGTGCCCCATCTCGCCGACCATCACACCAAGGGGCCGGACGGGGCCTGGCGCCGCGCCTGGGCCGGCGAGGAGGCCAATGGCGATGGCGGCATCGTCTCCTCGGTCGACGACATGCTGATCTGGCTGGCCAATCTGAACGACCCGAAGGTCGGCGGCGCGGAGCTGGCGCGGATGGCCCGGCCGGGCGCCACCATCAACGGCCGGCCCAGCCCTTACGGCCTCGGGCTGGTCACGACAGAGTATCGCGGCCACCGCAGCATCGGCCATGGCGGGGCGATGGCCGGGGCCCGGTCGGAAGGGGTGCGGTTCCCCGATCTCGGCCTCGACATCGTCATCCTGGCGAATACCGACGACATCGCGCCGTTCTCGCTGGCCCGCCGCATCGTCGACGCGGTGCTCGGTCGGCCGCCGGGGCCGCCGCATTCGGCCGAGGCCGGCGCGCACCTGGCCGCAGCCGCCGGCCTGTATCATGACGAGGCGACCGACGACGTCTTCGCCATCGCGCTGAAGGACGGCGTGCCGGTGCTCGGCGGCAATGGCGGCAAGGCGCAGGTCGAGGAGGTCGAGCCGGGGGTGTTCCAGCCCGAACGCGGCATCATCCCGCTGCGCCTCGGCCTGCGGCCGGACGGCGACATCGATGCCGACTGGTTCGGCCGCCGGCGGCACTATCGCCGTCTGCCCGGCATGGCCCCGGCCCTGCCCGCCGATGCCGCCGGCCGCTATGGCGATCCCGCCATCGCGCTGGAGGCCGAGATCGTGCTGGAGGGAGAGACGGCCCGGCTGCGCCTCCGTTCCTCCTTCGCCGTGCTGGACGCGGTGCTGCGGCCAGTGGCGCCCGGCCTGTTGCTGGCCCGCCCAGCGACAGAGGCAGACGGACCCGAGCCGGAGGTCCCGTCCTGGCTCTGCGCCGTGCGGATACTGCCGGATGCGATCGTCATCAACAATGACCGCACCCAGCGGCTGCGGCTGCCGCGCCTGGGATAAGCCCGTAGGTTGGGTTCGCGCTTGCGAACCTAACACTCGCTCTGGCTTCGGCATGTTGGGTTCGCCCCGGGGCGAACCCAACCTACGCATCGTCAGGCGGCCGGCACGTCGTCGCGGACCAAATCCTCGACCGTGTCCGGCCGCCGGATCCAGGCGACGTCGCCGGCGCGGCGCAGCATCACCGCCCCGGCCCGGCGCCGGCCGCAATAGGGGAACATCTGCTCCAGCGCATAGGCGCCGACATCCAGCAGCGCGACGATGTCGCCCGGCGCGGTGGCGGCGGCCAGGCCGCGGTGCCGGGGCAGCCGGACCACCGCGGCCTCCAGCCCGTCATCGTCGGGCCGCGACTGTCGGAGCGCGTCGTAGAGATGCTCGCCCTCGACATCGAAGAAGCAGTCGGCGGAATCGCACAGCGGGCCGACCACGCGGAATGGCGCCTCGGCCTGGCCGACCCGGTTGGCGGTGACCATGTGGAAGTACCAGCGCACCGCCGCGGAATCGATCAGGGTGTGGTAGCCGGCATCCAGGAACAGCCAGGGCTGCGCGCCGCGGTGCTTGATGTTCTCGACCGTGGTCAGCAGCACCGCCGCATCGCCGACGATGGCGCGGCCGGGCTCGAACAGCAGCTCGACATCCGGCCCCAGTTCCTGCGCCGCCTCGGCCGCCACCCGCCCGACCATCGCCGCCGCATCCTCGGCCGCGTCGAACGCCCCCAGTCCCGCGGCGTCGCCATGGACGTAGCGCACCGGATAGCCGCCGCCGAGATTGACATGGCGCAACGGCCGCCCCAGCCAGGCGCCGATCTCCCGCGCCTGCCGGGCCATGAACCGGGTGCCGTCGCGGAAGGCGCCCGCGTCGGCGACCTGCGAGCCGATATGGCAATGCAGGCCGATGACCTCGACCGCGTCGGCGAACTCCGCGGCGATCGCTCGTGCTTCTGGCAGGTCCTCCGGCATCATGCCGAACTTGCTGTCGCTGCCGCCGGTGCGGATGCCGGGCGTGGCGCCGCCCTCGACCCCCGGCACCAGGCGCAGCGCCACCTCGGCCCGCCGGCCCATCGCCCGCGCCGTCTCGCCGATCCGCCGCAGCTCGAACGGGGAATCGACATTGATCGCCTTGATCCCCCGGCCGATCGCCTCGCCGATCTCCGCCACGGTCTTGGCCACGCCGTTGAACACGATGCGGTCCGGCACCACGCCGGCGGCCAGCGCTTTGTACAGCTCGCCGCCGGAATTGACCTCGACGCCCAGCCCTTCGTCGCGCACCGCTGCCAGCACCGCCAGGTTCGAGCAGGCCTTGCTGGCGTAGCAGACCAGGGCGCGGGGATGGCCCGCCTCCGCCGCCTGCCGGAACCGCCGGGCGTTGCCGCGCAGCCGCGCCTCGGAGAAGACGAAGAGCGGCGTGCCATGCGCCCGGGCCAGGGCGACCAGGTCGTGGCCGTCCAGCGTCAGGTGCCCGGCCGCCGCGCCGACGCGCGGCGACACCAACTGAGAGTCGATCATGATGCGGCCCGGGTCACAGGGCCATGTCGCGGTCCAGCGGATAGATCGGCCGCGGCACGTTGTGATAGGGCATCTTCTCGTAGTCCAGGGTGCACAGGGCGCCGCTGTCGCAGACGATGACCTTGCCGGCGATCGGCTCGAACGCCGCCCGGAAATGCTGCATCGACTTCAGCCCGACCACGCGGTGCGCCGCAGGGTCGATGCCGAAGGCGCGGAACTGCTGCAGGTCCAGCATCTGCGACGGTTCGCTGACCACCAGCACGGTGATGCCGTCGACCTGGACCACCGCGGTCGGGCCGAAGCTGAATTCGAGGCCGCCCAGCATCGGGCCATCGCCGACCAGCTTGCCGTCGCTGGTCCACAGCAGCGTCGCCGCCACCGCCAGCGGGCCGCCGCCGAAGCGCGGGTCGGTCTTGCCGCCCAGGCGCAGCTGCAGCGTTTCGCCGGCCTTGGCCCGGTGCAACTGCTGCACCGTCTCGGGGTCGACGATCGGGCCGAAGCAGGCCTTGTCAATGCCGGCCTGCAGCAGGGCGCCCAGCAGGGTGGTGGCGTCGCCATAGCCGCCGGCGCCGGGGTTGTCGGCGTAGTCGGCGACGATCAGCGGCTTGTCGTCATGCCAGCCGCGGGCGATCGCCGCCGCCTTGGCCACCGTGTGATAGGTGTTCAGCACGTCGAAGCGGGCGTCCCAGATCTTGTCGGCGATGCCTTCGGCGAAGGCGCGGTGCGGCGCCTCATCCCCCTGATAGGTCACCAGCACGGTCGGCCCGACCTCGGGGATGTCGGCGTTGGGGAAGGCGCCGTTGATGCTGACGGCGAAGGCGTCGCCCTGGCCTTCATAGGCCCGGGCCTCGGCGATCCAGCCGACCATCGGCCCGACATCGGTGCGGCCGGCATTGATCTCCTCCAGCATCGGCCGGCGGACCAGCAGGGTCTTCGGCCGGATCTCGCCGGCCATGGTCCGCTGCAGCACCTCGCCGGCATGTCGCGCGATCTCGCGCATGTCGATGTGGGGATAGGTCTTGTAGGAGATGATGATGTCGGCGTGCCGGCACATCTTCGCCGTGACATTGGCGTGCGGATCCAGGGTGATCGCGATCGGCAGGCCGGGGCCGATGACGTCGCGCAGCCGTTCCAGCAGCTCGCCCTCGCCGTCCGGCGAGAAGTCGGTGACCATGGCGCCGTGCAGGGCCAGCAGGATCCCGTCCAGCGCCCCCTTCGCCTCGGCCGCCGCGCGCACGATGGCGCCGCCCAGCCGGTCGAAGGCATCGCGGGTCACGGGGCCGGCCGGCTCGGCCGCGGCGCTCAGCACATGCCGCAGGGTCCAGCCATGCTGGCGGGCAACGTCGCGGAAGCCGGCGATGCCGGTGTTGGCGTCGCCCAGGGCGCGGATGGCGTCCTCGCCGAAATACAACTCGCGCCGGGCGAAGGCGTCGTAGTCGGTCGGGTGGACGTTGAAGGTGTTGGTCTCATGCGCGAATTCGGCGGTCAGGACGCGGAAGGTCATGGTTGCTCCCTTCAGATCAGGGGGTGATGGCAGGCCGCCTGCTGTCCGCTGGCGGTGTCGCCGGAGACAGGGGCCAGCGCGGGCAGGGTGTGACGGCACAGATCGGTGGCGCGGGGGCAGCGGGCGGCGAAGGCGCAGCCCGGCGGCGGGTCCCAGCCGCTCGGGATCTCGCCCGACAGCCGGGTGATGTGTCGGCGGCGGCGCGGATCGGGCTCGAAGGTGCTGTCCAGCAGCGCCCGGGTGTAGGGATGCGCCGGCTCCGCCCCGCTCGGCAGCATCTCGACGATGCGGCCGAGATACATCACCAGGATCCGGTCGCAGAAATAGCGGACCAGGCCGAGGTCGTGCGAGATGAACAGATAGGTCAGCCCCAGCTCGCGCCGCAGCCGGTCCAACAGGCCGATGATCTGGGCCTGCACCGACACGTCCAGCGACGCGGTCGGTTCGTCCAGCACCACCAGCGACGGCCGCAGCGCCAGGGCGCGGGCGATGCCCACCCGCTGCTTCTGCCCGCCGGACAGCTGGTGCGGATAGGCGCGGGCCAGGGCCGGGCTCAGCCCCACCATCTCCAGCAGGCCGGCGACGGTGGCGTCACCCTCCGCCGGCGGGAGGCGCTGGACGCGGAACGGCTCCAGCAGCGCGTCGCGCACGGAATAGCGCGGGTCGATCGACGAATACGGGTCCTGGAACACCAGCTGCATCCGGCGCCGCAGCCGCCGCAGCTCGCCCCGCTTCAGGCCGCGGATGTCCTGGCCATCGAAGCGGATGCTGCCCTCGCTTGGCGGGATCAGCCGCAGCACCAGCCGCGCCAGGGTGGACTTGCCGCAGCCGGATTCGCCGACGATGCCGACCACGCCGCCGTGCGGCACCGAGAACGAGACGTCGCTGACGGCATGGAACACGCGGCGCCGGCGGAACAGCCCGCCGCCGGCGAAGCGCCGGCCCAGGCCGGTGACGGTCAGGAGTGCGCTCATGCCGCCTCCGCCAGGTGGCAGGCCGCGCCGTGGCCGTCGAGCGCGCCGCCCAGCAGCGGCATGTCTTCGCGGCAGCGGTCGGAGGCGCGGGGGCAGCGCGGGTGGAAGCGGCAGCCGGGCGGGTGGTCGGCGGCGCCGGGCACGATGCCGGGAATGCCGCTCAGGGTTCCGCGCGGCGTGTCCTGGCGCGGGATGCAGCGGATCAGCGCCTGGGTGTAGGGGTGCCGGGGCTGGCTGAAGATGTCGTCGACCGGAGCGCGCTCGACCACCCGGCCGCAATACATCACCGCCACCCGGTCGCAGGTCTGGGCCACCACGCCCATGTCATGGGTGATCAGCACCAGGGCCAGGCCGCGGTCGCGCACCAGCTCGACCAGGATCTGCACGATCTGGGCCTGCACCGTGACATCCAGCGCGGTGGTCGGTTCGTCCGCCACCAGCAGCTCGGGGTCGCCGGCCAGGGCCATGGCGATGACGATGCGCTGCTTCATGCCGCCCGACAGCTGGTGCGGGTACAGCGCGTACACCGCCGCCGGGTCGGGGATGCGCAGATCGGCCAGAAGTTCCAGGCTGCGGGCGCGGGCGGCGCGCCGGTCCAGCCCGAGATGCAGCCGGGCCGACTGGTCGATCTGCGGCCCGACCCGCATCATCGGGTCCAGCGAGGTCATCGGGTTCTGGGTGATCAGCGCCATGCGGCCGCCGCGCAGCCGGCGCAGCCGCCGCTCCGGCAGGCCCACCAGCTCCTGCCCGTCGAAGCGGATATGCCCGGCCTCGATGCGGCCGCCGATCCGGGGCAGCAGCCCCATCACCGCCAGCGCGGTCAGCGACTTGCCGGACCCGGACTCGCCGACCACGCCCAGGATCTGGCCGCGGTCGACGCCGAAGCCGACATCGTCCACCGGGGCCAGGGTGCCGATGCCGATGCGCAAGCCCTCCACGGTCAGCAGCATCTCAGGCCTCCCGCAGCCGGGTGCGGATGTCCAGCGCCGCGATCAGGGCGTCGCCAAACAGGTTGAGGAACACCACAGTCAGGGCCACGGCCAGGCCGGGCAGCAGGATCACCCAGGGCGCGATGAACAGCTGGGCCGACCCGGCGGACATCATCGCGCCCCAGCTCGGCGTCGGCGGCTGGGCGCCGAGGCCGAAGAAGCCCAGCGTCGCCTCCAGGATGATGGCGTCGCCGGTGGCCAGCATCGCCGCCACCAGCACCGGCGCCAGGGCGTTGGGCAGCAGATGGGCGAACAGCACATGGGCGTGGCCGGCGCCGAGATTGACCGTGGCCTCGACATAGGTCTCGCTTTTCAGCGACAGCACCTGGGTCCGGGTCAGCCGGGTGAACTGGGCGAGGTAGGCGATGGCGATGGCCAGCAGCACGCCCTGCAGCCCTGGCCCGATGATCGCCACCAGGATCAGGGCGATCAGGATCTCCGGGAACGACCAGGTCAGGTCGACCGCCACCATCACCGCGCGGTCGAAGGCGCCGCCGAAATAGCCGCAGGCGGCGCCCAGCACCAGGCCCAGCAGCACCGAGACGCCGATCGCGGTGACGCTGACCGACAGCGAGGTGCGGGCGCCATTCAGGATGCGCGACAGCACGTCCCGGCCCAGCTCGTCGGTGCCCAGCAGGTGTTCGGCTGAGGGCGGTTGGTTGACGATCGACAGCTCCTGCTGGTCGTAGGGATAGGGCGCCAGCCAGGGGGCGAACACGGCGCCGGCCACCAGCAGCATCAGGTACAGCCCGGCGATGCCGCCCTTGACGGTCGACAGGGCGGAGAGGAGGGCAGGGCGCCGGGTCATGACGGCCGCCCCTCGCGTTGGCGCGGATCCATCGCCGCCTGGACGATGTCGCCGAGGAGCGTGCCCAGGATCACCGCCATCGCCAGCATCAGCAGGCAGCCCTGCACCAGGGGATAGTCGCGCTGGTTCAGGGCGCGGATCAGCAGCGACCCCAGGCCGGGCCGGGCGAAGACGTATTCGATGGCGACCGCGCCGCCCAGGATCCAGCCGATGCGCAGCCCCAGCACCGTCACCACCGGCAGCATGGCGTGGCGCAGCACATGGCGCAGCTGGATGGTCCAGGGCGGCACGCCCTTGGCGTGCAGCAGCAGCACGAAATCCTGGCGCGACGCCTCGATCATCGCCACCCGGGTCACCCGCGCCACCAGGGCGATGCCGCCGGCGCCGGCGGCGATCACCGGCAGGATCAGCGAGCTCCAGCCGCGGGCGCCGGACACCGGCACCCAGCCCAGCGACACGGCGAAGACCAGGATCAGCAGCAGCCCCAGCCAGAAGCCGGGGACGGTGGACCCCAGCAGGATAAGGCCGGTGACGCCGTCGTCCAGCCAGCTGCGGTGGAAGCTGGCCGCCAGCGCCCCGGCGGCCACGCCGACCAGGGTCGAGAAGGCCAGCGCCAGCCCGCCCAGGGCCAGGCTGTAGGGCAGGTTCTGGCCGATCAGCTCCGCGACCGGCCGGCGCTGGATGATGGCGGTGCCCAGGTCGCCGGTCAGCAGCCGCCCCATCCACACCAGGTACTGCTCGGCCAGGCTGCGGTCGAGGCCGTACTTTGCCTCGATCTGGGCCCGCTGCGCCGGGGTCGACCCGACCCGCATCAGGTTGTCGATCGGGTCGCCCGGGACCAGGTGGATGATCAGGAACACCACCAGCGACACCACCAGGAAGACCGGCACCATCAGCACCAGCCGCCGCAGCACGAAGGCGATCATGTCGGTCTCCCCGTCCGCGCGGCGCTACTCGGCGACCTTGAGGTCGACGATGGTCTGCTGGCTCAGCTGCGGGCCGCGGATCACGCCGGGCACCTGCAGCCGCGCCTTGTTGAAGGCGACGTTCTGGGCCGGCTCGTAGATCGGGGCGAACACGAACTGGCTCAGCAGGTACTCGTGGTACTTGCGGAAATTGGCCTCCCGCTCCGCCCCGGTGCGGGACTGGTGCATGGCGACCTCGTTCAGCTCCTCCGACTTCGGGTCGTTCCACATCGCCACATTCGGGTAGAACAGGCGCTTGCCGCTGAAGCACCAGTCCAGGATGTCGGCGTTGTTCCAGCCATAGGTGGCGATCACCAGCTGGTGCTCGCCCTTCTTGTACTGGTCGCGGATGGTGCTGGTGTCGAAGACGGTGATCGCGGCGTCCATGCCGATGGCCTTCAGCTGGGCCTGGACGATCTCGGCGATGCGCTTGTATTCGGTCTCCGCCCGGGTCCACAGCTTGACCGACAGGGGCTTGCCGTCCTTGACCCGGATGCCGTCGTCGCCGCGCACCCAGCCGGCCTCGTCGAGGATCTGGTTGGCCTTGGCCGCGTCGTAGCGGATCTCGACCTTGGGATCGACCTTGGATTCCGGCAGCGACGCGATCAGGAACTGGTGCGCCTCGGTGCCGATGCCGTTGTAGACGGTCTTCAGGATCGCGGCCTGGTCGATGGCCAGCGCCGTGGCCTGCCGCACCCGGATGTCGGTGAAGGGCTCGGCCTGGGTGTTGATTGGCATGTAGGTGGTGCCGAAGCCCGGCTGGGTGCGGAAGTCGATGTCCGGTTCGGATTTCAGCTGCGACAGGTAGTCGGTCGGCAGGTCCAGCAGCATGTCGACGCCGCCGGTCTTCAGCTCCAGGAAGGCGGTCGACTGGTCCGGGATCTCGCGCAGCGTCAGCCGCCCGATATGCGGTGGGCCCTGGTTCTCCGAGAGGTCGCTGCCCCAGGCGTAGTCGTCGTTGCGGACCAGCACGGTTTCCTGGCCGACGGTGAAGCTCTCCAGCTTGTAGGGGCCGGTGCCCACCGCCTCGGTCACGCCATAGCTGTCGCCGGCCGCGTCGAACGCCTTCGGGCTGGGGATGCTCATGAAGGTGCTGGCCAGGTTGTAGATCAGGTTCGGCTCCGGCCGCTTCATCACGAAGCGCACGGTGTAGTCGTCCACCGCCTCGACATGGTCGATGGCGTCGATCATGAATTCGTTCTCGGTGCCTTTGTATTTCGGGATCCACCACACGATGGTCTGGGCGTTGAACGGCTCGCCATCGGTGAACTTGACGCCCTGGCGCAGCTTGAAGGTCCATGCCATGCCGTCCGAGGTGCTTTCCCAGGACGTGGCGAGGTGGGGGTGGAAGGACTGGTCGGCGTCCTGCTCGACCAGCCGGTCATAGATCAGCGCCGCCCCGGTGTTCAGGATCGCGCCGCGGATGGGGTCGTAGTTCGGCACCCCGGCCTCGGCGCTGCTCAGCACGATCACCGCATCCTGTGCCGCCGCCGGCCGCAGCGGCAGCATCGCCGCGAGAGCAAGGCCCAGCACTCCGGCCAGGCGGACTCCGCCTGTCGTCAGTCCCGTCATCTCTGCCTCCGTGTTTTGGTCTTTTGTCGTGGCCGGCCGCGTCAGCGGTCGGGAATGCGGCCGACATGGCCGATGAAGTCGTTGTAAAGCTCGGCCATCCGGTTCAGCCGTTCCTCCACCTCGGGCCCGAGCTCGGCGAAGATGCCGTTCAGCAGCAGCTGGATCAGCGACACCATCGGTGCCGTCGAATCCCAGAACAGGTTGATCTCGGTCGGCACTGCGAACACCTCGGTGGCGCAGTCATGCCCCCAGTCGCAGAACTGGTCGGTGACCAGCGTGACCGGCATGCCCGCATCCCGCGCCCGGCGCGCCAGCAGCGGCGCCTGCTGCGAATAGCGGCGGGCGTCGAACAGCACCAGCGCGGCCCCTTCGGCGTCGGTCAGCAGCACCTCGGCGAAGTTGCCGGAGGACAGGTCGACCAGATGCACCCCGTCGCGCAGGTAACGCAGCTGATGCACCATGATCGCGGCGATGCCGCGTTCGGTCTGGAAGCCGGCGACGAAGATCCGCGGCACGGTCGCCAGCCGCTGCACCACCGTCTTCCATTGCGGTGTCTGGGCCAGCTCGTAGACCCGGACGATGGCGGCGATCTCCAGATCCAGGCTGCGCGCCAGGTCGCCGCCGCCGGTCCGGCTGCGGGCCTGGAACTCGCGCAGCCGGTCGCCGATCAGCCAGGGGCTGTCGCCGATGTCGGATTTCAGGTCGGCCTTCAGGTCCTTGAAGTGCTGGTAGCCGACCGAGCGGCAGAAGCGGCCGACGGTCAGCTCGCTGACACCCACCTTGCGGGCGATGGTGGCCGAGGTCTCGAACGGCAGCTCGCTCAGATTGGCCAGCATGTAGGTGGCGATCGCGCGCCCCGCGGCCGTCCCGTCCTCCAGGCTTTCGGTCAGTCTCTGGCGCACCGATCCGGTCACTGAACCCCCCTGTTTGAGAAAGACTGTCAGCTTTCTGATTTATACGCAACAGATGTCATGTTTCTGATATAAAAAAGGCACGCCATCTCTGCCAGGGAATAGCACGAGGGTGATGCGCCAGATGGTCGGCCTCTCGGCCGTGGCCGGAGCGGAGCCGGCCTGACCCTGGTCAGGATCCTCGCCGCGCTGTTCCAGCAGCTCATGGCGAGGCCCGGCCCAAAGGCCAGGCGATGGAGGGTGAAGATCGTGCCGTCGGTCGCGACGGCCCCGGCCAAAAAAGACCGAGAATCAATCATCTTGTGTTTCGCCCGGCGGGTCTTAGCCCATAAAGTCGCGGGGCCGTCCTGCCGCTGCGGGAGGGGATGGCGCCGGCAAGGCCAATCGAGATGAACCGTTGAGCGATATCGCGGCGACGCGGACCGGGCCGACCGATCCCGGAACCGGCCGGCTGATGGAATGCCATGAATGCGGGCTGCGGCACGACGTGCCGGCGCTGCCGGACGGCACCGCCGCGCGCTGCAGCCGCTGCGGCGCCACCCTGCACAAGTTCCGCGCCACCTCGCTCGACCACGCCTTCGCCTACACCTGCGCCGGGCTGGTGTTCTTCCTGATGGCGAATCTCCTGCCCTTCATCTCGCTGGAGATCTCGGGCCGGATCCAGGCGGCCAGCCTGGTCACCGGCGTCGTCACCCTGTACCGGCAGGGATTGTGGGAGCTGGCGGCGGTGGTGGCGCTGACCATGTTCGTCGCCCCCGGGCTGCGGCTGGGCACGCTGGCCCTGGTGCTGGGCGGCTTGCGCCTGAAGCGGCCGCCGCGCTGGCTGCCGCGCCTCTATCGCTGGGCCGAACTGCTTGGCCCCTGGGCGATGATGGAGGTTTACCTGCTGGGCGTCTTCGTCGCCTATGTGAAGCTGATCGACCTCGCCACGGTCGACATCGGCCCCGGCCTCTATTCGGTCGGGGCGCTGATGCTGGCGATCATCGCCGCCGGCACCTCGCTCGACAACCAGACGGTGTGGCGGGTGTTCGAACGGCGCGGGCTGGTGCCGACGCCGCCGGCGGCCGACCCGGCCCGGCCGGCGCGGCTGTGCCATGCCTGCGGCCTGGTCTCGAACGTGACGCCGGGCGCCCATGCCGGTTGTCCGCGCTGCGGCGCCGCGCTGCACCGCCGCAAGCCCGACAGCCTGACCCGGACCTGGGCGCTGGTCATCACCGCCATCATCCTCTACATCCCCGCCAACATCCTGCCCGTCATGACGGTGATCTCGCTCGGCAGCGGGGCGCCCGACACGATCATGAGCGGGGTGATCGAACTGGCCGATTCCGGGATGTGGCCGCTGGCGGCGCTGGTGTTCTTCGCCTCGATCACCGTGCCGGTGCTGAAGCTGGCCGGGCTGATCACCCTCCTGGTCACCACCCGGCGCGGCACAAGGCGGCGGCTGCAGGACCGCACGGTGCTGTACCGCATCGTCGAGGCGGTGGGGCGCTGGTCGATGATCGACATCTTCATGATCTCGATCCTGGTCGCGCTGGTGCAGCTGGGGCAGATCGCGACGATCGAGCCCGGCATCGGGGCCGTGTCCTTCGCCGCCGTGGTGATCATCACCATGATCGCGGCCATGAGTTTCGATCCGCGCCTGATGTGGGACGCGGCGGGAGAGAACAGTGCCGACCATGACTGAGACCAGCGGCCTCCCGCCGGCCGCCCCCCGCATCGACCGCAAGCGCCGGCTGTCGCCGATCTGGCTGATCCCGATCGTGGCGGTGCTGATCGCCGGCTATCTCGGCTGGATCACCTTCTCCAGCCAGGGGCCGACCATCACCATCAGCTTCCAGGCCGCGGACGGGCTTGAGGCGGGCAAGACCCTGATCAAGCACAAGGAGGTGGTGTTCGGCACGGTCAAGACCATCGCCCTGTCGGAGGATCTGAGCCATGTCGAGGTCACCGCCGAGATGACCCAGGCGGCGGCGCCCCACCTGAACCAGGACACCCGGTTCTGGGTGGTGCGGCCGCGGCTGTCGGCCAGCGGCGGGCTGACCGGCTTCTCCACCATCGTCTCCGGCTCCTATATCGAGCTCGACCCCGGCAAGGGCGAAAGCCGCCGCAGCTTCACCGGGCTGGAGGATCCGCCGGTGGTGCGGGCCGACGTGCCGGGCACCGAATTCCTGCTGAAGGCCGACCGCATCGGCTCGGTCGGCCCCGGCTCGCCGATCTTCTACCGCGACGTCCAGGTCGGCCAGGTCATGGGCTTCGACGCCGACAACCTGGCCAATGGCGTCACCATTCACGCCTTCGTCCGCGCGCCCTTCGACAGCCAGGTCCGGGCCAAGACCAATTTCTGGAACGCGTCCGGCATCTCGATCGGCGCCGGGGCGCAGGGGCTGAAGATCCAGCTGGAATCGCTGACCGCGGTGCTGGCCGGGGGCATCGCCTTCGACACGCCCGATGTCGGTAGCGCCGGCGAGCAGGCCAAGGCCGGAACCACCTTCACCCTGTACAAGGACCAGGCCAGCGTCGAGGAGGCGGAATACACCGTCCGGCTGCCCTATCTCCTGTATTTCGACGGCTCGGTCGGCGGGCTGGAGCCGGGGGCCAATGTCGAATGGCGCGGCATCAAGGTCGGGCGGGTGTCCGAGGTCCGGCTGCAATACGACGCCGCCCAGAACCGGATGCGGATCCCGGTGCTGGTCGAGCTGGAGCCGCAGCGGATCGAGATGGTCGGGGCCAAGCCCGGCCTCGGGCCGAAGGAATACACCGATCAGGTGAAGGCCCTGGTGGGCCGCGGCCTGCGGGCGCAGCTGAAGAACGGCAACCTGCTGACCGGCCAGCTGATCGTCACGCTGGACATCTTCCCCGACACCTACCAGCAGACCGTCGGCGAGGGCGACCGCTATCCGATCCTGCCGACCGTCCAGGGCCAGTTCGACAGCGTCATGCGCTCGGCCAGCGCCATCCTCGACAAGATCTCGGCGCTGCCGATCGACCAGCTGGTCGACCAGACCAACGCCACGCTGAAGACCCTCCAGTCCCTGGCGGCCTCGCCGGAGATCACGGAGTCGCTGCGCTCGCTGGCCGGGGCCCTGTCCTCGACCCAGCAGCTGCTGGGCCAGGCCAACACCAATCTCGGCCCGACGCTGCAGCAGCTGCCGCCGCTGCTGGCCGCGGCGCAGCAGGCGGTGCGGCGGCTCGGCGGCACGCTGGGGTCGGACGGCTACGGCGCCGATTCCGGCTTCAAGCGCGACCTCACCCGGCTGATGGGCCAGGTCGAGGACACGCTGCGCTCGATCCGCGTCCTCACCGACTATCTCGAGCAGCACCCCGAGGCGCTGATCCGGGGCAAGACCGAAGGGTTGAACTGATGCGCGCTCTGCCGCTATCCCACCGCGCCTTCGCCGCCTGCCTGCTGGCGGCGGTGGCGGCCTGTTCCTCGACGCCGCCCAAGGTCTACACCCTGGCGGCCGCGCCGGGCGTCTCGGCCCCGGGGCGGCCGGTGACGGCGTCGGTGGCGGCGGTCGAGGTGCCGAAATACCTCGACCGGCCGCAGATCGTCACCCGCTCGGGCGCGGTCGAGCTCGGCGTCGCCGAATTCGAGCGCTGGGGCGAGCCCTTGGCCAACATGGTGCAGCGGGTGCTGGCCGACGACCTGACCCGGCGGCTGCCGGCGGGATCGGTCATCACCACCAGCCGCACCCTGTCGGGCGACGAGGACCTGACGGTCGAGCTGGCGCTCAGCCGCTTCGACCCGGAGGCCGACGGCACCATCGTGCTCGAGGCGCAATGGCGCCTGCGCCACAAGGCGCGCGGCAAGCCGGTGACCGAGACCGCCCGCATCACCCGCCGCCCGGCGGACCAGACCACCGCGGCCGAGGTCCAGGCGATGAGCGACGCCCTCGGCGAACTCGCCGACCGCATCGCCGGCAAGCTGCGGTAGCGGGGCGGTCCGGCGCCAGCGCCCGTTTCGTCACCAGCAGGCGCTCCTGAGGGGGAGGGGGCTCCTCCGCCGAGCCGCAGACAGCCCTTTGCGTCGCCTCTCCACCCCAACACCGTCATTGCGAGCGCAGCGAAGCAATCCATCGGGCCGCTCGGACCGGCACCATGGATGGATTCGTCGGCTTCGCTTCCTCGCAATTGTCTGTTGGAAAGAGGGTAGAAAGGATCATTCCGCGAGAGCGGGATGCCCCGGTCCGGGTGGCCACCCGGACCGGGGCGCGGAA